>JAWXCP010000050.1:0-12566 GCA_034408685.1 Hyphomicrobium aestuarii | reverse complement strand
GATCCCGTTGGTGTTGATCGAGCAGTTTTTCTTCCTCGCCAACATGACCAAAATCTACGAGGGCGGATGGTTGCCGTTGGCCATGGCCGCGGCCATGGCGCTGATCATGCTGACGTGGCGGCGCGGCTCATCAATCCTCGCCAAAGAGACGCGCCATGCTCAAGCCGACATCGAGTGGCTGGTTCGCAAACTCGAGGCCAAACCACCGCACCGCGTACCCGGTACGGCCGTGTTTTTGACCGCCGACCCCAACGCCGCCCCCACCGCGCTAATGCACAATTTGAAGCACAACCGCGTACTCCATGAGCGCAACATCATTTTGACGATCAAGACGTCGGATACGCCGCGTGTCTTGAACAGCGAGCGTATCAAGGTCGAGCCGATCGCCGACGGCTTCACCCGCGTGACCGCCCGATTTGGATTCATGGAAACGCCGAACATCCAAAAGGTCTTTACGCTGTGCCGTAAGAAGGACTTGAACATCGACATTGGCGGAACGAGCTTTTTCCTGTCGCGGCGTTCGCTCAAGATTTCGAAGAAATCCGAAATGCCGATGTTTCAGGACCAATTGTTCATCGCGCTCGCTCGCCAAGCCGAGGATGCCACGACCTATTTCCAGATCCCGATCGACCGCGTCGTCGAGGTCGGGACGCAGGTCGCGGTTTAGGCTAGCGGCTGCGTCGGCCGGTCATAAAGGCCGATCGTGCAAAATCGGTTGTCGCGTAATCGTCACAGATAACCGCGACAAGTGTCGGCGAAATATCATCGCTTGAGGAGCCCCGATGCCCGTTAAAACCAGCCTTGTCCTGACCGCAGCGACGATCGCGCTCGTTGCGTGGGCCGTCTCCGGTGGAAACCCCCAAACTGCACCTGGAGACGTGACGCCAGTGGCGGGCGATACTGTCGTCCGCACAGTTGCGCCATTGCCATCGGGGGCCATCACGGTCGCCCAAGCAACGAACACACCGCCCGGCGCACCTCCGGTAGCAGCACCTGCCGCGCAAACGACCACACCGCCAGCGGTCGCTGTGCCCCCGGCAGCCGTCACGCAAACCCCGATTGCACCTGCCCCGACTGCAGCAGCACCGAACACGCCGCCGATCGCCCCCGCTGCACCCTCGCAGCTGGCTCCAGCCGCCGCCCAAAGTACACCACCCGCCCCGCAACCAGCGCCACAGACCGCCACCACGGCGGCACCGATCCCACCAACGGCGACCCCGGCCCCGGTCGACACCGCAAAACCCGTGGCGCCGAAAACGGCAGCTGTGACCGCCTCGAACGTGATCTTCTTCCACCCCGACGGCACAGGGCTCAACCACTGGAACGCTTTGCGCACGCTGACCAAAGGCCCTGATGGCGCCCTCGAGTGGGACGCCCTGCCGGGCATGGCGGTCTACTCGGGCCACATGAGTGACGCGCTCGCTGGAACGTCGAATGGCGGCGCGACGGTCCATGCCTACGGTGTCAAAGTTGCTGCCCGGTCGTTCGGCCTCGACGGCGAAACACCGATCGTTGCCGCGTCGGGCAAACCGGCATCGATCGTCCAGGAAGCACTCGCCAGCGGCCGCGCGACGGGTCTCGTTCAAACCGGCCACATCGCAGAGCCGGGTACGGCTGCCTTCATCGCCTCGGTGAAGAAACGCAGCCAATACACCGAGATCGCCCGGCAGGTCGTGCAGTCGGGTGTGCCGGTCATCCTCGGCGGCGGTGAGGCGATGCTGCTGCCCAAAGGGGTCGCTGGCCGCCATGGCGACGGCATGCGCGAAGACGGCCTCGACCTCATCCAGTGGGCCAAAGGAAGCGGCTACACGGTCGTCTACACGCGCCAGGAGCTCGCCGCGCTCGATCTGTCGAAAGTCGACAAGCTGCTCGGCCTATTTGCCCGCTGGAACACGTTCAGCGACAAAACCGAGGAGGAAAACGCCCGCGAAGGGCTCGGCCACTATTTGTCGTCCGCGCCGACGGTTGCTGAAATGTCGAGCGCCGCGCTGCAGATACTGTCGCGCTCTCAAGACGGGTTCCTGCTTGTCGTTGAGGAAGAAGGCACCGACAACATGGCCAACAACAACAATGCGTCTGGCACGTTGGAAGCCCTGCGCCGGGCCGACGAGGCGGTCGGCGTGCTCCACCGGCACGTGAAAGACAACCCGAATACCCTGCTGCTGATGGCGGCTGACAGTGACGCTGGCGGCATGCAGCTGATCGGTCCCGGCCCTGGCCGCGAGATGGAGCCCGGCAAGCCACTGCCGGCAACGTCCAAGAACGGCTCACCAGCCGACGGCGTCACAGGAACCGCGAGCGTGCCGTTCCTGTCGGCCCCTGACGCAAAGGGCCAACGCTGGCCGTTTGCCATCACCTGGGCGACCGACAACGACGTCCACGGCGGCATCCTGGTTCGTGCAGCTGGCAAAAACGCCGATAAGGTCAAGGGCCGTATCGACAATACGGACATCTACAAAATCATGTACCAAACGCTTTTCGACCGTCCGGTCGGCAACTAAGCGGATCGCGATCAGTACGGGCTCCACGTGGTGCCGGCATATGGCACTGGCGAGGAGGCTTGGCCCAACGGTAGCGTACGACGCTGGAAACCGGCAGAAGTTGCCCAACCTGCCCGCAACTGCGTTCCGTGATCTTGCCCCGGCACGCAAACGTATCCACATCCGGTAACAAGCCGATAGTATGCCCTCTATCGCACACCGCGTGGGGCCGCGCCTGACCTGGGATCCGAGCCTCGATGTCCACTGAAGACAACCGTTTTACCGCGCGAGCGGCCCGCTACGCCCGCGTTGGCACCAACGTTGGCGCGGTGGCCGCCAAGGTTGCCGCTGGTCGCCTGTTTGGCCGCGACCTCGACAACCGCTCGGATGCCGCAGCCCTGGCGGCCGCGCTCGGGGGCCTCAAGGGTCCCCTGATGAAGGTCGCGCAATTGCTGTCGACCATCCCCGAGGCGCTGCCGCCCGAGTACGCCCGCGAACTCGCCCAGCTGCAGTCGAACGCGCCGCCCATGGGTCCAGCCTTCGTGCGCCGCCGTCTCGTCGCCGAACTTGGCGCAAACTGGCGCGAAAAGTTCGGCTCGTTCGAGGAAGAGGCCGTGGCTTCGGCCTCGCTCGGACAGGTCCACCGCGCGACGACGCATGACGGCGTGCCGCTTGCGATCAAGCTGCAATATCCCGACATGCAATCGGCCGTCGAAGCCGACCTCAATCAGCTCAAGGTGATCTTTGGCATGCACGCCCGCATGGGCGGCGCGGTCGATACCCGCGAAATGCTGATCGAAATCGGCGATCGTCTGCGCGAGGAACTCGATTATCGCCTCGAGGGCCGCCACGCCCGCCTTTACCGTTACATTTTCCGTGACGAGCCCCGCGTCCGCGTGCCGGACGTGTTCGAGGACCTCTCGACGAACCGCATGCTCGCCATGGGCTGGCTGCAGGGGCGCAAATTGCTCGACTACAAGTCGGCCTCCATGGAGGATCGCAACCGACTAGCCGAGGCGATGTATCAGGCGTGGTGGTACCCGGTCACGCACTACGGCGTCATCCACGGCGACCCCCACCTCGGAAATTACACCGTCTTCGAAGAGCCCGGCAGCGCGCCGGCCGACGGCAGCATCGGTCGGCCGATGGGCATCAACCTGCTGGATTACGGCTGCATCCGGAAGTTCCCGCCGACGTTCGTCAACGGCGTGATCGACCTCTACAACGGCCTGCTACGCAACGACCGCGCGCAAGTTGTACACGCCTACGAGACCTGGGGCTTCAAGGGCCTGTCGAGCGACCTGATCGACGCGTTGTCGATCTGGGCGAAGTTCATCTACGGCCCGCTGCTCGACGACCGCGAGCGTACGATAGCCGATGGCACGGCGCCGGGCGAATATGGCCGCAAGGAAGCGTTCAACGTCCACCAGATGCTCAAAGAAAAAGGCCCGGTCACGATCCCGCGCGAATTCGTGTTCATGGATCGCGCCGCAATTGGCCTTGGCGGGGTGTTCCTCCACCTCGACGCGCGGCGCAACTGGCACCGCATGTTCAATGAAAACATCGCGGGCTTCGACGTGGCAACGGTGACTGCCCGCCAACAGCAGGCTTTCGAGGTATCCGGGCTCGCGGACCCGCTGCCACCGGCGCCCGCCGCAGCAGCAGCTTGAACGGTTCACCCGATCGACTATGTCGGACCTACCGGGTATTCACGTTCGGACGCGTCAGCCGCCTCGGGTCACGCGTCGAGAAAACATAAGGAGTGGCGCGGCGACCGCGCCGGACACATTTGACAGAAGTTCTAATCGTCGCCGTTCTCATCCTGTTGAACGGCGTATTCGCTCTGTCTGAACTGGCCGTTGTCTCCTCCCGATCCGGGCGCTTGAAGGCTCTGGCGGCAGCTGGCCAGCCGGGCGCCGCAAGCGCACTGGCCCTGAACGCCAACCCTGGCCGCTTCCTGTCATCGGTCCAAATTGGCATCACGCTGATCGGCATCATCAACGGCGCGTACTCTGGCGAAGCGTTCGGCGAGCAAGCCGCGAGCACGTTCAGATCCATCGGGTTATCGGACGCAGTCTCCGCTCCCGCCGGCTACGTGCTCGTGATTGCTGTCATTACCTACCTCTCTGTGATCATCGGCGAACTCGTCCCCAAAAACCTCGCGCTGAAAAATGCCGAGCAGATCGCCTGCACCGTCGCCCCGCCGATGGTGCTGTTCGCCAAATTTGCTGCTCCCGCCGTTTGGATACTCGACCAGTCCACAAAGCTCGTTTTTGCCGCATTTGGGCAGTCGGTCGAAAGTGAATCGCGGGTCACGGATGAAGAAATCCGGACGCTGGTATCGGAAGCCGAGACCGCCGGCGTGATCGAAACCGGCGAGCGCCAGATGATCACCGGCGTCATGCGCCTCGCCGACCGCGCCGTCGTCGGCATCATGACGCCGCGCACCGACGTCGATTGGATCGACGTGACCGGCGATGAAAGCGCTATTCGCGACCGGCTGATTTCAACCACACATTCGCGGCTTCCAGCTGGCGAAGGTTCGGCTGATGCCATCATCGGCGTCGTGCAGACCCGGGAAATTCTCGCCGACCTGCTGGCGGGAAAACCGCTCGACGTTGGCCGCCACGTGCGCAAGGCGCCAGCCATACCGGAATCAACATCAGCGCTCGATGTCGTCAAGATTCTGCGCGAGTCCCCCGTGCCCATGGCGCTTGTTCTTGACGAGTACGGCCACTTCGAGGGTCTCGTGACGCCAGCCGACATCCTCGAAGCCATCGCTGGCGTGTTCAAATCCGACATGGACGGCGTCGAACCCTACGCGGTCGCGCGCGAAGACGGATCGTGGCTCTTGTCTGGCGCGATGCCTGCCGATGAGATGGCCGACACCATCGGTTTCAAACTGCCCGACCAACGCGGCTACGAGACGGTGGCGGGTTTCGTGCTCGCCGAAATGCGGCATATCCCGAAAACGGGCGAATACATGATCAGCCACGGTTGGAAGTTCGAGGTGGTCGACCTCGATGGCCGCCGCATCGACAAGATCCTCGCGGTCAAGGTCGACCCGCCAGCGGTTTGAACGTAAGCGACGAGCAAGCCCGACCCGTTGTCACGCGATCACGCTTTCCCCACGCCCGCAATCCACGCCATGACTTCGCCGACGTTGTGGGACGCCCACAGGTGGCCGGCGCCTGGAATTTCGGTCAGCTCGCAGCGCGGCAGCGCCGTGCTGAGCGCGCGGACAGCCTCGATTGGAACGTTGCGGTCCTCAAGCCCGATCCAGATGCGGGCAGGCATGTCGGCGCGGCTTAGATCGATGCCCCACGGCCGCGCGAACAACGCCATATCGGCAAGAGCGCCGCCCACGCCCGGCTCCATGCCTTCGCGAAACGTTTTCGCCAACCGGTCGCGCACCGCCGGGTCGGCGACGGTCTGGCGGTCAACGCCCGACCGGGTGTTGGCCAATCTCAGCGCGAGGGGTGGCGACACGCGCAACGCCAAGCGGAATGCAAGGAAGGCCAGCGACAATGCGCCGGGCACATTCGGCAAGGTGCGGAAGCACAAGCGGTGAAACGTCGACAGCGCTGGCGACGGTTTGATGCCAGCGATCGGCCCGACCGGCGAGATCAGCGCCAGCGTGATAACCCGTTCGGCGTAACTTGCAGCGACGGCCGCAGCGAACGGCCCGCCGCCAGATATGCCAACGACGTGATACCGGCCAATCGCCAGTTCATCGGCCAGATTTGCGATGTCGGAGGCAAAGTCGCGCAAGGTGCCGCCGGGCCGCGGCGAGGTCAGCCCATAGCCCCAGCGGTCGACCGACACGATTCTAAGCCCGTGCTTCAGGCCCGAAACGTGCGCGCTGGCGAATTTGTAGCGCGAGCCCGGTGTGCCATGCAGCGCAATCACGGGTATCCCGTTTTGCGCGCCATACAGCCGGTAGCCCATCACCCGGCCGTCGCGGAGCGTGACGATGCGCGACCGCGTGAGCGAGGGGCTCGCGCCGACGCCATGCGTCCGTTGCGGAGCCTGCCGCATGCCTATTGCAAGCTGCCGCAGAACCGCTGGATTCGCCGACACGCCTCCTCAAGTGCTTCGGTCGATGTGGCGTAGGAAATGCGGAACGCCGGGCTGCCGTAGAAAGCCGCGCCGTGAACGGCAGCAACGCCTTCGGTCTCGAGCAGCGCCGTCACAAAGTCCTCATCCGTGGCGATCACCTTGCCCGACGGCGCGGTCTTGCCGATCACGCCGGCACACGACGGATAAACGTAGAACGCACCTTCCGGCCTGGCGCACTTGAGGCCCTTGGCTTGGTTCAGCATCGACACCACGAGATCGCGCCGCTTGGCAAAGACCTCGTTGTTGCGGGCGATGAAATCCTGCGGCCCGTTTAACGCTTCGACGGCCGCCCACTGCGTGATCGAGCAGGGGTTCGATGTCGACTGCGATTGAAGTTTGCTCATGGCCTTGATCAGCACCTCGGGGCCGGCGCCATAACCCAGCCGCCAGCCGGTCATGCAATACGATTTCGACAGCCCGTTCATGGTCAGCGTGCGGTCCTTGAGCCCCGGCTCGACCGCAACCGGCGTGTGCATCACGAGCCCGTCGTAGATCAGGTGCTCATAGATGTCGTCCGACAGCGTCCACACATGGGGATGCCGCATCAGCACATCGGTCAGCGCCTTGACCTCGTCGCGTGTGTAGGCAGCCCCTGTCGGGTTCGAGGGCGCGTTGAAGATGAACCACTTGGTCTTGGGCGTAATCGCCTTTTCCAGCCCCTCGGGCGTCAGCTTGAAACCCTGCTCGATCGTCGTCGGCGCAAACACGCACGTTGCACCCGCAAGACCCACGATGTCGGCATACGAGACCCAAGCCGGCGTCGGGATGATCACTTCATCGCCCGGGTTAAGGGTTGCGATCAGCGCGTTGTACAGCACCTGCTTGCCGCCGGTGCCCACCGTGATCTGCGACGGTTTATAGTCGATGCCGTTTTCGCGGGCGAACTTTGAAGCGATCGCAACCTTGAGCTCCGGCATCCCGTCGACGTCTGTGTATTTCGTCTTGCCGTCCGCCATCGCCTTGGTTGCAGCGTCCTTGATATTCTGCGGCGTGTCAAAATCTGGCTCGCCAGCCGACAACGAGATGATGTCGCGCCCGGCCGCCTTGAGTTCGCGTGCCTTCATCGACACGGCGATGGTGGCGGACGGCTGGATGCGGTTCAGGCTGTCGGCGATGAAACCCATGGGATCGATCTTTCTGGACGGGGCGGGAGGCGCCAGCCGGATGGCCGACCGCAATGGTGGAGACGCGCCGTTCTAGTGCCGTATCTCGTGAGGTGGAAGCGCTTTCGGACCGAACGCGCGGATCAGAACTATCGCTCGCAGTACGTCCGCATGGCATAAATTTTCTGGCGACACCGCACTCCCAGGCAGCCCCGCCCACATATCGAACCACGATTCATGAAGGGCTAAGACTACCGATCGCCGCCCAATTTTTTTAGGCACCCAGAACCGTAACCTGTGCCATACTGCAGACCAGACTGCGACGTGAAAGGGCGTGTCTGATCGACCACAGCCCTGCCGCGTTCAGGTTGCGTTGGGGAAAAATAGCCGAGTTCGCCACATTGGGAGCCAACCCCCGACACACCCTGAAGATCGATTGATCGGAGACGCCTTCGTCTTCGTTATACATGTTAGGAGCATCACATGGCCCGACCTTTTTCAGCCGCTCGATTTGTTTTTGACGCCGCCATCGGCGCCGTCGTGTTTGCCGGTCTGACCGTGGCCCTTCTCGGCCAGTCCGCTGCCGCTCAGCTCATCACAAAAGGAACCGCACCGTTGCCACTCGCGACCCTTACAAACTCACCGCAAGCGCTACTTCTCCTTCTGGCGATCGTATTTTCGGCGTTGTTTGCGCTGAACCTTGCTTTCATGCGTCACGTTAACGGCTCGCAGGTCCGCGTGAAGGCGCATCGTCGGCCAGATACCGACCAAGCCGAGTAACGCGCCGCGTTATACGCTTCTCCAGAGGTTTTTGATGTCCAACGTGCCGATGTCCCAGACAACGCAGAGTGTCGAACGCGGGCGTTGCGATCCGATCCGCCCTTCGCGAGACTGGCGTTTGGGTGCGGTGAGCGTCGTGGCAATTGCCGCTCTCGTGGTTGGCGGCGGGGTTATGGCACTCGACACCGATAACGTGGTTGCATCGGTCTTTGACCGGTCGTTCACCCGCGCTGTCGAACCTTCTCGAGCGGTCGCCGACATACCGCCTGTCTCCCGTCCGCGCCTCGATGGTATTGTCGGGAGCGAAGCGTTTTGGCTGGGCATCGCAAACCCTGAGATTGCACGCGTCGTTGCCGTGGGCCAGCCGCTCACCCTCCGGTCGGGCGGCAACACGCCAGATCGCCGCCTTGTGATCATTGACGTCCGTGAAGTGCCTGCCTCGGCCAGACCCACGGCGCACTTGGACACCGAAACCCGAATCGACACACGCGCCGTTGCCGCGCCGGTCTATCTGATCGTGTGCCGCGACCACCAGGATCCGACGGCAGCTGAGTTCCTACTCGAACTCCGCAATGGCGAGATCTCGATCATCGGCTCTGAGGCGCCGCGCATTCTATAATCGGCCGCCTCTACACGGGCCAAAGTCAAACGGGCCTTGATCAGACGGGCCTCGATCAGACGGTGCGCGCTTTCCGCTCCGTGCCGACCTCGCGAACCACGTCGGCCAGCGCCAAGCAATCCGCCGCCCGCGGGGACGACTTCCGCCAAGCCAAACCTAACGTCCGCTGCGGCTCGGGGTCTGCGAACCGCAACAGTGTGATCCCTCGGCCCTCGGCTTCGACCGAGAGGCAAATCTCGGGCAACAAGGTCAGCCCCAGATCGTTGGCGACGAGTTGAACGATCGTCGACAGGCTCGATGCACCGAACGCCTCGCCCGTTTCAGATTCGCGCAGGTCGCACACGGCCAATGCCTGATCGCGAAGGCAGTGGCCTTCCTCGAGCAGCAACAGACGGTCATCCTTGATCAATTCCGCCGTCGCCTTGACCTTGCCGCTGATCTTGCGGCTGCCCGGCATCGCCAACAGGAAGCGATCCTCCAGGATTGCCATCGTCTCGAACTCTGGCCGGTCGACGGGTAAAGCCAGCAGCAAGACGTCGAGCGAACCGTCGGCCAAAGCGTCGAGCAGATGCTCGGTGCGCGATTCCCGGACGCGCAGTTTGAGCGCCGGGTGGCGGGCCCGCAGAAGCGGCAGCATGGGCGGCAGCAGATACGGCGCCACCGTGGGGATCACACCGAGATTTAAAGGGCCGGTCAGCGGCTCGCGGTTCACCCGCGCGAAATCCGAGATATCGCGCACTTCGGCCAGGACGCGGGCCGCCCGTCGGGCAATTTCGGCACCTTCTGGTGTTGGACGTACACCGCGCGGCAGACGCTCGAACAGGCTGATGCCCAGTTCTTCTTCAATCAACTTGACCTGCAGCGACAGCGCGGGTTGCGTGACTGAGCATTGCTCCGCCGCCCGGCCGAAATGGCCAAGACGCGCTATCGCCTCCACATAACGAAGCTGCCGCAAGGTGATCATGACGGATAAGTTGTACTGATCGATGGAGCCCGTCAAATGCCATCACGCCGTCATGCCCAAAATTTCGACAGGCTATGGTGCCAACTCGCCCTTGCGACGGCGCAGTTCGAGATAGCGGTTGAACGACACCTCGGCTGAAACGTAAGCCTCTTGGAGTTCGACGCTCCAGTATTTCAGGTTCGGCAGCGGTATCGCCTCGCCCGTCACCGCGCAGCGGACATAGTCGCCAGCCGACAACACCGTGAAATCGCCGTCCCCGAAACGGACGCGCGCTTCCGACGTCAGGCCGAAAAGTTTCTCAAAGCGATTCATGCGGGTCCCGTGGGCGCGCCGAAGGGGCGGTGTGGTGCCGGAAACTGAAGAACGGCGACCGAAACGTCAATTGGTCTTCGCAACGCATGCCGTGAGACCGGGACATCGGCAACCTGGAAATTTCCACCTTCAGCGAACCCGATAAGGCCCGGTTCAAAACAAATTCCCCTGCGGGCCGCCGCCACCGGAACCGCCACCCCGAGAACCACTATTCCGAGAACCAGTATCCTTTGGCCCGCCGCCCGGCTCCTGGCCCTTGGGCTTGCGGGGGCGGATGCCGGTCGGATCCTTCGGCGACCCGCGTTCTGCAGCCCTGCCGTCTTCGAGCGCCTGCACGCGCACATCGCCATCGTGGAACTCGATACTGAGCGCCCCGCCGGCCGCCACGTGCGTCGCGCCTCGCACCATCTGGCCGTTGCCATCCCGCACAACGGCAAAGCCACGCGCCAGGACGCCCTGATACGACAGCGCCGCCAGCATCGAAGACCGCGCCTCAAGGCGCTTGCGCACCGCCTGCAAGCGCTGCGTCAGTGCGAGGGCGCCACGCGCATCAAGACCATCGAGCTGTTCACGCCCTCGCCGGGCGCGGGCGGCAACAACCGACGGGCGCATCCGCGCTGCCGATCCCTCGAACCGGGCGCGCTGCCGTCCAGCAAGCCGCGACAGCCCGTCGGTTGTTCGCGCGCCAAGGCTCGCCACAAGGTCGCGCCATCGCGCCAGCCGGTTGGCGACCAAGCCCGTTGTGAGCCGTCCCGCAATTCTGGCGTGCCGCATGGCGTGGGCCCGCGCGTTGGCTAGCAGACCGCGCGCGAGGCGGCTCTCGGCTGCGTCGAGCCGCTGGCGCGGAAGCCGCACCAGATCCTCGGCCCGCGGCAGTCCCCGCGCCGCAGCCTTGAGGTCCGCCCGCCGATGCTCCGCCAAGCGCCGGATGCCGACCGCCAACCGGCCGCCGAGGTCGCCGAGCTGTCCGATCAGATCCGAATACTTCGGCACGACCCATTCGGCCGCCTTCGTCGGCGTCGGCGCCCGGGCATCGGCAGCGAGGTCAACCAGCGTCCAATCGGTTTCGTGTCCGACAGCCGACACGATCGGGATGGCGCTCCCGGCAGCAGCCCGCACCACCGCCTCGTCGTTGAACCCCCACAGGTCTTCGAGACTGCCGCCGCCGCGTGCCACGATCAGAACGTCGGGCCGCACCAAACGCCCACCGCCCGACATCGGCACGCCCGTCGGCATCCGGTTGAACCCGTTGATGGCGGCCGCCACTTCCGAGCCGCAGGTTTCACCCTGGACGCGCACCGGCCACACCACGACGTGGACTGGAAACCGCTCGGCAAAGCCCGCCAGCATGTCGCGGATCACCGCTCCCGTCGGCGATGTCACAATGCCCACCACGCGTGGCATGAACGGCAGCCGGCGCTTGCGCTCGGGCGCAAACAGGCCCTCGGCTGCGAGCCGCCGCTTGCGCTCGTCGAGCAACGCCATTAGCGCGCCCGCGCCCGCTGGCTCCATCGCCTCGACCACGATTTGATACTTCGATGCGTTCGGATAACTCGTGACCTTACCCGTCGCGATGACTTCCATGCCCTCTTCAGGCTTGAACTTGAGCCGACCGAACGAGCCCTTCCAAACGACCGCATCGATCCGGGCGTTGTCGTCCTTCAACGTGAAATAGCAGTGCCCCGACGAATGCGGGCCGCGATAGCCTGAGATTTCGCCGCGCAATCGCACGTGGCCAAAACTGTCCTCCAGCGACCGCTTGATCCCGCTGGCCAACTCCGACACCGTCAACTCGGGCGCATTACCAGCCCGAAAGCCAGGGGCGGCCGTGTTGCCGTTGGCAGATTTGCCGTCCATCGGCAGTTTGGGGGCCGGGCTCGCCACGAATCACGTGCTCCTTGTCTGATTTCGGGCACTCTATACGACTACGATCGCGGCACCCAAGTGGCCCATGCTGGCCCGCGCCGCGTGCGTCGGCAGTTATCCCAAGCGGAATGCGGCGCGTTACTGGCCGGGGGAACGTGGGCCAGCCACTCTGACCGCCGTTCGCGAGCGCACGGGGTCAGGCCACGTTCATGCGCCGGCTTCATCCAACGATTGTCATAGACGGGCATCATAGACGGGCATCATAGACGGGCATCATAGACGGGCATCATAGACGGGCATCATAGACGGGCATCATAGACGGG
>JAWXCP010000049.1:0-8566 GCA_034408685.1 Hyphomicrobium aestuarii | reverse complement strand
GGATCGTTGCTCCGGACCATCAGCAATCCGACGCCAGCAGCGAACGACTATTTCGGACAATCCGTGTCGCTATCCGGAGATGTTGTTGTTGTCGGGGCCCGTGAAGACAACACAGGTGCGTCCGACACAGGCTCGGCGTACGTGTTCAGTGCCTCCACCGGCGCGTTGCTGCAAACCCTGAATAACCCGGCGCCGCAGGCCACCGATTGGTTCGGCGATTCCGTCTCAGTTTCGGCGGATTACGTCGTCGTCGGCGCCGTCTTCGACCGCCCCTTCGGCACTGCCTACGCTGGATCGGCTTACCTGTACAGCACTTCCACAGGAGCGCCGCTTCGCACGTTCACCAACCCTACGCCACAGGCCGGTGCCCTCCAAGGTCAGTCTGTCGCGGTGTCCGCGAGCTATGTGGTAGTGGGTGCTGGGTACGATGACACGGGCGCAACAGATGCCGGTTCGGTGTATGTCTACAGTGCATCGACGGGGAGTCTGCTTCATACGATTCACAACCTATCTCCGGAATCTGGTGACCAGTTCGGGAATGCAGTCGCCATTTCTGGTGACTACATCGTCATCGGAGCCGTGGCGGACAATAACGGTGGGGATAATGCCGGCTCGGCTTACATCTATAGTGCGTCAACGGGAAATTTTCTCCAGACCATAGCAAATCCTGTCCCCGCTGCGCAGGATCTGTTCGGCTTCTCCGTAGCGGCCTTCGGCAATTACGTGGTCGTCGGAGCGGTATCGGATGACTTAGGAGGATTTACAGATGTGGGGGCAGCCTACCTGTTCGACACCTCGGGAAATCCCGTGCGAACACTGTCAAATCCGGATCCAGCGCACTTTGATGGATTCGGCAACTCAGTCGCCATCTCTGGTGACACTATTGTCGTCGGCGCGTACCACGATAACGCAGGCGGGATCGGCGACACGGGAACGGCTTATGTCTTCAGCGCCTCTACAGCTGCCCCCGCGCGCACGATAAACAACCCCACGGCTGCCGCAAGTGATTTCTTCGGAGGCAGCGTCGCCGTGGACGGCGATACGATCGTCATCGGAGCTGTTGGCGATGAGGATAACGTCCTTGGAGTGACCGATGCGGGAGTAGGATATATCTTCAGCGCATCCAACCTGGGGCTGCTTCAGACGATTAGAAAACCCGCATCCGGGATTGGCGAGCAATTTGGAAAAGCAGTTGGGATCTCTGGTAATACGGTGATCATCACCTCCTCATTCGCCAATACCGGCGCAACACATGCAGGATCAGCACATCTTTACAATGCCACCACGGGTGCTTTACTCGGGACTCTCAACGACCCGACTCCTGCTTCGGAAGATCAATTTGGGTATTCCGCCGCGATTAACGGAGATTACGTCGTCGTCAGCGCCCCTTTTGACGACATCAATGGCGCGACCGACGCCGGCGCGGCGTATCTTTACGAAGCCCGCACGTTTGGCATCACGCGAGCCAGCCCTGTTGCGCAGGATACGATCTCGAACCCGCTGCCCGCTATTGACGACCGCTTCGGCAAGGAGGCCGTCGCCGTCACGCAAAACTACACGGTGGTTGGCGCGGATTTGGACGACGTAAGTGGGTTAACCGATGCTGGCTCGGTCTCCATTTACAGCACTGCGTCTGGAGCGTTCCTTCGCACACTGTCGAGTCCAACGCCAAACGCAGGCGACAATTTTGGCTTTGCCGTCGCCGTGTCCGGCGATTTCGTCGTTGTCGGTGCGAAGAATGTTGATAGCGGCGCAACGGATACGGGCCGGGCGTTTATCTTCAGCGCCTCGACGGGAACCTTGTTGCGGGCGATCAATAACCCGACACCCGACATCGGCGATAACTTCGGTATCTCGGTCGCCATCTCCGGCGATTTCCTTGTCATCGGCGCACAATTGAATGACGCCGGCGCGCTCGATGCGGGATCCGCATACATTTTTAGCATTTCCACCGGCGCACTTCTGAGGACGATGAACAATCCTTCGCCCGGAATCAACGATTACTTCGGCCGCACGCTTTCGATCTCCGGCGACAACGTCGTCATCGGCGCGTATCAGGATGATGTTGGCGGCGTGACCAACGCAGGCAAAGCGTATCTCTACAGCGCAGCTAGCGGAGGGTTGATCCGCACGATCAACAACCCGGCGCCGGCGACGAATGATTTCTTTGCAGCCAGCGTTGCCGTGGACGGCGACACAGTCGTCTTGAGCGCCACGGGCGCCGACTTTTCCGGCGCCAGTGAGGCGGGAACCGTGTATCTCTTCAGCGCGACCACCGGCAGCCTGCTGCGAACGATTAACAACCCCACACCGAATCTGGGCGACGGATTTGGAGAGGGCCTCGGGTTTTCCAATAATACGGTTGTCATTACGTCTCGCTTTGACGACACGGCCGCGAATGACGCGGGATCGGCGTACGTTTACGATGCCACGACCGGCTCCTTGCTCGCAACGCTCAACAGTCCTTCGCCCCTGACGGGCGATCAATTCGGTTACACCGCTGCCATTAATGGTGATTACATCGTCGTCGCAGCGCCGTTTGTCGACGTCGGCGCAGCGACCGACGCGGGCGAGGCATACCTCTATTCTGTTTCCGCGGCGACGGGGAACCTTGCCGAAGGCGCAACGGCCACCATTCAGGTTTCGCGCACAGGCGCGATCAACTTGCCTGTGCGCGTGAATCTCGCCATCGCAGGTTCGGCGCTGGGTGGGCTCGACTATGGCGCGGTAGGACCGCTGGTGGATACGTATGTCGATATTCCGGCCGGGCAGCGCAGCTTCTCGTTTAACGTGCCAATCCTCACCGACGCAGAATCGGAGTATGACGAGACGCTGGTCGTCAGCGTCACGGGCGTTCTGGGCGCGACGGACTTCACCGTTGATCCGAACAATACAGCCGCTTCGTTTACGATTCTCGATACCAACACGCCGATCGTCGAAGTCGAAAACGAATCGTATCCGGGGCAGGATTTCACCGGGACCGAAGGCTCGGGCGACACCGCGCGATTCCGTCTGCATCGCTATGGCGTGCGGACCAATCCGCTGACCGTCAACGTTGATTTCTCCGGCACGGCCACGCTCGGCAGCGATTATTCCGTCACCGGCGGATCAACCGCGCTGTCGCAGCAGTTCACCTTCCCCGCGAATACAAGCACGATCGACGTGATCCTCACTCCGATCAATGATGCGGACCAGGAAGGCATTGAATGGAGCGTGATCTACCTGGCGGACGGCGCGCCCGGCGTGTACACGTCGCTTCAGACCAGTCCCCGTGCGGCCCGTGCGACTATTCTCGATGACGAGATTCCGACCGTTCAACTCACCAGTACGGATCTGACGCTGACCGAGGCGGGGCAGACGACGGCCACGATTCCGATCGCGCGGCTCGGTGGATTCGTCAACGGTGTGCTCAACGTAAACTTCGCGCTTAGCGGCACCGGCTCGCCCGGCGATTACACGGTGCAGGGCGCGACGTTTAACTCCGGCACCGGGCTGTGGACCGCGCAAATGGCCGCTGGTCAATCATCGGTGAATGTGCTCGTGCGCGCGGTGGACGACACCGCGCCCGAGGCCGATGAAACCATCAACGTGGTTCTTGCCGACGGTAGCGGATACCGGCGTCATCCGACGTTGCAGCAGTTGCAACTGATCAACATCGACAACGACCGCCCGACAGTCACGATCGCCTCCAGCGACGGTACGGCGGCGGAACCTGGCAGCAACAAGGGCGTCTTCACGCTCACTCGCACGGGCATCCTGACCTCGCCGTTAACGGTGTCGGCCACGTTTGCCGGAACGGCAACATTCGGACTGGATTACGAAGCGCTGCCCTTCACCTACGCATTTCTCGCCAACCAGCCGAGCATCAACGTCGATCTCGTGCCGCGCCGCGACACGCTAAGCGAGCCGGCCGAGCAAGTGCAGATGATCCTGCAAACCGGCGGCGGCTACACCGTCGGCGGCAGTGGCGCGGCGAACATCAATATCCTCGATTTAGCCGCCGGCGCGACGCTGGCGAGCTTCGACTGGGCGATGCCGGAGCGCTATGGGCGGGACGATAACGGCAACGGGCTGATCGACCTGCCCAACAGCTTTGCCTACGCCAATCCCACCGGCGGATTCGATGTCAACTTCGACGCCAGCAGCAGCGCGGCATCTCTCGGAATCGCGAGCTTCGCCTGGTCCATCTGGGACCGGACCGGCACGCTTCTCCGCATGCAGACGTCTGCCGCGCCCACCTATTCGACGAAGCTTCCTGAGGACCAGTATCAGGTGGAACTGACCATAACCGACTCAGCGGGCTTCACCAATCGTGAGACGCAGTTGGTGAACGTGAACGACATCATGATCGTGGCCCTGGGCGATTCGTTCATGGCGGGTGAAGGAAATCCCGAGATTTCGGCGAACAATGTTCTGCCGCCGTTGATTCCGCCGGGAGCAAGTGGTTTGCTGCCCGAAGGCACCTGGGGAGACGGCCCCGGACATTCGAGCGCGCGTCGGTCCTCGAAGGCCGCCGCTTCGCTTGCGGCGCTCAACCTCGAGAACGCCGATGCCAAGAGTTCGGTCACGTTCGTATTCCTCGCGGAAACCGGAGCGACCGTGGACGGCAGCCGGCCGGGCCGCGGCTCGGCGCCGAGCGTCCTGTCGCAAGTGGCGCAGGCCAAGTCGTTTATCGGCTCGCGAGACATCGATGCGCTGCTCCTGCAAGTGGGCGGCAACGACATCGGCTTTTCAACACTGATTGAAGACTACATCGCCCGCGTCAAGGTCAATATAGACACGGGATGGTTCAGCGACGATATCGTTTTTTTTACCAAGAAACTCTCCGACATCGCATCAACGGCACGAAGCGGACTGCGCTCGCTGCCGGCGCACTACGCCCAGCTGGAATCCGCGTTACGCAATCAGTTTGGCGCACAGTACAAGAAGGACCAGACCTACTTAGTTCAATATCCAGACATGACGCGCAACGAGCTTGGGCAGTTCAGCGATATCATCTTTGCCGACTACGGCGACAACATCGATGAATTCTACGATAAGGGAGACCAGCTCAACGCGCTGGGATGGCTCGATCTCGGCCTGACAATCGCAAGCGTTTTGACTTTTGGCCTATTCGGCGGCGGCGACACTGGCATCAGCAATCTGCCCGTGCGCATCGATGCCGAGGAAGCTGCCCATGCATCGGCCAATGTCTTTGTGCCACTCAATCGGGCGGTTGCCAAAGCGGGTAATCGATACGGCTGGAATGTCGTGGCAGCGCCATCCACGTTCACGACGCACGGGTACGGCGCCGCCCAGCCATGGTTTATCACCGCAACACAGTCCCGCGTCATGCAGGGCGGCGATGCGTATCAGCCACAGGGCGCGGCTCATCCCAACGCGCGCGGACATCAGGAAATCGCCAGCGCACTGATGCAAGCGCTTTCGTTCCCCTCGTCCGCATCGCTCCCGACAGTCGACTTGCCGACGAGCGTGCAGGTCGGCGAGGGGACCGCGCTCAACGTTACCGCAGTAGCAAACGGCACCGGCCTGACATTTGACTGGGATCTTGATTTCGACGGGCGCAGCTTCTCGACCGATTTCAGCGCCAACTCGCCCTCGATCTCTGTCCCGCTGAACGTCTCGGCCCCCGGTTTCCGCCAAGTGGCAGTCCGAGTGAGGGACCGCAACGGCTTCTGGGCTTATGATGTCATGGACGTCGTCGTCGTGCCGTCAGCGATCGTTCGCGTGCGCGACGAAGTTGGCTCGATAAATCTCGGCGAGCCGTTCCGGTTCAACTTGCGAAGCCTCAATGCGCCGAACGACCCGATCGCGAATTGGCGCATTCACTGGGGCGACGGCACGCCTGACGAGACGCTGCCTGGCGACTGGACCAGCCGAACCAAGGTTTACGCCAATGCCGCAACGTACAATGTGCGATGCTGGGCTTCCGACGCGGGCGGTGAGTTTGAAGTTGTCGGCGCGACCATCAACGTGCTCAACACCAGTCCGATGCCGGTGGTTTCGATTGCTCCAACGATTCCTAATACCTCGGAGCAAACGCCCGGCTCGCCCGGACGGTTCACCGTCAGCCGAACCGGTGCGACGAATATTCCTCTTGGCGTGTTCCTGGCACTATCCACTGGCGCAAACAAAGCCACCAACGGCGTCGATTATCAACTCATTCCGCTTTCGGTGTTCATTCCGGCTGGCCAATCTTCGGTCTCGTTCGACATCGTTCCGATCGCCGACAATCTGGCAGAAGGCGTCGAACTCGTCGACGTCACGGTTTTGCCTTCGAGTCTGTACAGCCAGAATGTTGCGGTCGCTACGGTCCAGATCGCCGACGGACCCAACATCGATCTTAACTTGGTCAGCGGCCGAGTCTTCAACGATCTCAATGGAAATGGCGCGATCAATGCGGGCGAGCTAGGTCTGGTTGGCCGGCGCATATTTGACGACCTCAATCACAACAGCACGTACCAGCTCGGTGAGCCGTTCGTGCTATCCGATTCGAGCGGCAATTACACGCTCGGAAGCTTGTTAAGCGGGTCGCACGACATCGTGCTGGAAGGCACGTCAGGTTTTGTGTTCACGACACCGCCGACGAGGACGATCACGGTTGGCATCGGTGAAACCATCTCGGGCGGCGACTACGGTAGCGCGCAGCCCGCGACTTTACAGGGCTTCGTATTTGCCGACGCAGATCTGGATGGAATCTTCGACGGTGGCGAACAATCGCTCGGCGGCTGGACGGTCTTTACCGACACCGACTTCGATGGCGCGCTCGATGTCGGCGAGGCGAACGCCATCACCGATGGGTTGGGCGCTTACACACTCACCGGGGCCATTCCGGGCACGCTAGCCCTGCGCGCAGTCGGTCCGGCGGGCTGGGTTCCCACCAACGGCGACACCGGCGGCGCGCTCTCGATCACCGCAACTGCCGGTGCGTCGCTGAATGATATCAATCTTGGCCAGCGACGGGAAGGTCCGCTCACGGGACCACTCGTCCCATCGGCCGCGATCATTGCAAGTGGACTCATTCTTACGCTCGAGGCGACCAATCCCGAAGCCGCCACCAGCGTTGTGCGTTTTTATCGCGAAAGCAACAATATCGCAGGACTTCAAACCGGCGTTGGCGGCGACATCGTCGCCGGAATCGACTACACCGCCGTCGACGACTGGGGAATTGTCTTCCGTGTTGGATTGAATGCCGGAACCTACGTTTTCTATTCACAAGCGGAGGATGGCTACGGCTTCATCGGCACGCCGCAAAGTGCAACCATCACCGTCACGGGTAACCCGGGACCGAATGTGGCCTCTGTAGTGCGCGTCAATGATGCCGTGCGCGAAGATGGTTCGTCGCCGGGCATCTTCGAGGTTCGCCGAACCGGTTCGAACGCCCTCGACTTAGTCGTCAACATCACAGGCGTAGCGGGCGCTGGCTTGGCTGCACCTGGCACAGACTACGCCAACCTGCCGACGAGTGTAACCATTCCTGCCGGCGACGACGCCGTGCGGTTGCAGGTCTATCCCGTCGCCGATGCCATTGCTGAAGGGACCGAGCTGGCGCGAGTCGCCGTTCAGAGCGGCGCGGGGTATAGTGTGAGCGCGAGCGCCGGCACGGCCGATCTCGCGCTCCGCGATGCGTCGTCGCCAAACGTGGTGGCGGTTACCAGCGCCGCGTATGAATACGACCGTTTCCCGCCCGCGCCGCGCGTCGCCTTTACCGCCAACGTCGTTGCGTCGCTCGCGCCGGCCGACGCCTCGCTCTTCAACCTCTCCACCGGCCAGCCGGTTCCGCCGGCTCAGGTTGGATTCGCGTACGACCCGACGGCAGGCGTTGCGCGATTCCATGTCTCAGGCACACCGACGCGCGTCCTCCCCGACGGCAATTACCGTCTCACCCTCGCCGCGTCGGGAATCACCGGTCCCAACGGCCAGCCGCTCGACGGCAACAACGACGGCATCGGCGGCGACGATCTCGTCACTGACTTCTTCGTCCTTGCCGGCGACGCCAATCGCGATCGTGCCGTGAACCTCGACGATTTCACGTCCCTCGCCGCAAGCTTCGGCCAGCCGAGCCGGGTGTTCAGTCAGGGCGACTTTAACTACGACCAAAGCGTGAACCTCGACGATTTCACGATCCTGGCCAGTCGATTCGGCACAAGCCTGTCGGCGGCATCGATCCCGGATGGAACCACCACCGGCGCCGCCGAAACCAGAGTGGTTCGGCTTGGGACGGCGCGACCGGCGACAACGGCTTCGCCCTTCAGCGCGCGGCCGATACTGTTGGAGGTGCTGGACGATCAGGCCGCACTCGTGTAGCTCGGATCGCTGAGGCTCAGGGTTGTGTGTTGCAGCGACCGAAGCGGGTTATCTGCCGGAGACATTTTCGAATCTCTGTTTGGATTTCGGTGAGCGCTACGCGAACTACACCGCCGCCGTTTGATCGTGTTGGTGTGCTTGGAGTTGAAGCCAGCGGTCCGGCAGCCAATCGTCGAGCTGGCTGATCGGCGTGGTCGGGAGGTTGGTCAGCAGTTGCGTCAGGTACAGTTGCGGGTCGATGTTGTGGCGGCGGGCGGTG
>JAWXCP010000048.1:0-4755 GCA_034408685.1 Hyphomicrobium aestuarii | reverse complement strand
GATCGCCGATTTCAAACCCGCCCAACGCCTCACATCGACGTTCCGTTTCGATACGGCGAGCTTCGCGCTCGATACCAAGGCCCTGGCCGATGTCAGCCGTCTACGCGCGCTGCTTGAAACGCCAGAGTACAGGGGCAAGACCGTAATGATTGCCGGCTTTGCCGACGGGGTCGGGCGGTTCGATACCAACCTGTTGCTGTCGCAAAAACGGGCCGCAACGGTGTTGGCCGCGCTTCAGCGCGCACCGGGCAATCCGATCCAGGCTCAGCTTGTCACCAAGGGCTTCAGCCAACTCGCTCCGGTGACGTGCAACGACACCCTCGAAAGCCGGACCTTCAATCGCCGCGTCGAAGTGTGGGTCAAGTAACAGCACAGATTCGAGCGCAAAAGCTTCACTTTGGATGAATCGCGCGCGACGCCATACGGGCACCGTCTTTGGGGGTAACGACAAACGTGACCCCGGTTATTCCGGGATCGCCCGTTCACACGCCGCGGCCGCCACGGGCGGACCCGGCACGAAGCCTGCTGGATCGAGGGAACCATGCCCCAGGGAACGATGCCAAAGCGTCTCGCTAAGGTCGCGCCGCCTGATAGATTTCGCGCGTCGAGGTCCGACACAGCTTCATCGGGCCGAGCTTCATCGGGCCGAGCTTCATCGGGCCGAGCTTCATCGGGCCGAGCTTCATCGGGCCGACCATCTACGTTGGTCAAGACAGCACGGTCGGTGGCGCGCGCTACCGCCGCAGTGATGGCAGTTGTCGTCTTCCTTGCGGCAGGATTGTCGACCGCGTCGGCCCAGTGGGTCCCGACCAAGCCGGTCGATTTCATCGTCATGGCCGGGAAAGGTGGCGGCGCTGATCAAGCGACGCGGTTCTTGATCAGCGTCATCGAGAAAAACAATCTTGCGCCCGTCAAGTTCGAAGTCGTCAACATGCCCGCCGACAGCGGCGCCGAGGCGTTGGCAACCCTGAAGAAGCGGGCTGGCGATCCGCACGTGCTGATGTTTACGCTGAACAGTTTTTATACGACGCCTCTCGAGCGACCGCAGATCGCCGTCGATATCGCGCAGTTCTCGCCGGTGGCGCGCATGGCGGAGGACGTCTTCGCGCTTTGGGTTCACTCCGACCGCAACGACATCGTGACCATCGAAGACTTCGTCAAAGCCGCCAAGGCGAAGGGTAAAGCATGGATTATGGCGGGCACCGGTAAAGGCGCCGAAGACAACCTGCTGACGGACTTTCTGAATGCCCAGTATGGTCTTGAAATGACATACCAATCCTATGGAGGAGGAGGCGAGGTCGCCAAGCTTCTGGCCGAGAAAAAGGCGGATTCAACCGTCAACAATCCGTCAGAGCAGAAGGAATTCTTCCCCAAGGGTGTGACAAAGCCGATCTTAACGTTCACACCGGGCCGTCTGTCGCTCTACCCCGCGCAACCGACGCTGCGCGAGACGGGAATGGATTTCATCTATAAAATGCAGCGATCTGTGGTCGGCGCCCCCGGCTTGAAGTCCGAGCAAGCAGCGTATTGGCAGGCCCTGTTCCGAACTCTCCACGCCAGCCCCGAGTGGAAGAAATACGCCGCTGACAATAGCTTGGCAGGCGATTTTCTGACCGGACCCAATCTCACGTCCTATTGGGTCGCAGAGCGCGAAAAACACCTCCGTTGGAAGACGGCTTTGGATCTGATGCGACCGTAACTTTGGGTTGCGACGATTGATCTTTGCCGCCTAGAATAGCGTGCCGCAGCCGGGATCGTAGCAGGGGCACCACGACCTCGGCGGGACGTGGGCTTTCAGCTGCCGTCTGTGGCACCATCGGCGGTGCAGCAGCCGTTGCGCGAGCCGCTTCAGACCGACGTGGAACAGCTGCTTCAACGTGGGCCGGTTCGCCGCTTGCGCCTCCAGTCAACTCCGGACGCAAAACCGGCGGCCGATCAACCCGACGCGTGATGTCGGATTTTGCAAGCCGCTGGCGCACACGCACGTCGGCTGGTGCTGCGGTTTTCGGCCGATACGGAGCTGCAGCCGGAGGTGGCTCGGCCGGGGACGAATGAGCCACATTTTCTACGGCTGTCATCTCCTGGCCGGACTGCTGTTGACGCGATTGAAGGGCGTGAAGAACCTGCCGTGCGCGAACCGCCAATTCGCGGTAGGCGGGGGCCAGCTCCATGGCTTCGAAATAGCTGTCCCAGGTCTGAAACAGATGGGAGGCAGTCGCATGCAGGAACGGCGCATGCATGCTGCGCAAGGTCGCGTGATCGGTCCCGGCCAGGAACCGTGCGTGCTCGATGATGACGGTGTCCGACGGCTGCTCATCGGCGCTGCTCGGTGTTGGCGCCGGTTCGGTTACTGGGTACCCGAACACAGTGAACCCGGTCAGCGACATATGTGGAAACTGTGCCGCAGCATCGTGAAACAGCAGCGGCGCCGTCAGATGACCAAGCGTTTCGCGCACTGTCGTTGCGAGGCGATCGACGGCCACCTGCTCGAGGTTGACCTGAGGGGGCCGATACCCGGCAAGTGCGAGGGCCTGAGCTGCCACCCGCTGCGTTTCTTCGGCTAGGTAGATCGACGTAACACGCGGCACCACCAGCACAGGTCCGTCACGCGACGCTTGAACGATGACCGAGAGGTCCTGCCGCAAACCGCGCGAGACATGCATCCGGGGTCTAGGACCCCCGTGAAGAACGCGCGCGGCGAGTATTTCCTCGTTGGTCGTGCGATCGCCGATGATCGTTGGCAGCGTCACGCTGGTCTCAAACAACAGGTCGACAATGTCGCGTGGGCGTCCCCCGCGGACAACGCCAACCGCCCCGCTCCTGGCGGTTATCCAGGTCAAAAAGTCCATGTTGTCGGATCCATTACGCATAACGCGCCCCCCTTGACATTACGATCATCCGGGCTTTCGCAACACAATTTTTAACGGGTTATCGTAAATATTGTATCTGAGCTTCGTTGGCCCGCTCTGGCCGTGATAGTGTGCGCGCCTACGGCACCTTCTCCTTGCGTCAAATGTAGTTTGCGTCATGTCTCAAACGAAAAAAGATAGTTTGCCTTCGCCGGCCGCCCGTCGTTTGGCTGGCGCGACTGGCGCGACCGCGCGCCAGATTCCGCTGAAACTGAAACACACATTAACCAAGGCCGACCGCCGACACACCCGCTCCGGATTGCTCGCCGCTGGCCTGTGTCTGAGCGTCGTCGGGCTCGCTGTTTCGCTCTTGACGACTCTGCCGCGCCTTGGGCCGTCGCCACTATACGCCGCGGTCGGGCTCGGTGGCATGGCGTTGACCGGCGTGCCAGCTCCTTCGACGGTCAGGCGCGTTGCCGAGGCCGTCGACAACGCTGCTATCACGACGCCGGAACAGGCTGAGGTGACATCTGGTATGCCTTCAGCGGTATCTGCTCAGCCGGGCACGACGACAAAACCCGTCTCATCGCCGCCGGCCGTTGTGGTTGCTGCCGGACAGCTTCGGGTAGAGCCGGTCGATCCAGCTGTGGTCGTTGCCCCGATCGCTCAAAAAATCCAGTCACTCGAAGAACGCCTCGCCGCATTGAATGCGGCGGCCGAAACCGAACGTCGCGAGGCCGATAAACGCGCCGTCGATCGACGCGAGCAGCAGCGGCGGGATGATGAGCGTCGCCAAGCCGATCAGCGCCAAGCCGATCAGAAACTGGCGGAATTGAAACTGGCCGAACAGCGGGTCGCAGCCAACCAGCCAGCAGCCGGTCCCGGTATCAACTCAGGCCCTGCCACCGCGACAGCATCGGGCAAAACGTCCCCGTGTCTGGCAGCCGTTGATGCCGCCACCCAGGCTGTCCTGGTATCATTCGACACCGGTAGTATCGTGGTTTCCCCGGTTCAGGTCGAGCAGTTGAAACGGGTCGCCACCTTGATCAAAAACTGCCCGGCCGCTCAGGTCGAGGTTGCAGGTCACACGGATTCCAAAGGTGCCCTCGAGAGCAATTTCTCACTCAGTTGGCGCCGCGCTGAAGCGGTTATCGCCGTCTTCCAGGGTGTCGGCGTCGACCCCTCCCGTTTTACTGCCGTGGGCTTTGGCACGCGGCGCCCACTGTCACAAACCGCCGACCAGCAAAACCCGATCGACCGTCGCGTCGAACTCAGACTTCGCTGATGACGACCACGCACAGACCCCCGTTGACCCACGTCCAGTTCGATTGAACCTGTCATGCTGACCATAAACTTTGTCGTGCTCGCCATCGATGGCACCACCGTCTTCGAGTGGCTCGGCCACTATCGGCCGTTCCTCGAACTGGCTGGCATCATCGTGATCTCTGCGCTTATCGGCTTCATGACCGGGCGCTTTATCTATCGCGGCCAAGTTCAGAACCGAACGCGCGAACTGCGAGCCGAGTATGTGTTGTCGCGCCGTCGGCTTGCCGCCGCCCGCAGTGGCCTCAGTCAGGCTCGAGAAGAACAAGCCCGAATGACACGACGGTTGAAGCGTGAGTAGTATACCGGGCGTGTTCCATCGTTGCGGTAAGACGATTGCAGCCGAAATGATCCGCGTGGCCGGACGGAAGTCACCGACTTCCGAAACAAAAAAGCCCGGCGCAAAATGCCCGGGCCAAGCCAGTGCGGCCAGATGTTTCTGGCCGAATCGTTCTGATCGAGGATCCGATCAGACTTCCGATGCGATGTCTTGCAAGACATCCAGGAGGCTGTCGGCGTTGATCGTCTCAGGGTCGACTTTGCTCGATGCAAAATAGCGAATGAAGATTTCTTTCGTGCGGTC
>JAWXCP010000047.1:0-8512 GCA_034408685.1 Hyphomicrobium aestuarii | reverse complement strand
GTTGTATTAGACACTATCACCGGTCGGATCGTGCGCTACCTAAACCGGTCAACTCGTGTGCTACTGACACAAGACGACCAGTTTGGTTGTGTGGTGGCCGGGCTCAGCGTATACACGCTGGCTTGGAGAGGTGGCCGAGTGGTTTAAGGCAGCGGTCTTGAAAACCGCCGTGGGGCAACTCACCGTGGGTTCGAATCCCACCCTCTCCGCCATAATTTATTGATTTAATTGTGTTTTTCTAGGATCTAAGATTTTTACCCACCAATTTACCCACCACCGACAAATCGCTGGTACATGCTTGGTCTGAGCGCAGTACGGGAAAGCGCTGGACAATCCTCCTAGTGGCGCACCCCTCTTTAGAAAGCATACTGTCCTTAGACTGCTCCTTTGGCCGCTGAGCACGAGCTGCCTTAGCCACTGCGGTCGCTTCGCGATCCATTCGCGCACCTCAGACGCCAACCACGCGACCCGCCTAAGCCCAGGCCGCCGCTGCTTGGGAAACAAGCCAATCGCGACATACGCGTAGACCGTCGAGCGAGACAGCCCAGTCTTCGCCAGAACGGCTCTCAGGCCCCATAACTCATCATCGGCGGTTGATGCCGATATCTTGGAGCTTGCGTCGATCGTCGTCATCGTAACTCCTCTGAACAAATCGGCGTGGTCGCTTCGCGCGAGAGCCTCGGAAGCCATTGCATCCCTTCGGTCCAAGACAAATGGGGATTCGCGGGAAACGCCAGGACCTCCAACGAACCAGCGGGAAGCACGAGGAAGACGTATCTCGGCCGGATCGTCTGACCAGAAGGGCACCGTTTTCCAGCCTGACCGAGCGGTTTCGTATGTTGCCATTCCCGGTACAGTATACCCGGAGCGCACGGTCAGCCGGAAGGATGTATCGCGGGCAGTTCCATGTAGTCGCGAGTACCTCGGTGCGGTAAGCGCACTGCAGTTTGGGCACAGCGCTTATTTTTGCCGATTGGGCAGTCCCTCGCCGAAGGGGCGATGGCCGCGCTCTACCTCGCGGCCAAGAGGCCGCTCGCCCGAGCCCCGCGTCTCGCCGGAGGCGAGCCCAAAGGGGGCCGCGGGTCTCGGCCCTCCCGGGTCACGATCGCTACCGCTGAAGTGCCGACTACGCGCGGCAGCACTCAACCTACAAATGCGTACCCCAGCCTTGGGGAGAAAGCGGACATCGGCCACATGGTTATTTGCGTGTTGGATTGATGCAACGAACCTGGCGCTCTACCTCGTAGAGCGGACGTCGAACATTGGATAGCAAACGCTGGCATAAGCGGCGCCCCGCAACGAGATCAACGCTAGATCAATGCCAACCCGATGACCAGGAGCATGGTTCCACCTGCCACAAACATGGTCGGACCAGGTTGTGCCATGGGCGGCGATCCCCGAATTCTGCGAAGGCGCGCGAGGAGGCCGATCGAAGAGCGCTGGGCGAGTTTGGTTTCGCGAGTTGGGAGGCGGTCGCCCTGCGTATGGTCGAGTTTGACGAGGAGGATGCGTTGCCATGATCGGAGCGGAACCGGAGGTGGCCTTGGTCGGCAAGCTCATGGGTGGCCTGGTCTCGCTCAGGCGGCCATACGCTGATAGTGGGGCATGATGGTCAAGAACACACCGCCGCTATAGTGCGCGTTGGTGAACACGCCCTCCAGCGGCTTTAGGTTGCCGAGCTTTTCCATCATGGCAGAGCCTTCACGACCACTCGTCGTGCCGAGCAACTGGCCCGCGACGAACTTGCGATGGGCTGCCTGATTGTTCATTAAGAACAACTGCGTGGCGAGGTTGCCTGCCAGCTGCTCCGGGATGTCGCCGGGAAACTGGGTGCCAATGACGATGCCGACACCGAAGGCACGGCCTTCGCGAGCCAGGGACTCGAGCCGCTGGCTGTCCTTCACCCGGTGCGCTTCGTCGAAGACCATCACCCGTTTCAAGCGCCGTGGCTGATCTCCACGCAGAGCAAAGCCGTGCAATTGGATGATGATCAGCTCGGCCAGGGCCGATTTGATGTCGTCACCGGGCAGATCGCTGAGCTTCAGACACACACGAGCATTGATAAAGGCCTCAAACGAGCCAATCTTCCCGTCGCTGGCGGGGAACAGTCCGAGATCGGTCAGCTGCGAGAGCTTGGTGACGAGGGCAGCTGCGCCTTTCACGTCGCGTAGCCGCGCCACAACGGCATCAAATGAGGGCCAAGCGACGCCCGCCGGATCGATCCACTCGCGCGGCGCGATACCGGCGTCGGTGTAGACCGCAGCGATCGCGTCGCGGAGCAGACCCTGTTGGACCGGTCCGAGACGGAACACGCGCGACAGGACACCGGCCAGCTCGTAGGCATGTTCGATGGGCTGAACGCCGGATGCCCCGCGCGGCGGCGGCTGCAGGGGATTAAACGGCAGACCGGTCGCCCGCACGTCGACGACCTGGATGCCGAGTGGCCCAGCGAACTGCGGATCGCAGTAGTCGGCCTTGAAGTCGAACAGGGTGACCGACAGCCCCTCGCGGCAGGCGGCATCGATCAGGACGCGTATCGTCTGCGTCTTGCCCGATCCGGCATCACCCGTCACCAGCACACTTGCGTTATTCAGGTGGTTCGGCGGGGCGCGATAGGGATCCCAGGCGATCGGCCGTCCGTCGACGGACATGCCTATGTGGACAGGGAACGGCTCGGCTGCCGCGATCTCCTGCGGCGAGGGGGCCGCTGGTGCTCGCGGCCCAAGCTGTACGACCGACGTCGTGTCTGCGGCCAGCGAGAGATCAGTCGCCTGTGGCTTCGGTGGCCGGCCACGCCGTCCCGGGACCTGCGACGTGGTGGGCGCATCGCTCCCCTCGTTGCCGGCTGGCGCCGTGGCTTCGACGGCACCATTCGAACCATCGACCGGTTCACCCGCGCCGGCGTAATCCGCAAGCAGGTTGGCTGGATGTGCGATCAGCGGTTGGAGCGGAGAGAGCAACTGCGACAGCCACTGCTTGTCGCGTTGCCAGGCCTTAAATCCCGCGCCATTGCCGACTTTCTCGGCGAAATCACGGGCCCGCTGCAGGTTGTGCCATTCGGTTTCGCCCAGATCGAGCTTCAAACCGCCGAGCACCGAGAGCTTCTTTAGCGGAGCTGCAACGAGCGCGGTCTTGCCGGTCGGTAGCGGCCTAGTGGTCAGAATGGCCGGGATGCCGGTGACGATGTCGAGGAAGCGTTCGATTTGCGCCGCAACCCCGTCTCTTGCCGAGTTCTTGGCCTCGCAGAGCGCCAGCTGCCGCAGTTCGATCGTTCGCCCGCCAGCGGTGAACTCGATGTCGATGACTGGCGTCTGGTGGATGTCGTCGAGCGCGGACCGTTTGGCTTTGACCGGATCGGATGCCGCTTGTTCGCCGCTGGCCGCGGTCAGCCACCAGACGAGGAGATCGGCCTTGGTACTGTCGAGCAGGCGATTGCGTGTCGCCGGGGCGAGGTCGAGGAAGTCTGCCCACTCTTTGTCGTAGTCAACCTCGGGCTCCGTTGGCAATGTCGCCAGGCCGGCAGCCGGCGTACCAATGCCGCCGTATTCGGTCTCGGTCGGCAGGCGCTGCAGCTCGAGGGCCTTGGCCCGGAACAAAGCAACTTCGCGCAGCGCCAGGCGGATGCTGTTGGCAGCGTCCATGCGGGTCAGGAACCATGCTGGCAACGGCGCAAGGGAGCCGGGGACGGCGGCCAGTTGCGCTCGTTCGCGCAGTACAGCGAGCCGTTGCGCCACGACCCTGCGACGGAACTCCGGATTACCGAGGTCGAGGCGGGCCGGGAATGGCTCTTGATTTTCGATTCGATCCTTATCGGACACCGGCAGACCCATCGCCGAGCGCTTGCCGCCGACGATGGCATCGTATTCGTCGCTGAGGACGACGATGATGACGGCGAGGTTGGGGATCGAGCTCTCCAGGCGAACGGCCTGGGTCAGCGCGTGGACGAACAAGCCCTCCGAGCCGAGCCGCACGGCATTCTCAACCTGATCGAACGCGAATACGACGGCGGCGCCGACGATCTGCGCCACGAGGGCGAGATGGCGCAACAACTCGATCCGCTCGTGAGGCCGTTTGATCTCGTCGAGCCCGAGCGGCTTCAGTCGCTTCTCGGTAACGCCACGGCGCAGATAGTTGAGCGCCGAGCTGTCGGCGAACCCGGCAAGCAGAATGGCAGCGATGAACCCTTCCGGTGGTGCATCCGTTTGCAGTTCGTCGATTGCCTGCCGGTGGATGCGCTTGGCAAACCGCAGGGCGAGTTCGACTTCACCGTCGTCGTCGATGTCGTCGATCAGCAAACGGAACTCGTCCTGCTGGTCTAGCGTCATTTTGCCTAGCAGCCGACCGGCCAGACGCCGCAACGGGCTGAAACCGTCCTGGTTGGTGAAATGGCGAGCCGACAGTTCGCGGATTACGGCGTCTTGCAGCCAGACGTCGTAATCGGACTGCTTGACCGGCGAGGTCAGCTGCAGGACCACCGGATAGACTTCGCCCCACGGCATGGAGGCGGCGTGGGCCAGCGTCGTCGACAGCACGTGAGTCTTGCCCGAGCCGGCGTCTCCTTTAACGAGCGCGATCCGACACCCTTCCGAGCGCTTGTTGCGCAATGCGTTGGCGACCGCCGGTTTGATCGCCGTCCGCGCGGGATGCTGTCCTTCTTGGACGTCGAGCGTTCCCAGTTCACGCGTGTCAGTAAAGGCGGCGACGGAAGAGAACAGGTCGTCGGCCTTCGGGCTCAGGAATGCGGCGGTGATACCCATGGGTCACTTCCATTCTGTGATGATGAAATGAACTTGGTCGGTGCCGTATGGGGTCTCGCTGCGCTCGCGAAGCTCCTTCGGCATCCGCTCGGGAAGGTCCAAGCGGCCCAATTGAATGGCTCGTTGCTGGGCGGCGGTGACCAGCCGGTCCTTGAAGCTCGTCAACGAGCCGGCATCGGAATGCTTCTTGCCGTAGGCGTCGTAGACCTGGGCGATGGCGACGCGGCCCTGGAACGGCGGCGTTGAAAGCCCTGCGGCGACCTTTCTCACTTGGTCGACGAATGTCGGCGATTGCCGGACCGGCTCCCTGGTGGTTTCGTGCCGTCCGACGCCGTTCTGCCCGGCGGGCTTGGTGGAGTTGCCCGACGTCGCGGCCCGCTCCAAGCCGATCCGGATCAGCCGCGCGATGACCGCATCGGCGTCCGCGTTGTCGAGCCCGAGCGTGCGTGCCGCGAGCGCACTGAAGGCATTCGGCAACGATGTGGCCTTTGCGCCGGCGAGGCCGTTGATCAGCGTCCTCTCGACAAGGCCGGGCTTTACCAGTGCCGGGAATGGTCCCTTACCGACGACATCGCCGAGGCGGTCGCGCAGCAGTCTCCAGACCAACTCGCCGACCACGGCCTTCACCGTCGATGCGGCCGGCAGGCCGTAAGCCACCGCTACCGTGGCGGCCTTGACGGCTTCCGCCTTCGCAAAGCGCTTGCGCATATCGGCGGTGTCGGGATCGAGGCCGAGGGCGATTAGCGCGAAGCGGCGGCCGTTGTGCTTTTTCCAGGGCGTCTTCTCGTCGAGCCCCAGCACCGCGCTCGCCGCGGCGCGACCTGCCGGTGTGAGCTCGATCTTCGCCTCCAGCCGGACGTGTCCCCGCGTCACGAGGGTTGCCACGGCGCGATCTACGACGTCGGCGGGCGCAAGTTTTGCGAGGCCAGTGGCAAGCTGTTTGAGGCTTCCGGCAGACGCCTGTTGGGCAAGACGCGCCAGGACGAGATCGTTCGGATCGACCGGGTGGAAACGGCTGGAATCAGAGGTGAGTAATGGAAATGTCATGCGATTTTCTCCTCGACCCTGAGGCGCTGCTGCATCTGCTCGTTGATAAGCCGCCACACCCCGACGGGGTCTTCGATCACGTCTTTGTTGGTGAAACGCCGCACGCGGTAGCCTTGCGCCTCCAGATCCCGCGCCTTGCGCTCGTCCAGGCGGCGACGGTCTGGATTGTCGTGCTCAGGCCCATCGATCTCAACGACCAGCTGTGCCGCCTGACAGAGGATGTCGACCTCGTGCCGCCGTGCGCCATGGGTACTCGGCAGGCGGGCATTCGCTTCGAAACGCCCCCGCGTTTCGGAGCGGGCTTCGAGCATGTAGTACACTAGGCCCTCGCTCGGGCCGCGCATGAACGGCTGAAGCTGTCGACCGTCGGCAACGGTCTTCAACACCTGACGTTCTGCATCCTCGATGGCGACAAGGCCCTCAAGTGCAGCACTGACATGCGACAGCGGTGTCTTGGGCTGCATGAGGGTTTCAACGATGTCGGAAAGGCTGCAGATTATCGTGACTGGCAGGGCCGGATGGAGTTTTATGAGCGCCATGGCAACCGGCAGCGCGCAATCGAGCTTGCCCGGTACCAACAGCAAGGGGCGCCGCTCGCTTGGCACAGTGGCCAGACGCTCAGGCGGCGCGGCGCGATGGGTGTAGGCGTAGAGGGCTGCTTCGGCGTCTGTCGACGGTGCAACGACCATATTTCGGGAATTCGCGCGCGCCCAGTTGGCGCTCCAGATCCGCCCGTCGATCGCAGATCTGGCGCTTACGACCGTGACGATCCCAAACCCACTCTCACGCAATCGATCGTGTGTGGCCATCAGAAGATGGGCCGAATAGGACGCCGACGGCACGAGCATCCCCTTCTCGTAATTCAGTGCAGCGCCCGTTAACCACTGTTCGTGAGTCGGTGCAACGGCCAATCGAGCGGATAGCGCCATCGCAGTACCACGCCGCCCGACCCAGGGCGCGTGATGGCTCGCATTGGATGTTGCGGCGTTGCGTGCGCAACGTGCTTGACGCCGGGAGTGCCTCTACGACTGGGTCGGCGAGCATACGACCCAACAAGCTCGCACCTGCATTCCAAAGGCGTGCCGATCCGATGATCACCGAACATCCATCCCAAAACCCCGGAACGATTTCATGATGGCGCGCAGCTCCCCGATGTACCTGTCGGCAATCTAAAGCAGGGCCGCGACTAGCGCCACAGAACTTCCATCAGCCGACCGCTTATGCCTTTCCGCTGTCGCATCGGACGCGGTCCAGCGGCAGCGCGAAGCCGGCCGAGCGAGCGAGGCCGCATAGTCTCCATGACCAGTCGTCTGGCCCAAGACCGTCGATGGTGCCGCCGTGCTCGGAGGTGTCAAGGCGCGGCCTGGAAGCATTGGAGTATGTGGCGAGCTCCGCGCGACGGCCGACCTTGACACCGCCCTGCGCGCGTCGGCGTCCTGATCGAGTGGTTGGGGCGGAAGAAAGCCTTCGGCGAGGTCGAACAAAAGAAAGGCTCGAAGGCAGGAAGGAAGAAGAGAATGGCAGTCTTCACACCCTATGCACCTGTGGTGCAGACGCCCGTGGCGCAGGCGATCTTTAACAGCATGATTTTACAGTCTATTTTTGGCTCCTGGTCCGTATTTGCGCCGAATACATCTGTGCAGCTGGCCTAGCAAACTGGCAATTCATATCCGGCATTTGGCTGCCGCTTTCGATGAATACACCCGTTGTATTCGCCACTCACTGGCGTTCGGGCTCGCGCCTTCTGCGTTTTGTCAGTCGCTCGCGCTGCGCTAGTTCGACAGCAACGCCGGGCATGCTGGCGCGCTGGTCCAGTGCGCGGGCCGCGTTCGACAGCTTGCCAATTGCCGCCGGCACCGACGCCTCCGGACGTTCAGTTCGGACATTCGCCACCATCACCGGTCTGGGGTTGGCGGGCACTGATCGCGCGTGGCCTTCGCGCGATGTCGACCGGATCAGTTCTTCGCGAGCCAGATCAAATCCTAATACCTTTGCCTCAGCCCGCCATGCCTCGAACAGCTGCTGGCGGCTCACGTCGCGCTTGGGACCTCGCGTCCGCAGCGCCGCCAATTCCATGCCTTTTGCAGATCGATAGCCGTGCGCTTCGGCAGCAGATTCGATGGCCACTCGGCGTTTCGAATATGCGCGCTCGATATCGCGTGAGATGGTGGTAACCCGGAAATTGCTAGAGGTTCTCTCAATCGCGAAGCCAGCCCGCTCCAACTCGGTGGCGAGTGCCTCACGGTAGACGGCACCGGCCTGTTTCTGCGCTTTGTATAAATCGCGACTGACGATCGCGCCCCAGGTGCCGTCGTTGCGCGGCGCGAGGTTGAATACGAACACGTGCGTGTGCAGCTGCGGGTCGAGTTCGCGGCTGGTGTGGTGATCGAATTCGGCCAGCAAGAGCCCAGTTGTCGGCTCACGAATAGCGCCACCTTTACCACGCCTGGCGAACGCGGCGGAGCGCTCCAGATAGGTACTCGCGGCAGTCACAGCGGCACTTTGCGCGCGCTCGATGATGGGCCTGTGCTGGGCATCGGACAGTGCCCATAACACCGAGACCGATTTCGGCGCGCTGAACGTCACGTCCCATCCGGCGGTATGATTTTGATTCTTGCCGCCGAGCCGCGCCAACGATACGCCAGTGTGCGGATCGATACCTCTAAGGGCTGCTTCAAAGTCGGATCGCGTCACGGGCCCGGAAAGCG
>JAWXCP010000046.1:0-3284 GCA_034408685.1 Hyphomicrobium aestuarii | reverse complement strand
TCCGGCCACCGCATACTGACCAGCGCTGCGTGGCAGTGCTCCTCCGTCCCAAAGCGCCGGTGGAACTCAGCCATGCTCAGCCCCTTCTGAAACTGCACCCCGTTGCGTGCCATCACTGCCTCCCTCGCCGCCGCTCAAACCCCGTGTATCACGGCTTCATGGCGCAACGGCGGATACATCGGGGTAATCAGGAATTTTATTAGGCCGGTCGCCGAGGGCGGCACCGAGGCCGCGATGCTCCCGGATGTGTCCGGTCCCGTGATCTTACTGGCCGATGTATCGCAGCCGGGGCGCGCTGTGGCAGAGACGCAAACAGTGGGCCTACTGAGCGGCGTGCCGATGGTGACCGCTGCCGACATTGGCCAAGTCTATGGGACAGCTGTCGATCCCGGCTCCGAGGTCGCCACCGAAAAGCCCCGCGCACCTGATGTGTTTCTAGCGGCGACATCGGCATATGGGCTGTGGATTGTGGCCGGTCCGAGCGATGGGGCTAATGCCCGTGAAGGAGAGCCTCAGCCGATCGATCGCGGCACCCCTGGCGCGATATGGGCACCAGGACAGTTTGGCACTTCGAAAGGCGGCGGACCAGGAACGATCTGGAAGGTCGATGGTACGACCGGCAACGTAAAGCTCTTCGCCGACATAGCTCTCGATGGCGTCAAGAATCGCGGGCCAGGTCTCGGCCAACTCGCCTATGACAGTCGGACACGGCAACTGTTCGCGTCCGACCGCCAAACCGGCATGATCCATCGGCTATCGATGTCGGGCGCGGAACTCGGCTTTTACGACCATGGCGTGGATGGCAGGCCCGGCAAAGGCTTCACTCCGTTACCGCGCGATAGGACGATCGATACCATGGCCGCATTCGGCCGCACCCGTCCAACTGCCAATGCACGGCTTGGTTTTCCCGCCGCACCGTCACCGGCGCATCCCGATTTCCGGCCTGCGGTACCGGGCACTTGGGGCTTTGCCGCCGATGAGCGACACGTCTGGGGCCTCGCCGTATACGGCGACCGGCTGATTTACGGTGTCGCTGAAGGACCTTCGATTTGGTCGGTCGGTTTGCGGATCGACGGCACGTTCGCAAGCGATACCCGCCGCGAGTTTGAACTGAACGGAGTGCCTCCCGGATCGCAAATTCCGCGCATTGACTTCGACGCTGCGGGCAACATGTGTATTACGGTTTTGGCGGGTAACACGGCCGTCGACCCGCAATCCGTCGTAGCGGGCAAGCCTCGGGCAACACCAAGCGCCGTCTTGCGCTATCGTCGGCAAACTTCGGGCAATGTAGGGGCGCCTTCTATATGGAGCCCAGACGCCGAAGACCTGACCGAAGCGGCCGAGACCGGCGACCTACGACCGACGGGCGGACTCGCTATCGGTTACGGCATCGGCCCGGACGGCCGCATCGATCCGGCATCGTGCGGCGGCAGCGTGTGGATCGTGGCTGAGAGCGGGGCTACTGGAACACCGGTTCTTCTCGGCTGGTCCGGTCCTGCTTTGGCAGGGGGTGGCCAGCCCAATCACGTGGCACAACTGACGACCGGTGAGGCGAAAGCACGCCCAGTTGGCAGCTTGACGATGGTGGCGCCGTGCGCGGCCCCTCGCCAAACCGGCGGGATCATAACGACGCCGGGGCGTCCGCCTGAACTCTTGCCGCCACGGCAGACGGTACCAGCTCCTGACCAGCAGACGGCAGCGCTCGTCAGTCCGGCTTCACCGGGATCAAACGCGGCCCGGCCACAGTCCGGTGGCCAGCCGTCGGCGGACCGTTCGCCCGTCATGCAGGGCGCTGGCTCGCAGGGCCAGATCGCGCGGCCACCGCCATGTATGGCCCTGACCGGCGCCCGGTTCCAATGCATCGGAAACGCATGGGAGCTCGACGTCAATCTCGGTGATCGAGCAGGAAAAGGGCTCGACAGTCTCAAGATCAGTTCGTTGTCATCCAACAGTCCTCTGGAACCGGGTCTGCAGCGGCGGGCAACCCCGTCAGACCCGTTCAGGATCCGGTTTGAGGCGGTCCCATCGGGTAGTCTGGTGCCGATTGATGTCTGCCTGTTCGATCTGGCTGCGAGCCTGTCCGGCCGCCGCTACAGGTGCTGCCGCGCCGAGCTGCAGGTCGAGTTGCCAGCCGAACCATGCGGCGGGCTCGCGCCCCTGCAGCAGCCGGGACCACCTGGGGCGACACCACCGGGCACCCAAGTGCCGGGTAGTCAAGTGCCGGGCAGTCAAGCTCCCGGCAAACAATGAACAGGCGGGAATAACGAATCGAACGGTTAGCTGTGGTGAGGTTCCCGAACGCAAAATCACGATCGAGAAAAGCTGTGCATCCTGCCCGGCGGGAGGCGCCTGCCGCTGCAAGATTACCGTGCGCAATGTCGGTACACAACCGTTTTTGGCTTCAATTCGGTTTCGCGACGAAACCCGCATCAGGGGTGGTGACAACGATGGCGACGATGTGAGGATCGCATCGATCACCCCCGATGGCGACGATGCTGGCCGACGACATGTCGCTTGGCAAAGTGTCGGGCCGTCGCGCCGAGATCGTGTCGATCAGTCCACCATTGGGCTGCGCCAACGAACCGAGATCGCTGCCGTTCGCATGCAGTGCCAACGTCGTGCTGGCAGGTGGCAAGTCGCAGACCCACCGCATCGTCGTTCGATTGCCGGCCGACGCCGATGAGGGTGGCAACGAATTATCCGGGCGCAACTGCTTTGCCGCCGGCGCGGCAGGGGTCGGCGCGTCAGCCCCGTACCAGACCGTGTTGTCCCTGCTCAAGGTGTCTAAAACGAGCAAATCAACCCCGTCCAACGGGCAAGCGCGGGCGTGCGCCGATTTCAAAGCCATGCCCCGTTGCCCCGGCGACATGGTGCTGCGCGGCTCGCAATGCGTGTGTCCGGCTGGAACCGAGCGCGACGATGACCGCTGTCGGTCGGTCAAGCCATTGCCGGCGCAGGTGTGTCCGGCGGGATGGTCGGGCAGTTATCCGCGGTGCGCGCCGCCAGCGCCGACCGGCGGCTCCTATCCCACGGCCGCTGCTCCGGTCGCGGCCCCGCCCCCTCGGCGGCCCCCGCCGTCGTCCGCCTCGTCGCCGTTAAAGCCCTCCGGAGGTGTTTCGAAGATCGCGAAACCGGAGAGCGCGGAGACCGTCCAGCCGCCGCGCCCTCTCGCGCCGAGCCGGCCGTCCCAGGACGCGCCGCCGCGCACGACCGTCGATGTTCCCTATTATTGTAACGGAACGCGCATCCCGGTCTGGAAGAACTGTCGGGCCACGAAGGTGGAG
>JAWXCP010000045.1:0-6305 GCA_034408685.1 Hyphomicrobium aestuarii | reverse complement strand
GCACTTGGGGTGGGCGGCACGAGGTTCGACAGACACGCTACGAGACGCGGCGCCGTTTGCAGGTTGCTCGCAGCTTCCTCCATCTAGCTCAGCAGAGCGATGAGTTGAAACCAAAATCGGCAGTATACGGTCAACGAAGATGATGTTTTTGGCAGAATGCTGATAACGAAAATGGCGGGACCTTCCGGCCCCGCCATCGAACTTTAGCGGTTGCGCTGCGTCCGATCAGGTCGGCCCGCCGCTTTGAAGCTACTGCTGCGTCGGCTCGGCGGACGCTTGGCGGGATTTCCAGAGTTCGCCTGCGAAGCGGGCATCGTTGGCCAATTTGTCTGGCGCGATCGGCTGCCACGAGCGAGCAAGGTTTTCAGCAGCGCTCCAGTCGCTGCGTTCCATTTTGCCCTTCATGGTATCGCGACGGCGGACGGCTTCCTTGTCACCGCCCTGGGCGGCGAGAATGAACCACATTGCAGCTTGGACCGTGTCCTTGGGCACGCCAAGGCCGCTTTCGGTGAGGACGGCGAGATTGAACTGGCTGTCGGCGAGGCCGTGGTTTGCGGCTTGCGTGAACCACGTTGCCGACGTGGTGTAATCGGGGGAGCTGCCGCCGCGACCGGCTGCAAGCACGGCGAGGTTGTGCATCGACTTGACGTTGCCCAGTTCGGCGGCGCGCTGGTACATGACCTTGGCGCGGCTTACGTCGGCTTTGGTGCCGAGGCCACGCTCATGCAGCGTGGCAAGCCGATAGAGCGCTTGGGCAAAACCCTGCGCGGCGCTCCGCTGGTACCAGCGGTGGGCTTCCTTGAAGTCCTGGTCGGTGCCTTTGCCTTCGGCGAGGCGGGTTGCGACCTCGAACTCGGCCGACGGGTCGCCCTTGGCGGCGGCAATCCGCATCGACAGCGGACCGACGGTGGCGGCCGGCAACTGGAGTGCGGAACCCGCATTCGCGGCTGCAGCTTGTCCGGCAGGGTTGCTCAACTGCGGTGCCGTGTCGATCGGTGATTGAGCCGGGCCGCCTATTCCGAGGCCACCGATGCCAAGTCCGCCGAAATATGGCGCGCCTTGTCCGGCCGCTTCGGTGTCTGGGCCTTCGAGGGCTGCGGCGAAATTGGCGAACTGGGGACGCGACTCGAGCGGAATAGAAACCTGCTCCGATCCGGCGCCAGCCGCGACCCCTTCGCCGTCGATCTCGGAGACCGTCTCCGGCATGATCACACGTGGGCCTTTCGAGATCGGCTGAATCGCTGCTGCTTTCGGCCGAGCCGCCGGACCGGCTGCAGGCGGTGCCGATTGGCCTGTATTTTGACGATCGGCTTGGTTCTGAGGCTGGTTCTGGGCCTGGTTCTGAGACGCCGTTTGAGCCGGAGTAGCAGCAGCCTGGCTGGATGGTTGGACCGCCTGCTCCGTGGCCGAGACAGCGACGTCGGGCTCGACCGTCCCATCCTGCGAGCGCATCATGAAGGCGGCGAAACCGAGCACGAGGCAGATCGCCAGTCCGCTGACCATCAGTCGGCCGACGGACGATTTGGATTGGCTGCCTTGCGAATTCCGGACCGACCGTTGCGGCTCGTCGCGCTGTTTGTCGCGTTGAGCGAGTGCGGCCCGCTGGGCACTGGCCTGGAGCGACGCCCGCTGGCGGGCGATGGTATCTTGCTCATCGGCAACAGGTGTCTGTTCGAGCGTCGGCATGCGGACGTCGCGCCGCGGCGGCGTGTAGACGGGAGCCGACTCGGGCTTTAGCTCTCGCGCAAATTCTCGCTCTTGCTCAGGCTCGAACTCTGGTTCGAATTCTGGCTCGAAGCCAGTTTCAACCTGTGGCCCGGCCTGTTGACCCGCGTAATATTGGCTGCCTTCGTAACCTTCGACAGCGACGCCCTCGATCTCGTCGAGGCGGTCGAGCACGCGCAGCATGGCCTGCTGAAGCGCGTCCATGACCTGAGCATTCTGTTCGTCGCCTTGGCGGCGCTCTTCGATGAAGCCGAGCATCAGGTCCTGAAGGTCTGACACGCGCTTGACCGTTTCCTCGGCCTCGGCCGATGTCCCAGCCACAACATGGCTCACGTTCGCCATGCGGGCGACAGCGGCCTCGGCGGCAGCCATTGCGATGGTCTGCAAATCGCTTTCATCGCGGACGGCCGGTTGCGCCGGGGCATAGCTTTTCAGCGAGCGACCAACGATCGCGCCCATGCGTTCATCGGAGAACTGGCGCATCAGTGAACTGAGCTGCTCTTCGATCACCTGCAGCCGGGCGATCTCGGTACGGGCGGCATCGAATTCGGTCGCCAGCGCCTGAATTTGCGCCTCGATCTCGCTGATCTGGCCAGGATCGGCGGCGTAATTGTGCTGGCCGTGGGCCATGGCGTCGACAATGCGCGCTTCGAGTGCAGCGAGGCGATCGTCGAAGTGGCTGAGCGACGGTTCGGCGTGGCGTTCGGACAAGGTGCGCTCAAGACGGGTTGCGATCTCGGCGAGGCGGTCCTCGAGCCACTGCTTGTCAACGCCGGGCGCGGGGGCGTCGAGACTGGCTGCGATGATGCTTGGCGCTTGCGAGGCGCGGGCTTGCGACGTGCGCTTGCGCTGCGAAACGAAGCTGTCGCCATCGTCGTCATCGGAGGCTGTGGCGAAGGCCGGTTCACCGCTGGCATAGAAGTCCGTCAGCGCGGTGGCACCTTCAGACGACCACGGGTCGGCGGGGTTGCCGGGTAGGCTTTCAACCACATCGAACGGGTCGACGTCGCCGCGGTAGCTGCTGCTCAACGGGCGGTGGTGCCCGGCGGCCGAACGCAACGGCTGCGGCTCGCGAACCGGTTGGCCAGAGGCGTGATTGGCATAACCCATCTGGTTGTTCTTCGCCGTCCTTGGTTGTGCCGAGGCGGCGTTTCCAGACGAATGTGCGCCAGAATGCGGAGCTGATTTGGCCTGCTGCTTGGCGACCGGCTGCGGCTCGTCGGGGAACCCGCCAAGCAGGCCGTCGACGGCAAACGGGTCGTCGTGTTGATCAGACGTGAAGGCCTGCATTTGGGAAAACCCGCGAAATGCATCGGCGTTGGCGTGACCGGTTTGATGATGGCTGCCAAGCGACGCGCTGGTCTCGGCGACACGGTCAGCGATCATCGACATGCCGTCCTCGATGCGGTCGAACTGCGGCGCGTATTCGGCCGACACCTGCGCGCGCACGGATTTCGTGCCCTGGTTCAATGTTTCGATCCGGTTCTGCATGCTTTTCAAAAGGGTCGCGTTCTGACGTTCCGTATCGGCGATTTGCCGCAATACGTCACCCATCAGATCGCGAAGTTCGTTCGCACCCTTGTCCGCGCCGGCCGTTACGAAATCGCTTTTGTTTGCCGTCATAATCCCGATCCTAAAAGCCGCCCGACCGGGCGCGCGCTCACAGGGTCCTTCACGAGCAACAAACAGAACCGGTTGACTCCCACCATCGCAGCCAGCTGTAAAAAACCGGTTAAGCGCTGTGCTAAATTGAAGAGATCGCTACGGAATTTTGATTCGTGGTATGTCAAGCGCTACGTAACTGTTCGACATTGTCCCAATCTGGACATCGCGCCCGGCGAAGATCAACCGCGCAGGAAGCGTCACTGTCGACTGCCGCTCGTGCACAAATCCCGCCCATGAAGCGCGGCATGACCAACTTCAGGAGACGTCGATGACGAACCGTTTCAGTTCTGTTTTCCAGGCGACGCTGCCAGTGGTCGTGCTCGCGGGCTTTGGTTTGGTGCTGGCCATTGCGGCGTCGAGCGTCGCGATGGAGCCTGCTGCGGCGGCATCCGATGCGCCGGGCCGCTTTACGATGTCACCTACCGACGGCGGCATGCTGAAACTCGACACTGCGACCGGCGCGGTGTCGTTTTGCACGCGGGCGGGCAGCGACTGGGCATGCACGCCGGTCAAGGACAGTGAGAAAGCGTTGCGCGACCGCATCGCCGGGCTCGAAGGCGAGATCGTCGTGTTGAAAGAACAATTGAAGCGGATGGACGACATCGCTGGCATCGGCGATCCGGACCGGGAAGCGGGAAAGGATGCTCGGCCCGGTGCCAAGCCGACGTTGCCGACCGAGAAAGATGTCGAGCAGGCGTTCGATTATCTCGAGCGCATGATGAAAACCATTCGCGAGCGCATGCAGCGGCTCGAAGGCCAAGAAAAGCGCGGTACGCCGCTTTAGCGGCTGCGCTGGCGCATGGGGAGGCAGTGGCCTTACCGAGCGTGTCGATGAGGTGGCCCGTCAAATCGGCAGTGAGCATTGTCGATTGATGGATTTCGTTATGAGGAACAATTGTTTGCCCCGACGTCGGGCCAGCCGTAGGCGTCGCGCCACGCTCAGTTGAAATGGAGGTGTCCCGATGATCACGTCCTGCGCTTCTGGAATGAAGGTTGCCTATACGCGATGTTGCCAAGCATCCCGTTCGCAGCACTCAACCTTTTCTTTCAATTTGATCAGAGGCACCCGCATACGGGTGTAAAGGCTTATGTCTCAAGCACAGGTTGTTCGCGCCGGCAGCATTCGGGTTGGCATTCTCAGCGAACGCGCTGACGGCCGCTCGTTCGTGTTTCACGCTTCCGATCCAGCGTATGTCACCCTTGATGGATCATCTTTTGCCAACCGCCACGCTGCACAACGCGCCATCGATCGCGTAACGGCGGCGGCCCGGCCCATCTCCTCGGGCATTCCGACTGTCGCAGGGTCAAAGCAAGGGTTTTACAATCCAGCAGCCTGACCCGAAGTGACCTGAGTCTGGATCAGCAGCCGGCGATTTGTTGAAGTATTCCCCCTGACAACTTGGCCAGGCCGCTCCCGCGGTCTGGCTTTTTTCGTTTCTGCGCTCTCGGCCGGTCCAACGGGTTCCTGTGGGGAACGGGGCACGGCCCGTGCTGAATCCTTAACGATCCATTGACACCCATCTAATCCCATGTGATCCCACTCAGGCCCAGAGACTGCTGACGTTGCGGCCGGAGCGTGTCTCCAGCCGCTGCAGACGCCGGGCTCACCCCGTGGCGTAGGCATCGGGCAGCGTTCGAGGGCACGCTGTCTGTTTGACCGCCACGGGCGTTGCGCTGACCAAGGCCGTGGCCTTCGGGCACGGGTCGGCATCGCGGGCAATCGCGACGGCGTGGGGCACGGTGGGCGTTCGTATTTCGGTGGTGCGGTTGTGTTGGCGTCGGGAGGGGAACGTCGAACAGGGGATGGACCGCTTTGTCTCAACCATTACAAACAAGATCGACGCCAAAGGCCGCGTCTCGGTCCCGGCCGCTTTCCGCGCGGTCTTGGATCGCGACCGTTACCAGGGCGCGGACGGCGGGGGCATCTATTGCTACCCCTCGCTCGATGCTCCTGCCCTTGATTGCGGCGGCGAAAGACTTGCGCGCAAGATCGATGGGCTTCTCGCGGGCCTGCCAGAGTATTCGGACGAGCGGGACCAATTGTCTGTCGCGCTTTACGGCGAAGTTCAGGTCCTCAGCATCGACGGGGACGGGCGCATCGTCATTCCTGAGGGCCTGCGCGCGCACGCCGGTCTCCGGGGCCAAATTACGTTTGTCGGCCTTGGTGATAAATTCCAAATGTGGGACCCCGACGCCTTCGAGGCCCGACGTGCGCTAGCCCGCGCGAAGGTGCAGGAACATCGCAAGCTGTTTGCTGGTGGCGGGGGCGTGTAGGGCTGGCGTGTGCGGTGTGTAGAAGGTGGGCGTGGGGGCTGGTCGGCGTACCCACATTTATATGTTATGCTCGCCCTAACCGAAATCATGTTTGGCCACAGCCATGCCCCACCCGCGCATATCCGTTGATCCGACTGTCATGGTTGGAAAGCCGTGCATTAGCGGCACGCGGATAACGGTCGAACTTATTCTGCGCTGGCTCGCGGCGGGCCGTACTCGCGCCGAATTGCTGGAAGCCTACCCGCATATAAGTGATGACGACGTCGAGGCAGCACTGACGTTTGCTGCCGATGAAGTCGGCACACCCCGGACAGCTGCTGCCGAATGATCCAGGTCCTGGCGGACGAAAATGTACCGCTTCCGGTGATCGAACATCTGCGTACCGCTGGGATCACGGTGATTTCGATCGCTCATTCCAATGCAGGCATCGACGATCCCGCAGTCGCCGCCCAAGCCCGGCTCCATGGCGTAGTTTTGGTCACGCATGATCGTGACTTTGGCGAACTGGTCGTGCGGTTTGGCGCACCCGTGTTGGGCGTCGTTTTACTACAGACCGAACGACTGTCTCTTGAACTGCAAGCTGCCAGGGTCGTCGCGTGTCTGACGAACCCGCAAGAAGACTGGGATGGTTACTTCTCGGT
>JAWXCP010000044.1:0-3256 GCA_034408685.1 Hyphomicrobium aestuarii | reverse complement strand
TCAACACACTGCGGACGTGCCGATCCATCTCGCCGAACGGTTGGTTGATCAGCCGCAGCCGGTCGCCAAAACGCGCGCAAACAGCAGCGCCCGCGCGAACAGCCGTGATGTCGCGGTCGAACGCCACGACGCGGCAATCGGCCCGGTCGAGAATTGCCGATGTGTATCCACCAGCCCCGAACGTTCCATCGACGATGATGTCGCCGTCGGCTGGGGCAAGCGCCTCTAGCACCTCGGCCAGCAGGACCGGGACATGCCCCGTGCCGAAACCCGTGCCGAAACCCGTGCCGAAACCCGTGCCATAACCCGCGCGGTGCCCATTTCGCCGACCCATACTGGTACCTGATCCAAGTACCCCGCGCTCGTTCTCATCCGATGTCATGTCCGTGACGTTACTCACACGTAGGTTTCGATGATCGAATTACGACTGAAGCAGGCAGCTGCGGCGGTGAAACGTTTTCGTTTCCGTCGCGAACTGATCGGTGCAACGGGTGCGCCGTCACGTCGGTAGAACGGCACGAAGCAAGGGAGCAACATCCATGCGCGCGATTTGGAACGGCCGTACGATCGCTGAAAGTGACCAGACGATCGTGGTCGAAGGCAACCATTACTTCCCGCCACAGTCGGTGGATTCAGCCGCACTCAAAGACAACAGCAAAACCAGCGTCTGCCACTGGAAAGGAACCGCACGCTATTTTGACGTGTTGTCCGGTGACGACGTCAATTCTGCTGCCGCTTGGAGCTACCCGTCGCCGTCAGCGGACGCGCGGAATATCGCAGGCTATATCGCCTTCTGGAAGGGCGTAACCGTCGAACCCTGATCGCCGCAGCAAAACCATAAGGCCCCTCCACCAACCGTTCGCGGCCATTGCGGGACGTCGAACTGGTCATGTTGAAACCGCCATAATCAGCCCCAACCATGACCCGCCAAATTCCGGCTTGGCCTCGGCTATGCCAAGTACGCAAACCGAACCCGAGATAAGACAGCACGATGCAACAGCGAACGTCCGTCCACAACGCGCATCACGGCTCGGCAGAGATGCGGCTCGACAGTCTTGCTGGTGCACTGACGGCGTCGCGGCAGCTGTCGAAAGATCTCGTCGCACCGTTGACCGACGAAGACATGGTCGTCCAGGCCATGGAAGACGCGAGCCCGGCGAAATGGCACTTGGCACACACGACGTGGTTCTATGAGACGTTCGTGCTGCGCCCGCACTTGCCCGGCTACCGCGTGTTCAACGACGACTTCGCCTACTGCTTCAACTCCTATTACAACGCCGCCGGCGCCCGGCACCCACGCCCACTTCGCGGCGTACTGACGCGGCCGACGGGGGCCATGGTGCGGGCCTACCGCGCACATGTCGACGAGGCGCTCACAGCGCTATGCGGTAGTGGACGGCTCGCGGATCCCGCACTCGCAGACCTGATCGAGATCGGCATCAATCACGAGCAACAGCATCAAGAACTGTTGGTGACCGACATCCTCGCGTTGTTTGCCGCACAGCCGCTGCGGCCAGCCTACTCGCAATACTGCGGCAATGGCTCGGCCGTCGCCGTCAACTCCGGCGAGACCGTCGCGTTCGACGGCGGCATTCAGCAGATCGGCCACGCCGGTGGCGCGTTTCATTTCGATTGCGAGGGGCCGCGCCACGACGTGCTGCTCCGCCCGTTCAAGCTGGCGCGGCGGCCGGTTACCAACCGCGAGTGGCTGCAATTCATTGACAACGGCGGTTACGACACGCCGGGTCACTGGTTGTCAGACGGCTGGGCCACGGTTCAGCGCCAGGGCTGGCAAGCACCGGGATACTGGGAACGGATCGATGATAGTTGGCATCAGATGACCCTGCGCGGACGGATCGCGATCGAACTCGACGCGCCCGTTAGCCACGTCAGCTTTTTCGAGGCCGACGCCTTCGCGCGCTGGGCCGGCAAGCGCCTGCCACTCGAAGCCGAATGGGAAGTCGCCGCACGGGGTTTAGCTGCCGAAAGCAGTATGACGGGCAATACCTTAGGCCGCCGCGAATTGCGGCCGCGGCCGACGGCAGACGACGGACGCGGTGGCCTGCTCGCCATGTTTGGCGACGTTTGGGAATGGACGGCGAGCCCGTTCGTCTCCTACCCCGGTTACCGCCCGGTCGAAGGCGCGCTCGGCGAATACAACGGCAAGTTCATGAACGGCCAGTATGTGCTGCGCGGCGCGTCCTGCGTCACGCCCGACGGCCATTCGCGCGCGAGCTACCGCAACTTTTTCTACCCCCACCAGCGCTGGCAATTCATGGGCCTCCGGCTCGCGGAGGATATATGACGACCCCAAACGTATTGAAATATCGGGCAGCGACCCCGTCTCAGAGCAGCGAACATCTATCGCCGTTTGCGCACGACGTGCTGACCGGACTTGCGCGGCCACGTAAATCTGTACCGCCCCAGTGGTTTTACGATGAGCGCGGGAGCGAGCTGTTCGAAGCGATCACCGAACTGCCCGAGTACTACCCAACGCGCACCGAGATCGGCATACTTGAGGCCCACGCCAGCGAGATCGGTCAGCTGCTCGGACCGGACGCCGTGCTGGTCGAGCCGGGCTCCGGGTCGTCGCTCAAAACCGCCATCGTACTCGGCGCCATGGAGCGGCCAGCGCAGTATCTCGCCGTCGAGATCTCGCCGACCGCAGTCGATGCCGCCGCCAACCGCCTGCGCGCGCAATTTCCAGGCCTTGTGGTCACCTCGGAAACCGGCGACTTCACCCGCATCGACACGCTTCCCCACGCGCTTCCCGGCAAGCGGCGGCACGTGTTTTTCCCTGGCTCCACGCTCGGCAATTTCGAGCCAGTGGCAGCCCGCGCCTTGTTGTCCCGCTTTGCGCGATTGTCGACGATCGACGGCATCATTCTGGTCGGCATCGATTTGCGCAAGAGCCTCGATGTGTTGCTGCCAGCCTACGATGACGCGGCGAGCGTCACGGCGGCGTTCAACCTCAACCTGCTGACCCGCATCAACCGCGAACTCGACGGCACCTTCGATCTCTCCGCTTTCGAGCACCGCGTGCGCTACGACATGGCCGAGCACCGCGTGGAAATGCACCTCGTTGCGAAATCGGCCCAGCGGGTCCGCATACTGGGGCGCACGTTTGATTTTGTGGCTGGCGAAAGTATCCATACCGAAAACTCTTACAAATACGCGCGCGACGGTTTCACCACACTCGCCGCGTCCGCCGGCCTCACGGTCGAACAAACCTGGACCGACCCGAATGCGTGGTTCG
>JAWXCP010000043.1:0-2691 GCA_034408685.1 Hyphomicrobium aestuarii | reverse complement strand
TCACCTGACCCACGCACTCGGGCCGCTCATCGATTGAACGGTTGACGCGGCGCGCCGTCGGGGTTTGCCTGACCGGAAGATACCGGTGTCACCGCTGTTATTCGATACAAGAACACTTAACGCTTATTTGCAACGTTGCGTGCACTCACCCCTGCACGCGTTGTTCGTCTGCGGCGAACGGTCGATTTGACGTGCCGGCGAACCTCTCCGATCTTTGCAAGCCCTCAGGGGCGAATGAACGCGTTTCGGCGGGTGGCCGAAAGACCGGCTGATTATCTATTCAACGCCATCCATCGTAAAGGCGGCGCCGTATGAGCGATATCCGCCGCGGGTGTAGCTGACTCCAGTAGCGCCAGCAGCAAATAAGTGGTATCTCCCGGGTTACCAAGCCAAAGGGAGTTACCACGATGGAAACGCTCGTGTGCGATGGAACGCAGTCGATCGTCGAGGGAGGGAAACGAGGACGCAGGTTAATGCCACGAAGTTAACACTACAGCGCTACGTCTTCTCCCGAGATGATCGAAGCCGCGATCGTTTCGCGGCTTGGTTTCGGGTTTGTTGATAGCAGATGACGTCGGCGGCGTGCTCAAATTCCGGCGAGTTGCGGTGTCACCGCTGCCAGCGTCGGCAGATTGTGTTGAGCGCCCGGGCGGTCTGCTCCATCGTCAGGTCCGGATTTTTCCCCCCGATGTTTGTCTGTCTGCTCGGCCACGAACAATAGCACCAACTGACAGAGGATCATGTGCCGCAGCAGCCCCTTCCAGTCCCGGCGCGCGGGGATGTCCGAAACCGATCTCGGTTTTGGCCAGGCGGAACGCGTGCTCGACGTTCCAGCGGCAGAACGCCACCTTCAACAGCGGGACCGCAACGAGGGACCGCAACGAGGGCGCAGCTAGTTGATCCGTGGCAGCGAACAGCGATAGCGGGAAAAACGGCAAAACTAGCTGCGCCCTCGTTTCCTCGTTTCTGAGTCAGGCGGCGATTGCCTCCATCACTGCTTCCTGTTGTGCGGGAAAGGCCAATACAGTGGAAACCTCGCCAATTCGTGCAAGATCATCGTCGCGGATTGAGTTGTTCGTCGAATCAAAGAGTGTGAGAAACTGGTAGTTAGCGCGTTGTGGTTCCAGATCGTACCACCTGCGAAACACCTCATTACTCACCCCGTGCGCCGCTGCATTGTTCTGTGTCGAAAGCGTGAGGATTAGAGATTTGATTCGCCTGCCTTTGGTGCGGAAGTCGACGGGCACGTCCTTGTTAAACCGACCGGGCACGACAAGCCCAGACTCTACGTCAATGCCATCACTTGAAATAAATTCCTCAACTTCGTCCTTGAATGAGGCCGGGGCACGAAGGCGTTGCGTGTAGGCAATATCAGCCGTGCGAATGCACGCCTGAGCAACGCGCACCATTGCGTCCGAAAGTGAAGACGTGGCGAGTTCCTCTTTTTTGAGTCGAACCAAAAGCTCGCCCCCGTCTTGTGTGACGCTCAATGTCTTGCAAACGTCTTCCACGATCTGTTTGCGTTTGAATGTCGCCCAAGGCTTCAGCTGAAGGTCGAAAAGGTAGGCCGCGGTCTGGCCCAGATCGGTTACGCGGATATCGTCGAATACGAGTCCGGGTGGAGAACCCAGGAACAAATCGATTTGTGAACCGTCCGGGTATCGAAACGGCGTTGCCAGACGCAACATGCCATTCTTGATGACATCGCATTCGGTCACGAGCGCCAACGAGGTGGCCATTCCTTTCAATGTTTCACAGTCGAGTGGCATCATCCACCTCCTTGTGGATCACTGAACGTCCCCGCATGCTCGATCTTCGCGCGCTCGCACAGATCGTTCCACACACCGCGAGCCGACTTTCCTTCCAAATCGGCTCGCGCGACTGCGGTAGGCACACTATTCCGAGGATCGGTTTCACGTCGCAAATCGTGCTTGTGAGTTCTTCCCGCGTCGCCGTGAATGGTTCCGTTGACGTCCACGCGGCAAATCGGACCGACGCCGCGCAAAACGAAGTTGAATGTCACGGAAGGTATGTCCGGCTTGAACGTGCCGTTTATGACCACGTCCAATCCGAGAGAATTTTCGAGTTCAACTTGCTCAAAGATCAAGTTGGGCTTCCCATCGCGCGGCGCGGTCCAAACGATATCCGCAGAAACGCGCTTGTCAGGCAAATCACGAAGTTGTTCAAACTCTCGCCGATTCATTAGGCTTGTGATTGTACGCAAGAAGCCATCAGCTTTCACGTCGGAGCCGGCCCCGGCGACCTACATCTTCTGCACGTGCTTCTCGTCCAGAATCTCCTGCACGGTCAGGAGCTTGATGACTCTACCCGTTCGCTTGTGAAATGCAGCGCATTCCTGTTCGGCGTCTTTGCTGTAGCCGAAGCTGACGAAGAACCCGCGTTGGCGGCCGCCTTCGCAGAGGGGGTTAATTCGCCTTCTTCTTCCTGGTCGAAGGAGTGTTCAATCGATTGGCCACTTCTGCGGGCGTGTAATACGGGGCCTTTGCGTTTTTTCGCGTGGCCGCACGCAGGAGGCGCAGGTCTTCCGCATCCTCGATGGCCTCTTTCATCCGGTCGAAGTCCTCCACAGTAAGGACGACAAATTCCCGCCGCCCTCGCTTGCTCAGGTATTCCGGTTTTACTTTCAACATATCGCGCTCCTGGAATCAGTATGCGTCTGAACGATGGCTC
>JAWXCP010000042.1:0-3759 GCA_034408685.1 Hyphomicrobium aestuarii | reverse complement strand
CCGATCGGGCGCTTCTTCGGAGGCCTCTCGAAGGTCCCCTCGCCGGTCCTTGGCTCATACGCCATCGGTGCCCTTTTCGCCGAGCATGCCGCCATCAAGGCCGCGGTTGATGAGGTCATCATGGGCTGCGTTCTGCAGGCTGGCGTCGGCCAGAACCCCGCGCGCCAGGCCGCCCTCAAGGCCGGCCTGCCCGACACAATCTCGGCCCAGACGATCAACAAGGTTTGCGGCTCGGGCTTGCAGGCCGTGATGCTCGCCGCCCAGGCGATCAAGGCGGGCGACAACCACCTTGTCATCGCCGGCGGCTTTGAGAACATGACCGCCGCCCCGCACTTTGCCCGCATCCGCGAGGGCGTCAAGTTCGGCCCTGCCCAGATGGAAGACCACATGGCCTACGACGGCCTGCGCTGCGCCTTTGAGGCCTGCGCCATGGGCAACAGCGCCGACCACATCGCCCGCAAGTATGAAATCTCGCGCGCCGAGCAAGACCGCTTCGCCGTGCAGAGCCACCAGCGCGCCGCCGAGGCCACCAAGCAGGGCCACTTCAAGAACGAGATTATCGCCCTCACCGGCGAACAGTGCATGGACAAGAAGTCACCCGGTGTCTCCGCTGACGAAGGCATTCGCGCCGATACCACCCTTGATGGCGTTGCGAAACTCCGCCCCGCCTTTGAGAAAGAAGGCACGGTCACGGCCGCCAACGCCAGCCAGATCTCAGACGGCGCTGCCGCGCTTTGCGTCGCGTCGCTGGCCAAGGCCGAGTTGCTGGGCATCAAACCGATCGCCAGGATCATCGCGTATGCCACCGGTGGCGTTGCGCCCAAGGATATCTTCGCGGCGCCGATCGTGGGTATCGCCGCCGCGCTGGCCAAGGCCAACCTGAGCGTAAAGGATATTGACCTGTTCGAGATCAACGAGGCCTTCGCGGCTCAGGCGCTCTGCAACATCAAAGCGCCCGGCGGTCTCGCCGGCGGGCTGGGTATCGATGAAGCCCGGCTCAACATCTGCGGCGGCGGGGTCGCCCTGGGCCACCCCATCGGTGCCAGCGGCGCACGGGTGCTCACCACGCTCATCCACCAACTCCACCGCACCGGTGGCAAGCGCGGCGTGGCGGCCCTCTGCCTGGGCGGCGGCAACGCGGTGGCGATGGTGATTGAGATATAAGACCGTGCTGACCCGCAAACGTTCGCACTCAGAGAGTTCGCGATCACCCGCCAGAACATTGGTTTTGTGTTCGCTGCGGCCGCGCGGCTGTCAAGCGCGTTGAGCGGCGGTGCTGCCAGAGCCAACGAGCGAACGGGACATGACAGATGGCGAAACCAGCGGAAAGGGCCGCGTGCGTCATGCGCAGACTCGAAGCTGACCAACCAGCAACTGATTCGTGATATTTAAAGATGCAGCCGCATCCAGCGGCTTCGAGTTTGGCGTCCGGAAGGACCGTGATGTACACACCAAACGCAGCCAGAAGTACAAGCGAAGGTGCGAACAGTAATGCGCCGTTCCGGCGACCACCGCGGGATTGACTCGTCAGAACAAGAAAGGCACCAAGAAGGAGTTCGACAACAGGAACGATCCAGGCGAGCGCCGCCGGGAACGGGAGCAGCGCGTGGGTGGCGATGGCGGCGCGGAATGAATCGAGATCGACGAGCTTGCCGATCGCAGCGGTGAGCCAGACCAGCCCGACGAAGAGGATCGAGCGGCGCGGCCAGTCGCTCGAAGCACTCGCCCGTGAAGCGTCGGCATTGGGCTCGACAAGCCTTGTGGCTGCGGTCATGTTCGCGACTTTCGCCACCAGAGGAGTGCCGCGGCCAAGACCATCGCAATGCCGGCCGCACGCAATATTGCCGTAGCCGATAAAGACCAGTTCGACATCGAGGTCAGTTCTTGGGCGCTTTTGGCTGGCGCTGCGGGTGCGGCACCCGAAACCGGCGCGGAATCGCTCAGTGGCTTTGCGTCGTGGTCGCACGGTTCACGAGAAAAATAGTCATAGTATTTCTTGGCGAGCGTGCCCGGATCAAATATTGACGCGGGAAACGTAGGGGAGACCGTTACGCTGCGAACGATGTACACCGTACTGTCGACCACGGGCCCGTTCGCCGTGCTCGAACCGGACCGAATAATGGCGGGGTGCCGAGCGGGAAATAGGGCTGTTGGCAATCGACCTTCAAAGGTCCAGACTTGATCGATGCTGCCGGCCACATTGACGCGAGTCTCGCTCACTTCATAAGACGCACGGTCGAAAGTAAGCGAGATTCCAAACGATGATGAACTCAGCGTATGCGTCGACGCGACCGGCTCGGGGTCGAGCAGAACCAGATCAGGCGCTGCGGCGAGCATCGTGGTCGACCAGCGAACGAGCGATGGGTATCCGTTGGTCGACGCTTGTTGATCGAGCGTCGAGTTGCGTGCAAGTCTTGCACCAATCGCTTCCTCAGTTGAGAGCGGTCCGGGCTTGGTAATAAGCGCATTTGATGCGATAAGTGACGCAGCGAATCCGCGGGCGATCGCCGACTGAACTTCGACGCTGGTCGTGATTGAATGAGGGCCATTCAAGAACAGGTTCGTAGTTTCGATTCGCCACGATCCGATCCCATCGTATTTATTGTTCAGTCGCCGCCAAATCGTCAGGCGCTTGCCGGCCAACGGGTCGGCCCATTGCGAAGTTTTGGAGCTGTTCGCGTCCGCCGTAACTTCACTCGAAAGCCCCGACAAGTCGTCGGCGGTATCTATCACGAGTTCAAGCGATACGACTTGCTGGTGAGCAGTCGTGATCTGCTTCAGCAGCGCGTGCGGAGAGGGCGTCGGCGGGGCAGCGCGTGCGAGCACGCCGAGGACTAAGTTGATTGAAAGCGAAACAAACACGAAGCCGCTCATTCGCCCGGCTCGCTAGGGTCGCTGGCGTTACACGGTTGCGTGCAGAAGATTGGCACGCCATAAAACAGTGGCGGAATGTTCGGTGGGTGGAAACACACGCACATTTGTTGGCCGTTCGGAAGCACGGTCAAGGTGATGATCCCGATCATGCAAATGTGGTTTCGACCGAGACTTGGAAATGATGCAGGCGCCGCGCACGCCGTACCTGGGATGATCGTGTCGAGCGGGTCGGCGGTGCAATCGTTGCACGGCGTGCCGAGGTCGGCTGGCAAACATGGATACGGCATGTCGTTGTTCAGCGCAACGATGTTCCAACATGCACCGAAGAGCGGCGGCGCTAGCGCGGTGCCGAGGGCGAGAATCGAAAGGACGATCGTTGATGTTTGCATGGTGATACTCCGGGAGCGCGGTGGAAAGATAGGGGGGGGGGTGGGTAATATGTCAATCATGAAGTTGATCAAAGGTTCTCGGAGTGCATTTACGATCATCGAGGTTCTCGTGGTTTTGGGGATCGTGGCTGTCGGTCTATCCCTGCTTCTCCCTGTTTTGGCCCGTGCCCGGTCATCGGTCGATGAGGCGCGCGCGGTCGTTCGCGTGCGCCAGATCGCGATGGCCCACCAGCGGTATGCGGACGATCATCGCGGATACGTCGCAACCGTGTTTCAGCCCGTATATCGCTCCAAAGCCGATCAGCCCGAAGTCATCGAGGACTTCAGTGGCGGTCGAATCCGCGGCGGGTGGTTCAGCAACGACTGTTGGTCCTGGCTTGCGGCAGATCCGACGTTGACGAGGGAAGTCCTTTGGGCGCCGGGCCATCCACCGCACAATGAGAGTTATGGGCCGGTACCGATCGTGTCTAATTATTTGATGTCGTCGGCATTCTTT
>JAWXCP010000041.1:0-2655 GCA_034408685.1 Hyphomicrobium aestuarii | reverse complement strand
GGTCGAACAGGCGCTCGACCAGATGCGAAAACGCCGCGACCCGTCGTTGCGCCGCGCCAGGTTTGGCATGACTTCATTAGCGAGATACTGGAAATGATGCGCCTCGCGAAAAAACGACGTGAGGTTTGTGGTTACCGCGTTGACAAACTCCTCGATCTCTTCCGACTCGCCGCTTTCGATCAACCGCACATACTCGCTGAATCCAGGGAGGCCGAGTGCGCGCAGCCGGCGCACCACTCGCCCATGGACAAGCTGACGCTTGGCGTCAGACAGCGCAATCCCGGTGTGCTCCCGCACGAGTTCGCGGAGGCGGTGGAAGTCGGCGTCATTCAATACATACTCGGGCCGCTCGGCCGGGGACACACGTAGAGGATTCGCCGCAGTCATCGACCTAACCCCCCGGCCTGGTTACTCTGGCTATCGATGCTTGAATTGATCAAGTCATCAATGGCCAGAATCATGACCATTTTCTCGCCGACCATGGTTACTCCGCTGATGCAGGCGGCATCTGCCCGCCCGCCGAGATCCGGCACCGGGCGGACCGCCTCCGCAGCCAGTGCGTACACCTCCGAGACGCCATCAACGACCACGCCTGACGTCTTTTCACCCCGCGGCCCCTGGATACGCACAACGATAACCACCGTTCGAGCGTCGAAGGCGCGCACCTCGAGGCCAAAGCGCGCACGAAGATTTATGACTGGCACTATCACGCCACGCAGATTCATGACACCCAGCACGCAGGGAGGCGTATGAGGTACTCGCGTTACGCCATCCCAGCCCTTGACCTCCTGCACGCGCCGGATATCGACCCCGTACTCCTCGCCGTCGCACAAAAACGTCAGGTACTGTGCGCTGGCCGGGGTCGCCCGCGATGCCGCGGGTTGCGTTAGCTGCATCATGTTCACGTCACTCCCTGATAGACATGCAGTTGGCCGGAGTACGCCCTCAGAACTCCTTCCAGCCGCCGTCATCGGAACCACCGCCCGCCGCTGCCTTGCGCGAAGCTGAGCCCGATTGGGCCACGGCGCGAGTCTTGCCACTGGCTGCTTCAGGTGCGGCTTTTCCGGCGGGCTTGGTCCATGGACGGGCAGCGGCCGTCCGGCGCTCAGCAGACGCCCCCTTGGCAACAGGCGTTGCCGTGGTGGCCTCTTCCCCGGAGACGGTATAGCGAGACATCATGTCGTTGAGGGCCTGGGCCTGCTCCACGATTGCCTGACTCGCCGCTGCAGCCTCCTCGACCAGAGCCGCGTTCTGCTGTGTCGTTTCGTCCATCTGCATCACGGCCTTGTTCACCTGCTCGATTCCGGTCGATTGCTCGCGGCTCGCCGCAGCGATTTCAGCTACGATGTCTGTGACTTTCTTGACGGCGTTCACGATCTCTTCGAGCGTCTTGCCGGACTCATCGACCAGCTTGGTGCCCTCGTCAACCTTGGCCACGCTATCCTGGATCAGCGCCTTGATTTCCTTCGCCGCCGTGGCGGATCGGCCTGCGAGGTTGCGCACCTCGGTTGCCACCACTGCGAAGCCCCGTCCCTGTTCGCCCGCACGCGCCGCTTCAACCGCAGCATTCAATGCAAGCAGATTGGTCTGGAAGGCAATCTCATCGATAACCCCGATGATGTCGGCGATCTTCTTGGAAGCCGAGTTGATGCCGGCCATCGCCGTCACCGCAGACCCCACTACCGTACCACCACGCTCCGCCTGCTGTCGGGCCGCCATGGCCAGCTGATTGGCCTGACCAGAATTGTCGGCCGTCTGCTTCACGGTCGAGGTCATCTGCTCCATCGATGACGCTGTCTCCTCCAGGCTCGACGCCTGCTCTTCAGTGCGCTGCGACAGGTTCAGATTGCCCTTGGATATCTCCTCAGCGCCTCTCTGCACCTCGACGGAGGCGGTCTTGATCTGCTTCACAACCCCCATCATGTTCTCGACCAGCGAGTTAATACCCGATGACAGCGTCTGGAAGAAGCCGTGCTTGCCGTCCAAGCGGATCCGTTGAGTCAGATCGCCATTTTCGGCCCCCGAGATTATCTCCGCGATCTCGGCCTCCACGGAGACTTCCTGGGTGCGATCGATCCACTCCACAACCGTTCCTGTCCGAGTGCCGTTGGCGTCGACCACCGGATTGGCGATGATTCGGAGAGTGCGGCCGCCAACCTTTAGCTCGGATGTAAACGTGCTGCGCAAGTCTGAGAGCAAGCGCTGCTGATGGGCCGGATTCTTGTGGAAGACATCGATGTTCGTCCCCATCAGCGTGGCGGGATTGAAATTCGGCAGATCACGGCGCATATCGGCTGCGGCAGTATTGAACATCTGCCCGACCGCCTTGTTCATGTAGATTATCGTGTTCTTCTCATCGGCAAGCATGACATTACCCGATACGCTGTCGAGCGCCACCTTGAGGCGCCCGTTAGTGATCGCCGTACTTGCTTCGACTTCGGCGCGGCGCGCGTCTGCGTCCTCGCGCGCAAGCTGTTCGGTGAGATCCGTCCACTCAACGACGGTCCCCAGCCGCTCGCCACTGGCATCAATTACCGGATTGGCAATGATACGGAAGGTGCGGCCGCCAAGAACAAGCTTGGAGTCCATGGTCTTGTTCAGTCCAGCCAGCATGCCGCGCTGGTGGGCTGGATTCTTGTGGAACCCATCGATATT
>JAWXCP010000040.1:0-46803 GCA_034408685.1 Hyphomicrobium aestuarii | reverse complement strand
GCCGTTGCAGCAAACGCGACGGCAAACAGCTTGGAGCGCCGCTCCAGCATGATGTTGAGCGTCAGCATTGCGAGCGGGAACAGGCCGTAGCTCGCAATGATGCCGGTATGGTTGAGACGGCCCGCCGCTGCGCCGCCGAGCATGAACACGACCGCCGCCAGGACCGATGCTGATGCGAGCCAGCCGCAGCGCCAGCCGTATCCGACGAGCGCCAGTCCGCCGATCAGCAAGTGCAGATAGACAACAAGATCGAACATCCGCATCGACGGCGCTGGATCGAGCGCGGCGGCAATCACAAACAACGGCGAAAAAATCAGCGACTGGGGGTCGGCGATGCTCGGGTGGCCGCCGTAATGGTATGGGTTCCAGAAGGGCGACACGCCATCGTGAAACGACTGCGCCAGAAACCGAAAGAAGGCGTAGAATTGGTTTTTAGCGTCCCAAGGAACCGTTTCATCCTCGCTAACCCAGCGCGAAAACGCCAGCAGCCACGCCGCCGTCACCGCAGCAAGCGGGACCGCAAGGCTCGGTTTTGCATCGACAATCAGTGGGTCGGGTTGCGCTGCCACGCCTCGCCCGGCCTTGCGAATTTGCCCCCGTTTCACTCAGCCTTACCCCGATCCGAGCCGGTTACGCACACACCGCCACCATGGCATGGCAGCCCATAATGTCGTCAAGCGGCTAAAAACCGAGCAGGGTGGTGGTCATTTGCCGAGCCGGCCATCCGCCGAGTGGCCCATCATGCCGAATTTGTCATCCCCGGATCACCGGCAGGAGATGTTTGAGTATTTTCCGACGCTGCCAGCTGTGGCGTTTCGAGGCTTAGTCAATCGGCCTTCACCCAGTTTGTCAGCGTCGAAGCGGAGTTCACGATTTTGAAAACCCATGGCTTTGCCGCCTCATCCGCCGGGGCACGCCTCGAACCGTTTCAGTTCGAGCGCCGCGATCTGCGACCCAACGACGTCGCCATCGATATTCTATTCTGCGGCATCTGCCACAGCGACTTGCACCAGGTCCGCAACGATTGGGGCCAGGGCCATTATCCGATGGTGCCCGGCCATGAAATTGTCGGGCGGGTGGCGAGCGTTGGCCGGAGCGTGACACGCCACAAGGTCGGCGATGCGGTCGCGGTCGGTTGCATGGTCGATAGCTGCCAACAGTGCGGGCCGTGCGAGGATGGCGAGGAGCAATTCTGCCGTGAGGGCATGACGGAGACCTATAGCTCCAAGGACCGCGTCACCGGCGAGCCGACGTTTGGGGGCTATTCCAAGCACGTTGTGGTGCGTGAGGAGTTCGTGCTGCGTGTGCCCGATGGCCTCGACCTGTCGCGCGTGGCGCCGCTCGTTTGCGCTGGTATCACCACCTATTCGCCGTTGCGGACGTGGGATGTCGGACCGGGCAGCCGGGTCGGCGTCATCGGGCTCGGCGGGCTTGGTCACATGGCCGTCAAGTTGGCGGCGGGACTGGGAGCGGACGTGACCGTGCTCAGCCGAACGACCGACAAGGAGGCCGATGCGTTGGAACTCGGGGCCGATCGGCTGTTGGTTTCGACCGACGAGGAGGCGATGACCAAGGCCGCGTTCAGCCTCGATCTGATCATCGATACGGTTCCAGCGAAACACGATGTGTCGCTCTATCTGCCGCTATTGGACACGGACGGGACGCTGGTGCTGGTGGGTCAGATCGGACCGTTGGAGGAGCCGAGCACGGTTCCCATGATCATGGGTCGACGTCGTGTCGCCGGGTCGCTGATCGGCGGCATCGACGAAACGCAGGAGCTGCTCGATTTCTGTGCGCGCGAGAGCATTTTGCCGGATTGCGAGATGATCCGTATGGACGAGATCAACACGGCCTTCGACCGCATGGAACGCGCCGACGTGCGCTACCGCTTCGTGATCGATATGGCGTCGTTGTAGGGGGGTGACCGTCAGAGGTATGCTCGTCGGCATGGAACTTCTGATACCAAGCTCCGGTAGGGTGACCGCCGTCCACGTCGGGTTTGACGGCGCGACTATCAACATCCGACTGTCGGACTGGCGGACCTTGACGGCGCCGTTGGGTTGGTACCCGAGGCTTTCAAGCGCATCGGCTTCCGAGCGTGCCGAATGGCGTCTGGTCGGTCGCGGGGCTGGCATCCACTGGCCGAGCATCGACGAGGATATCAGCGTCGACCCGCTGCTCGCCGGTCGGCGTTCCCAGGAGGCACCCGCGTCGTTTGAGCATTGGCTGGTAGGGCGGGGGTGTTTGGGTTCGCTCCGCCGTGCTGAGCCTACTTGAGAGCGGCGCTTTCAAGCGCCCGTCGAACGAGACAACGAGCGGACGTGGACATACGCTAGCGTGGCATCAGATTTGGCAAGGCTTTACGGATCGCAGTGAGTACCAACGGTGCCTTTTGGCTCCACAGCACGCGCACAAGCCAGCTCTTGAAATCATCTGCCCGTGTGCGGCGCAAATGGCGTGCTGCGATGGCAAACAGACCTTTATTGTCGTAACAGGCAAGAAGCTTGAGAAGATCCTGTTGTGTGACAGCATTTTGGATGTCGGAACGAGCTTTGTCCGCGATGCTAAGGACGTTCAGCGCAGCGAGTTGCCCCGTTGTCTGTCGAACAACTTCAGAAACACTTTTGACCTCGCCAAAATCCACTCGCTTGAGAACGCGGTCAATGCGCCGTGTGCAATGCCGGACAACTGCCTCTTCTATCAGATCGGCGCTAATCGATGAGAATACTTCGTTTGCGAGGTCATCAAGGCATCGCTGTAAACCAGAGCCGCTGTGACCTTCAGTTTCAGCAATAGCTTGACTGACGCTGGGCAGCAGAACGAGGTTCTCGATCTCTGAAACGGGAAGCGTTTCAATCCCTCGGGATACCATGAACTGTTTTTCAGCGTCTGCAAAGCCGTCGGCGTCAACAAGGCCAGAGCACGTAATTCGCGTGAGGTCACCATTGGCACGCATGGTGACGACGGAATGTATGACGCTCTCACAAGAACCGCGTGGCAATACCGTCCAGCCTGGGAAACAGCACCTATAGATCGAGGTGTCGAGGCTTGAGTATGTACCCTCGACAAAGAGGATTGGCCTCCGGCTACCAAGGATGAGAGTGGCAACGGCTTCGTCGAAGCCGGTATTTCTCGGGACCGCTTCGAGTTTCCAATAAGGCGTTGGATTGTAGTCCTGGATCGAGTATTTCTGTGCGAGCCGCCCCGCTGCGAACTCCAGTTCATGGGTGATGAAGATAAATGCGCAGTCCGACCGCGCAGATTCCAACTCGTCCCAGAGCTTCGACATTATCGAACGGTGAACGTGCAACTCAGGTTCATCGACGATCAACACGGATTCGTCGGCCGCGACCAGCGCTTGACCGATCATGTAAAATACGGACCTCTCGCCATCACTCATCTGGCTCGCGGGGTATTTGGCGTCGGAGCCAGTGATCGAGACTTCGATATTGTCACCAGTCACATGAAGCTCACGATGCGGGAGCAAACGTTGCCAAATTTCAACCAGACGCTCCATCTTGGTGGGTAGGGCTTCGGCCAAGCTACCAGATCTACGATCGCGGTGCGTCAAGAGCGACCGATTTGACTGCTCGGCAAAGAGCGCCTGCACCAAATAGTCGAAGTCCGACAATAATGAGGTCGCACTGTTTTGCTGCCAACGGTGCGAATACCGGTAATGAATTTGAATGTCGTCAGCGGCGTAGCCTGTGCGTAACCCTGCCAAAGCGCTGCGCTCGCTGATTTTCGGTACTGATGGATTCAGGCTTAAGGCACGATGCGCCGAGATCCGATGAGCCGATGGCCCGAGCAGTTCCTCGATGAAGACGGCGAGCCTAGTTTTGCCACCACCATTTGGGCCAACGAAGATGAGCGAGGCGCCAGATGCTACCTCCATCGCTTGCGCGCCATTTGGCCCCGGCAATCTGAATCGGAAAAACTTCCGATCGATCGCGGACGTTGTGCTGGCTTCAAATTCGGTCATCTGGCTCACGTGGGCTAAAGACAAGACGCCCCGCTACCACACCAAAACGGCCGCGCCTTGTTGACGAAAATTGTCTGCTTATCCCGCACCGGCCGTAAGTCGGACTTGTGGATCGATACTCAAACTCAGTTCTTGGTCCGCTGCTTACACGCGTGCGCCTAGTTCAGCGTTGGCTGCTGGACAATATCATGTTCGTCGCGTGCCGGTCGTATTACCGCCCCTTAGCCCGCAGCCTTCACCGCGTCGGTGATTTTTTTGGCGGCGTCGGCGAGGTTGTCGGCGGCGACCACGGCGAGGCCGGACTCGGACAGGATCTTCTTGCCGAGTTCGACGTTGGTGCCCTCTAAGCGGACCACCAGCGGGACCTTCACCGACAGTTCGCGCGCGGCCGCGATGACGCCTTCGGCGATGATATCGCAGCGCATGATGCCGCCGAAGATGTTGACCAGGATGCCCTTCACGGCGGGGTCGGCCAGGATCAGCTTGAACGCGGCCTGGACCTTTTCTTTGCTGGCGCCGCCACCGACGTCGAGGAAGTTGGCTGGCTCCATGCCGTACAACTTGATGATGTCCATGGTCGCCATGGCGAGGCCGGCGCCGTTGACGAGGCAGCCGATGGTGCCGTCGAGCTTGATGAAGGCGAGGTCGTGCTTCGACGCCTCGATCTCCATCGGATCTTCTTCTTCGAGATCGCGGTAGGCGACGATTTCTGGGTGGCGGTAGAGCGCGTTGCTGTCGAAGTCCATCTTGCCGTCGAGGCAGATGAGCTTGCCGTCCTTGGTGACGACGAGCGGGTTGATCTCGAGCAGGCTCATGTCCTTCTCGACGAACATCCGGTAGATGTTGCCGACGAGGTCGACGCACTCGTTGACCTGCTTGCCAGTGAGGCCGAGGTCGAACGCGATTCTGCGGCCATGGAACGGCTGGTAGCCGGACGCCGGGTCGATCGACAACGTCATGATCTTCTCGGGCGTATCGTGGGCGACCTGCTCGATGTCCATGCCGCCAGCTTGGCTGACGATGAACGAGACGCGCGAGGTGGCGCGGTCGACCAGGGCCGAGAGATAGAGTTCGCGGTCGATGGCCGAGCCGTCTTCAACGTAAAGGCGGTTGACCTTGCGGCCAGCGTCACCGGTTTGGGCGGTGACAAGCGTGTTGCCGAGCATCTGCATGGCGGCGTCGTGGACCTCGGCGACGGACTTGGCGATGCGCACGCCACCCTTTTCGCCGGCTGCGGCTTCCTTGAACTTGCCCTTGCCGCGGCCGCCAGCGTGGATTTGCGCCTTCACCACCCATACCGGACCTGGCAGCTTGGCCGCCGCTGCGACCGCCTCTTCAACCGTGAATGCCGGCCAGCCCATGCCCGTCGGGATGCCGTACTGGCGATAGAGTTCCTTGGCCTGATACTCGTGGATGTTCATGGGTCGGGGTCCTTGGGCTCAATCGGGGTCGTGCGGCAGACGCTAGGCATTAGCCACGGATTAAGACGACGGGCGGTCGATAACCCAGCGTACTGCTGAACGCCAGTTGTCGTTTGCCTGTATTCACTAAGCTCAACCGCCGAGGTTCGGCGCGAGCTGGTTGCAGGCGGCGATGAGGCCTTGGACGCTCTCGACCGATTTCAGGAACATCGCACGCTCGGCGCTGTTGAGGTCGATCTCGACGATCCGCTCCGCGCCACCGGCGCCGATCACCACCGGCACACCGACGTAGAGGCCCTTCACGCCGTATTCGCCGTTGAGGTAGGCGGCGCACGGCAAGATGCGCTTCTTGTCCTTGAGGTAGCTCTCGGCCATGGCCACCGCCGAGGCTGCCGGGGCGTAGAACGCCGAGCCAGACTTCAGCAGCGCGACGATCTCGCCGCCGCCCTTGCGCGTGCGGTCGACGATTTGGTCCAGGCGGTCCTGCTTGATCCAGCCCATCTTGACGAGGTCGGGCAATGGCACGCCACCGACCGACGAATAGCGGACGAGCGGGACCATATCGTCACCGTGGCCGCCGAGGATCAGCGCGTTGACGTCCTCGATCGAGACGTTGAGTTCGGCGGCGATGAAATGGCGGAAGCGGGCGGCATCGAGCACGCCAGCCATGCCGACGACCTTTTCGCGCGGCAAGCCGGAGGCCTTCTGCAGCGCCCAGACCATCGCATCGAGCGGGTTGGTGATGACGATGACGAAAGCGTTGGGGGCGTACTTCTTGATGCCGGCGGCGACCTGCTCCATGACCTTGAGGTTGATCGCGATCAGGTCGTCACGGCTCATGCCGGGCTTGCGCGGCGAACCGGCGGTGACGATGCAAACGTCGGCGCCTTCGATGTCGGAATAGGAATTGGTGCCGCGCAGCATGACGTCGAAGCCGTCGACCGCGCTCGACTGCGCGATATCGAGCGATTTGCCCTGCGGCGTGCCCTCGGCGATATCGAACAGCACGACATCGCCCAATTCCTTGAGGCCGATCATGTGGGCGAGCGTGCCGCCGATCATGCCTGCGCCGATGAGGGCGATTTTGTTGCGCGCCATGGGGGCTGCTCCGGGTTCGTGGTTAATCGTTCGACGGTGTATCCCGGGGTGCTAACGCGAAAGCGGCGAGGCCTCAAGCATGACAAAGGGCGTCGCGACCAAAGTGCAGGGTTGTGCAGATCATGCTGCCCGCTTGGCGCGGCCGGCAAGGAACGCGTCGCTGCGCATTTCCATCAGGCGGGATGCGGTTCGCTGGAAATGATCGGCGCCATCGCCAGCTGTATAGAGAGCGCCCGGTTCGGCGTCGGCAGACGCGATCAGGCAGACTTGGTTGTCATAAAGCGCGTCGATCAGGGTGATGAAGCGGCGGGCCTCGTTGCGCTTGCCCGGTCCCAGGATCGGGATGTCGTCTAGCATCACGGTGTGGAAGTCTTTGGCGATGGCCAGATAATCGAGCGGCCCGAGGGCTGCTTCGCACAGGTCGGCGAACGCAAACCGCGCGGCGCCCATTGCGGCCTGGGGAACCGAAAGAGTGCGGCCCTTGACGGTCAGCGTTGCGCGGCGGCTCGATGTTTCGCCGGTCAGCCGCAGCCAATGGGCGTTCAAGGCGGCGGTTGCGGTTGGGCCCGCCGGCGCGAAATAGAGTTGTTGGCCGGACAGTTTCGCGAGGCGGAAGTCGCGGACGGACACAAGCTCGACGACGTCCAACCGGTCTTCGATTTCATCAATGAAGGGTAAGAACAACTGGCGGTTCAGACCGTGCTTATAAAGATCGTCGGGGCGAGCGTTCGACGTCGCTACCACGATCGTGCCGGCCTCGAACAACACCCGGAACAAACGTCCGAGCACCATGGCGTCGGCGATGTCGCGCACGAACAATTCATCGAAACACAGCACTTGCGTTTCTTGGGCGAGCTTGGCGCCAACGGCCGGGATCGGGTCACCATCGGTCGATTTGCGGGCTTCGCCGATGCGGTCGTGGATGTCGGCCATGAACGCGTGGAAGTGTACGCGGCGCTTTCGCGATACCGGTGTGGCATCGTAGAACACATCCATCAGCATGGTCTTGCCGCGGCCGACGCCGCCGTGAATGTAGAGCCCGCGCGGGGCCTCACCGCCGGCGTTGAGCCGTCCAAACAGCGATTTCCGCCGCCGCTCCCGCTCGACGAGGCTTGCTGCCAACCGGTCGAGCCGAGCGGCACATTCCGCCTGCGCGGGGTCAGGGGTCAGCGCGCCGGACGCTACCCGTTTTTCGTATGCCGCAAGCACGCCACCCATGCCGCTGCGTCTCTCCAACCGCGCCCGGATCCAAGCCTTCTCCTTGCACGGCGATACCGTCCTGCGGAAGGCCCTGGCCCTCAGACTTACGTCAGGTCAGCTGCGACGTCCGACGTTGTGGCTGCGCGAACCCTGAAAAACGCCATTATGCTGCATTGCACCATACGCCAGCGGCGACGTGCCATGGGCCCGTTAAACTCGGCTCATCGTGTTGATATCACTGCAGTTCGTGCAGTTATGCCGTCAGAGCAACACAGCTACACTCCAGTACGGTCATTTTGCAGCGCAACCTTAGCACTACGTTCCAAGTTCGAAGTTGCAATGGTCGCGACCGCAAGCGGCATGTGCCGCTCGGACGTCGGCCTAAGCAGGAGGACGTTAGCTATGAGACATATCCCAACGACATCCTCGCAGGATGATGCGGTGTCAATTGTCCGCCGCTCGCCCGCAGACGACATGACACATGCGGCGGCCGGGTCGCCTCCTGTCGTCGACGCGCCACCGAGTGGCGGTACGATCCGCAAATTGTGGTCGATCGAAGCCGACCGCTTTCGCGACCATCTCCTTCGGCTTGATACCACCAGCCGCCGGATGCGGTTCGCCCACGCTGTGTCGGATGGTTTCATCGAAGAATATGCGAGCCGCATGGGCGCCAACGGCACGATCATTTACGGCTGGTTTTACGACGATGAACTCCACGCCACAGCCGAACTGCGCCGCACGGGGGAAACTTGGGGGCAGGAAGCCGAGGTGGCATTTTCCGTTGAGCCCGCGTTCCAAAATCGCGGCATCGCGACAGAGCTGATGGGACGCGTCATCCGATCAGCGCGCAATCGCGGCGTTCGCCATCTCGTCATGACGTGCTTGTCCGATAATGCGAAAATGCAGGCGGTCGCGCGCCACTACGATGCCGAGCTGCGCTTTGAACAAGGTGAGGTGCTGGGCGAACTGCTCCCAGATGCCGCGAGCGCGGGGTCGATGATGGCAGAGGCTTTCGATGATCGCATGGGATACCTGATGGCCGTTTTCGAGGTACCGGCGCGGCCGCGAAAGGCGGCCTGAAAGCACAACGACCTACGCTAGGCGGCGACGCTTTATCGTCCTGCCTAGCGTCTGTTCTCGCAGTTGGCTTCGTCTTCATGTCCAGCTGAACGTGTAAAACACTGACAATTCACGGTTTTTTGATGTAATTCAGACACACATAGTCTGGAATGAACCGTAAACTGCGCTGCTAATTCGCTTTTAATATCAACAAATAGCGCAAATCTGGACATTCTCTCTCTAGTTCGAGCTGATTCGGACTGTTGCAAATGGAGAGAGAGACAATGGCTGTAAAGACCACGACGAAAAAGGCTACCCCGGCCAAGGCCGCGCCGAAGGCCAAGACGACCGCCCGCAAGCCGGCCGCAAAGCTTGCGACCAAGGCTGCTGCCAAGAAGGCCCCTGCTCGCAAGCCTGCCGTCAAGGCTGCTGCAAAGAAGGCCCCCGCCCGCAAGCCTGCCACGAAGAAGGCTGCCTGAAACAGGCACAGGCCTTCGGGCGCGCGAGCGTTTTGTATCCAACCGCCGTAGTTGATTTCCGGCCAGTCGGTTGCGCGCCTATTTCTCTAGAAGACGTGTTCAAGGCGTAATGCCTTTCAATCAAGACCGGCGGCGCTCGCCTCCGGTCTTGAATTTTTTCGCCAGTGCGCTGGCTGCCGTTATCGCGCAGCAGACAAGGTCGGCCTTTATACCCGGCGCTCTACCATCAGTTTCTTGAGTTCGGCGATCGCCTTTGCAGGCGACAGGCCCTTCGGGCAGGCCTTGGCGCAGTTCATGATGGTGTGGCAGCGATACAAGCGGAACGGGTCCTCGAGGTTGTCGAGGCGGTCACCGGTGGCTTCGTCGCGGCTGTCGATGACCCAGCGGTAGGCTTGGAGCAAGGCTGCCGGGCCGAGATAGCGGTCCTGGTTCCACCAATAGCTCGGGCACGACGTCGAGCAGCAGGCGCACAAGATGCACTCGTACAGGCCGTCGAGCTGTTCGCGGTCTTCGCGCGATTGCGCCCATTCCTTTTGCGGGGCTGGCGTCGCCGTTTGCAGCCACGGCTCGATCGAGGCATGCTGGGCGTAGAAGTTCGACAGGTCAGGGACGAGATCCTTGATGACCTTCATGTGCGGCAACGGGTAGATTTTGACCGGCCCTGACACGTCGGCCATCGCTTTCAGACACGCCAACGTGTTCGTGCCGTCGATGTTCATCGAACACGACCCGCAAATGCCTTCGCGGCACGAGCGGCGGAATGTCAGCGTCGGGTCGATCTCGTTTTTGATCTTCATCAGCGCGTCGAGAACCATCGGACCGCAGGTCTCGAGGTCGACATGGTAGGTGTCGACGCGCGGACCGTCGTCGTCGTCCGGGTTCCACCGGTAAACGCGGAACTCCTTGGTCGTCTTGGCCGGCTTATTCCACGTCTTACCGGTCGTGATTTTCGAATTGCGAGGTAGGGTTAGCTGAACCATGTTCGGGGCGTCCTGCGTTGGGTGCGGCGCGATGCTTCGATATTGCGGCGCAAGCCCTGTTCCGTCAACAACGACCAAAGCGCCATGCCTGGATTGCAATCTGCCCGACATTCCCAATTGATCGTCGTTAAATATTTGCGAATTTGTCAGCCGGGCTGGCTAAAACGCACGCCACACGATCGCCGTTGCGATCAAAAGTAATGCCAAGTGCGCCCAATAATAGGCAAACCGGAAATATACCTCACGCCGGGCGATTGTGATGACCTTTTGGGCGACCTCTGGCACGGGTCGTTCAAGTGGGTCGAGCAACAACCAGACTTCCGTGCGCCGATAGGGGGTTTTATGGGCAAATAATCCCTTCAAGCGCAACACAAGTGACGTAAACAGCGCCGCGACGCCGCCGATCTCAAACGACTGGCGCGGCTCATATATGAGCGCCACCATCAAAACAAAGATGGCCAATCCAGCAAAGCCGCTCCCGCGAGCGACCGAAAATTCAGCTGCTTCGTCGAGCTTGTCCATTACCGCTCCGCAACACCTTTACGAGGGAGTGTCATGCGACGGCGTGACCCTGCCAAGAGGTAAAATGGAGGCCCAAGTCTTTTTTAGCAGAACCTTGCACCGGATCCGGCAGAATTGCCCGATCCGCTGGAAATGCCGCTAGTGTTGCGTATCTGACGTTTGGTCCCCGCCCGCATCTGATGTCTCAACCAAACGTCAGATACAAAAGCAACACTAGAAACGCGAGCTTGCTAGTGTTCCTCGTGTCTCAGACATTTGCTCCAAACCTCGACGCTGGAGGAGGCAAATGTCTGAGACGGAACACTAAATACTTGGTTTGCCCATGTTCAAGAACGTCGGCAGCGTTAGGAAAACGGTGGCGAAAAACCAGATTCCCAGAGACATGGGTGTGCTGTTTTGATTGCCCTTGTAGCGCTCGTAAAGGGCTGCAGGAATGCCTGCGAGCAGCAGCGTGATAATCGAGACGAACAATGACGTGAGGTAGAGGAAGACGATCGGCGAGGCCAGCAGAGTGCCTGCCACGAACGGCTTCAACAAAATTGCGCCCATCGTCAGCAGCGGTGAAAACGACTGGCCGTTGAGGAGCGAGCACGCGGCGGTCGCCACCAACAGCACGTCGCGCTGCATGATGTCTTGGCGTTCCTGATCGTCGATCTCGTTCATGAGCCCACCAAAACGTTCGCGCGCATTCCAATGGCAACTGCCGTCAAGAACCAGAACAAGCGCAGTGCCATCAGCCAGACAACGGTGAAGACGATCACGAGCCCATTCGGCACGATCGCTGGCGTGAGAAAGCGGACGGCTTTGACGAACGGGTCGGTCAGGGTCTGGAAGACGTTCACGATCACAACATCGGGCTGGCCGCTGAACAACAGCTCTAAAACGTATCGCGCGATAACGGTGTAGACGAGGGCAGCCAGCACCAAATTCGGTCCGTGAAACCACCAGTGGGTAAGAAAAGTATCGCTAACCGACATCGGGGCCAATCCGGGTTTTTCAACGACGCTTGAGGTGTTTGAGCAGCCGAAAGCGGTCCGGTCAAAACGAGAAGGGCGGGTGCAGCACCCGCCCTTCGGTTGTTTAGGGGAAAGAACGCCTTACCACCAAGCCTCAGTGGGCCTGAACGACAGCGTCCTTGTCCTGCATCACAGTATCACCGCGTGGGCATCGGATAGAGTCGATCAGATCGTACATCGCCTGCGACGGACGCGCCGTCATGAGCGACACGATAATGATCGTCAAGAACCCGATCGGCAACGAGAACAGCGCCGACGAGATGTTGTTCACATCCATCCAGCCGACTTTCGAAGCAAGTGGGTGCGCTTGCAGAACGAAGGCCTGCATCGCGTTGGGATCGGCCATCGCCTTGGCCAAGTCGGCAATTATTGGCTTGCCCGAGATCGGGTTCAGCAATGACGTCATGCCGAAGTAGGCCACACCGTAACCCGGGAAGTAACGGGTGACGACGAGGTAGAACAGGCAGAGCGAGAACCCGATGATCATACCGGCAACGCAACCGGCATAGTTCGCACGCTTCCACCAGACACCAAGCACCAGCGCCGGGAAGATACCGGCGGCAGCGAGTGAGAACGCCCAGGCGACCATGGCCACGATGTCCGCGGGACGAGTCGCTGCCGTTGCCGCTGCGAATGCCGCCACGACGAGCAGCAGCACGCGCGAGATCAACAGTCGGCGAGAGACTTCGTTTGCACCCGCATAGAGGTAACCAAAGATGGCGACCACACCTGCTATGACGCCGGTCAAGATCATCCAACGAGGGATGCCACTAACTGGAGCGCCCACAGAGAACAGAGCATAGAGTCCAGCGAGCAACACGACGACGGCAACGGTGCTGATCAAGAGCCGGGCGACGCGGTTCAACGGCGTCACCATTTTGTAGTACAGATCGTGCGACAACGCGTTGGCGATGGCGAGGAGGAGGCCGTCGGCTGTCGATAGAGCAGCCGCGAGGCCACCGGCGGCGACAAGGCCGGCGATGACGTAAGGCAGGCCCGCGATCTCGGGTGTCGCGATCACGATGGCGTCGGCTTGAATACCGAGGTCCTGGAATCTCAGGATGCCCGGATGGTTTGGCAGAGCAGCGCAAGCCGCCGTTACGGCCTCGATACTTGCGGCCGCCTTACCGCAAACCGTGACCAGACCGGCTTTGCCCCATGTAAACATCCACTGCGGAAGATCGGCCAACGCGGTCTTCTTCGCGATCAACGAATAAACCTCGAGCTTGGCGAACGCCGCATATGCTGGAGCCGTGAAGTAGAGCAGGAAGATAAAAAGCAGCGACCAAGCCACCGACACGCGGGCTTCACGCACCGATGGGGTGGTGAAATAACGCATCAGAACGTGGGGGAGTGACGCCGTGCCGACCATCAAGCACAAGATCAGCGCGAAGAAGTTGAGCTGGCTGTAGCTGGTGAACGGAGCGGTGTGCGGCTTGAGGCCCGCACCGGTTGCCATGTTCAAAGCCGGTGCGAGACCGTCCTTGATCATCTGCGCCTCGAGAGTCGCGATATCGGCGAGTGCCTGACCATAAGTCAGCTGCGGGATCGGGATCCCGTACTTTTGGCCCGAGAGGATAACCACCGGAACTAGGTAGGCGATGATCAGAACGATATACTGGGCAACCTGGGTCCAGGTCACGGCCTTCATGCCGCCGAGCATCGAACACACGAGAATACCGCCGAGGCCGACGTAAACAGCAAGCTCGAAATCCATATTGAGGAAGCGCTGCGCGATCAACCCGGTGCCGACGATTTGCGCGACGACGTAGGTGAACGAACAGGCGAGAAGCACGACAACTGCCAGGAAGCGTGGGAGGTTACCCTCGTAGCGAGCGGCGAAAAAGTCGGGCACCGTGTAGGCGCCGAACTTGCGCAAGAACGGCGCGATCAGAATAGCCACGAGAACGTAGCCGCCCGTCCAGCCGAGAACGAAGGCCAAACCATCGTAGCCGAGCAGGTAGAGCGTACCAGCCATGCCGATAAACGAAGCCGCCGACATCCAGTCAGCACCGGTTGCCATGCCGTTGTAGAAGGCAGGGACGACGCGGCCGGCCACGTAATATTCGCCCGAGTCCGATGTCCGCGAAAGGACGCCGATGAGAGCGTAAACGCCGATTGTCAGGAACACGAAGCCGTAGCCGATGTTCTGGTTGACGACCAACGCGTTCTGGCCACTTGACTTGGCCAAGTATTCGTACGCGGCGAGAGCCACGACGACGACGAAAAAGGCGCCCGTGTAGAGGGCGTAGATGCGGCCGAGATTCGCAACGAACCCGCCGCCGGCTTTTGCCGGAGTTGCCATGTTATGTTCTCCCCTCAATCTTCAGCCATACCTTCGTCGCGGTCGATTCCGTCCTGCCTTGCGGCGAACGTGAACAACATCACGACGAAGATGATCAGCGAGCCTTGCGCGGCCATATAAAAGCCAAGAGGGAAGCCACCGAACTTGATGGCGTTAAGCTCCTTGACGAAGAAGTGAATGCCGAAGCTGAAGATCAGCCAGAGCACGAACATGATCCACATGAGCGTACTGGTGCGAGCCCAGTGACGGACGACGTTTGGTCCTTGCATTTTTTCTCCCCTAAGCGCCGATTTAGGCTTCAACGATATCGCTGTGCCATCGTGTTTTTGTTCACGGCCATCATTTGGCCAGACTACACAGTAGAGGCCAGCGCGCCGTGCGTCGATACGCACGCTTGAAGACTTTGGTCGTAACGGGGAGCGGCGACCAATCTGTGGCCCGCGAGCAACGCTCCGCCACCTTCACATTGCGGCGTAAGCGTCTGATTTCGACGCGATTCCGGATGTTCGCAATTTTCGACGCTGAAACAGCTCGTGATGCGGACGTCAGTCGGCGTCTGGCTCGCGGTCAGGCGGGGCGGGGGCCGCGTCCGGGCCCGCGACCGGCTCTTCGGCCACCGCCTCGCGGCGCGGACGCCTTACGGGGCGGCGCAGGAAATCGGGCTGAGCATCCTCGGGCAGCGCGGGACCGCGTTCGCGGCGGCGGACCGGCCGTGGGGCGGGCACTTCGGCGACCGGGACGACAGTCGGTTCTATGCGGATTGGTTCAACGCGGGCTGGTTGCTCAATCCGACTTGGCTGATCCGTGCGAGGTGCTTCCATCCTCGGCGCGTCGATACGGGGCGTTTCCGGGATAGGATCGAGCGCTTCCCGCGCTAGCGATTCGGGACGCATCGCATCGAAGCGGGCTGCGTCTGACCGAGGAGCGTCTGACCGGGGAGCGTCCGGCCTTGCGAAGTCCGAACGCACCTGTTCGGGACGGGGACCGTCAAACCGGGGCCGATCATCGCGAGGTCTGTCGTCTCGGGGTCTGTCGTCTCGGGGTCTGTCGTCTCGGGGGGCGCCCGCGCCGGGGCGGAAATTGCGGTCGCGTTGACGGTCGCCGCGATCGTCTCGCGGTCTGTCATCGCGTGGGCGGTCCTGCAGCAGTTGGCCGTCGGGACCATATGCGGGTCGCGGTCCGAACCGCTCACCGCCACGATCGGCACCATTTCGGTCGCCACCGTTGCGATCACCGCCCTGATAGCGCTCGCGGTCGCCGAAGCGATCCCGATTTGGACGCTGGCGGTCGGGGAAGCGGTTTGCGCGATCGTCGCCCTGGCCGCCTTCTCGGAACCCGTCCCGTGACCCTTCCCGAGACCCTTCGCGAGACCCTTCCCGAGACCCTTCGCGGGGATTTTCCCGAGATGCATCTCTGGCGGCTGTATCAAACCGTGGTGGCTGATCTTCGCGCGGGCGAATTTCAGGACGGGGACGGGGCTGTTCGGCTGGCAACGGGCTGAGGTCGCGACCCAACGAATCGGTATCTTCATCGGGGAAGTCGGCGTTGATGTCGACCTCGGTGCGTGGCCGTCCGCCGTTCGCTTCGTCTTGCGATTGGGCAACCTGCTCGCGATAGGCGAGGATGATGCGATTGTAATGTTCGGCGTGCTGGAGATAATTTTCGGCCAGCACGTAGTCACCGGACGACAGCGCATCGCGGGCGAGCGAAAGGTATTTGTCCGCGATCGACTGCGGCGAGCCCGAGACTTTACCGTCGGGACCGTTGCTGTGGTAGGTGCGCGACAGAGGGTTCTGCAGCTTCCTGTTGTTTTGATTGTTGTTACTACTCGTGTTGCTGCTGCTGCCGTGACCGGCGTTGTGACTGCCTCTGCCGCGACCGCGGCGATGCTGCTGTCCCTGCCTCATGGTCCTCGTATCTCGCTCTTGCCGTTCGTGAAAATCGGGTTGGTTTTTTTAGCTGCGCATGTGCCTGGCTCGCCAGACGTTCTGGACATGCCGAGCGTGCTGACGCGCCGGTTGTAGCTTGGCCGACGGTGACATCGGGCGTTGTTTTTCGAGGTTATCTGACCGCGAACTGTCTTCCCGCTATGAAGATAGACAGTGCGCCCCGAGGCTGACTGGCCACATTCTGAATTTGCAATGCAGGTGAGCCCATGCGAATTCGCCGGTGACAGAACGATCGTCGATCGCTCTCGTCGGCGTTCGGCTCGCCGATTGAACTGCCCGTTTTCGTTATCCGCCGCCTATCCGACATCCGCGTTATCGCGCGTCGGACGTTCCGTTTTATTGCGACAGTTTCGTCTTAAGGCAGGACAGGGGTCAAAAGTTGACGGCCCATCGGCAACGCCTTCAGTCGGAACAACCTACCGCTATTTCCATTACAATCCAAGCGTTTTCTTAGTGCGATGGGCTGTGTAGCGCAAACGCCACGCATCGGGTGAGACCACACAGATCTGCGACCGTCCGCACATGCGCAAGTTTCTCGCCAAATTTCGCCGCCGCCAAGCGAACGATCGCGTCAGATTGACCAGCGCCTGCTTCAAGCACGATCCATTTCGGCAAACGACCGTCCGGCAAAGTAGCTGCGGCTGCCAGAATCGCGCGGTACATGTCCAGACCGTCTGGTCCGCCGTCGAGAGCCACCAACGGGTCGTGATTGCGCACGTCCTCGTCAAGGAACGGGATATCGTTCGTTGGAATGTAGGGCGGATTTGACAGCCAGATGTCGAAACCGGACAGCAACCCGACCCTCACGTCTGCAACGGTAAAGTTGGCGCGATCGATGAGGCCGAGGGCTTCGGCGTTCAACCGCGCCACAGCCAAAGCGGCGGGCGATATCTCGAGGCCGGTCCCGGTCGCCCCGTCGCGCTCGGCCAGCAGTGTCAGCAGAATTGCGCCAGAGCCTGTGCCGATATCGAGGATGCGCGGATTTGGCCCGCATGCACCGCTGTCGAGAATATCGCGCGCGGTCTCGACCACGGTCTCGGTGTCGGGGCGCGGATCGAGCACGTCCGGCGTGACGATGAAGGTGCGGCCGAAAAAGTGGCGGTGGCCCTCGATCCGGCTGACCGGCTCGCGGGTGAGGCGCCTGGCGACCGTGACGTCGAGCGCCGCCATCTCGGCCATTGTCAGACTGCGATTGGGATCTGCGATCAGGCGCGCGGGGGTGATGCCGAGTACGTGGCAGACGAGGCGGCGGGCATCCGTCGAAGCGTCTGGAATTCCGGCCGCGGTCAATGTCGTGGTCGTGGTGCGCGTTGCCGTCGCGACCGTGATCGGGGCATCGGCGCGGAGGCGACCGGGGACCACGCGTGTCCGGCCCGTGCCGCTGTCAGAGCCCATCCTGGTTCGCCAGTTCGGCCATCAAGTTGGCTTGATAATCCGTCGTCAGCGCATCGACCAATTCATCGAGCGCGTTGCCGGAGAGAACCTCATCGAGCTTGTAGAGCGTCAGGTTGATACGGTGGTCGGTGACGCGGCCTTGGGCAAAATTGTAGGTGCGGATGCGCTGTGAACGGTCACCCGAGCCGACCTGCTCTTTGCGTGCGGACGATCGCTCGTCGGCAAGTTTCTGGCGCTCGAGTTCGTATAGCCGCGACTTCAGCACCTGCATGGCCAAGCGGCGGTTCTGATGCTGTGATTTTTCGGCAGATACGACCATGATCCCCGTCGGGATGTGGAGCATGCGAACGGCAGAGTCCGTTTTGTTCACGTGTTGGCCGCCTGCACCACCTGCCCGCATGGTGTCGATCCGCAAGTCCTGCTCGCGGATCTCGATTTCGACATCCTCGGCCTCGGGAAGCACGGCGACGGTCGCTGCCGATGTGTGTATCCGGCCTTGCGTTTCGGTCGCTGGCACGCGCTGAACGCGATGCACGCCGGATTCGAATTTCAATTTGGCGAACACGCCCGAACCCGTAATCGACGCCACGATCTCTTTGTAGCCGCCAAGGTCGTTTTCGGACGTCGAGATGATCTCCGTTTTCCAGCCCTTGGTGTCGGCGTAGCGCTGATACATGCGGTACAGGTCGGCGGCGAACAGCGCGGCTTCATCGCCACCCGTGCCGGCGCGGACCTCGAGGATCGCGCTCCGCTCATCTGCGGCATCCTTGGGGAGCAATTCGATGCGCAGCCGATGCTCGAGCTCGGCGAGGCGTGGCCTCAACGCGACGAGTTCGTCGCGGGCGAGGGTCGCCATATCGCGGTCAGCGGGGCCGTCATCAAGGAGTTCTTCGAGGTCGCGGGTCTCACGCTCGATGGCGTAATAGGCGTTGATCGCGTCCACGATCGGCGAAAGGTCCGAGAATTCCTTGGTCAACTTGGCGTAGGCCGCCGGGGAGGCGCCAGCGTTGAGCTCGGCCTGTATGACCTGATGGCGCTCGACCAAGCGGTCGAGCTTTTCGCGTGGTATCGACATTCGTTGGCGGGGACCCGACAGGGCGCCAGGCAGGTCCCAGCGCGAAAGTTGGGCTTATAGGCCTAGGCTGCCAACAATTACCAGAGCTTGAACGACAGGCGGCCAGCGCTGCGGGCGGCCATTGCCGATTTCATGCGATTGAGCTTGCCGTCGGCGACCGTCTGGACTTTCGCGGCCTTGGCCGCCCGGGCCGTCGCGCCCTTCCCTGCACTGTTTCCGGGGCCTTGCCCCCTTTGGTTGTCAGGTGGCCAGTTGGCGTAAAGCGCGTTGATCGGAGAGGTTGGGTCGACGCCAGCGAGCGCGGCATAGGCTTGAACGATCCGTACCGTCTCGGGCCACGCAGGGAGTTCCGTCACGGCTCCATCCTCGAGTGCGGCGATCACCTCGGCCTCGGTCTGCAGCAGCGCGGCGGTCTGGTGGATCGATAATCCGGTGTGGCGGCGCATCCAGACGAAATAGCTGGCGATTCCGGGATCGGGGGTTTGAGATTGCGATGTCTGCGGCCGCGGGCTTGTCGAACGCGGTCGACGCTGCGCTGGTGCCCCGGTTGGGGATGCCCCTTTTGCTGGATAACGCATACTGTTCACGACCCTCGTAACCACGTGCCCCCGCTTCCATTTCCGTCACCGTTGCCGACGAAAAAACGGACGGTGATGTCGAGGATTGGCCAGATTGTGGTCGGCTGGAGAAAGTTCCACACGGTTGGTGCGGTTCGCTGGCAGTTGATGCCGCGACGACACGGTTGGGTCGAGTGTGCCGAGTTTTGCGCCGTTGCGCCAAGTGATCAGCCAGCGTTACGGGCTGCTGGCGCTACGCATGATCCATGTACAGCAGCCGGGGGCTTGCGTTCGCGATCAGGACGTCGGTATCGAGACCGGGGGCAACTTTGTTATAATCACCGTCGATCGCCAGGGATGCGACGCCGTGGACGAAGGTCCACAGTTCGACGGCAATTGTTGGTGCATCCCTGTCGATGCGGTTGGCGGCGCAGAACTCGGCGACGGATTGGATGACCCAGCCAAAGCAGGTCTTGCAGCAGGTATCGACAACCGGATCCGACTTCAGCACCGGGTTTCGGCCGAACATCAGTCGAAAAAGGCCAGGCTCACGCTTGGCGAAGGCAACGTAGTTCTGGCCCATGGCGACCATCCCGGCCAACGTTGTCGGGCCGAACGACTGCAAGGCCTGCTGGCCTGAGACCCGCAGTTCGTCCATGCCGATGATGATCAGCTCTTTCAGCACCTCGTTCTTGTCGCGGAAGTGCTTGTAGGGCGCGGCGGTTGATACGCCTGCCACCCTGCACGCATCGGCGAGCGAGAAGTTCTCGGCGCCCTGTTCGTTTAAAAGTTGCCGAGAGGCCGCGATGAGTGCGTCCCGGAGATCGCCATGGTGATAGCGGGGTTTCCGGTCATCTTGGGCTTTGCTCGGTATCGGGGTCATGGACAGCATCATGCCTTGCTCCCCGCCGGTTTGCGAGCGGTCTCGCGAAATAATGGTTTCTCCGAGTTTGAAAAAGGGCGATTTCCGCTTGCGGAGTTAGCCTAATTAACATAAGTTAAGTGGGCTAACTTTACAAGCGGAGCGCTCGCATGAGGATCGCGATTGAACGTTCGGTCACGAGCGCTAAGAAGCGGCTACCAAGCGGGTTAGTGATCGTTGGGGTGGCAGTACTGATTGCGGGCTGTAACGCCGAAGCGTCGAAGCCGAAGGCTCCAACTGCCACCGTGCAGCCGGTGCAGGTGATGACTGTGACGGTCGAGACCGCGAACTCGACTTGGAACTACACCGGCACGGTTCGACCGAGGTTTGAAAGCGACGTCGGGTTCCGCGTCGCTGGCAAGATCGTCAGTCGCCATGTCGACATTGGCAAGGCTGTCACGGCAGGGCAGTTGATCGCCAAGCTCGATGAAACCGACTTGCAGCTGGCCGTGGAAGTGCAAGTAGCCGAATTGCGCGCTGCACTGACCAGCCGGGAGCAATTGGTTGCCGCCGAGGCCCGCTTCCAGACACTCCTCGAGAAGGGTTATGTTGCTCAAGCCGCGCTCGACCAGCGCCGGGCTGCTGCCGATGAGGCGCGATCGAGGGTTTTGCGTGCCGAACGCAACCTCGACATTGCGCGAAATCAACTGTCCTACACACAGCTCGAAGCGGCGGCGGCAGGCGTGGTTACGTCGTTAAGCGCCGAGGCGGGTCAGGTGGTCGCCGCTGGCCAGACCGTCGCCCGGATTGCCCAGATCGCTGAACTCGAAGTCGCGGTAGCAATCCCCGAGCACCTCGCGCAAGCGGTTATGGCAGCGACCGCCGAAGTCAGCGTGTGGAATTCGGTGGCGGCTGAAAAATCGGCTCGGATGCCAGCGCGATTGCGGGAAATGTCACCAGACGCCGACCGTACGACCAGAACCTTTCCAGCGCGGTTTTCGCTGCCTTCGGGGGTTGCGCTCGAACTCGGCCGCACGGCAACGGTGCATCTAACTCGTTCCGGTGGCTCGGCTCCGGTCGTCCGGCTGCCGATTTCAGCGATCATGAACGATGGCCGGGACGCGCATGTCTTCGTGCTCGACGGGCAAACGCGGGTGCGTCGGACGGCTGTCGTCGTGGCAAACCTCGGCCCAACGGAAGCCACGGTCTCGGCTGGCTTGAAGACCGGCGATCGGGTGGTGTCGATGGGGGTCCACCGCCTTGATGAAGGCCAGCCTGTCCGCATCGTCGACGAACGCGCCAGTACAAACTGACCGGGCCCTAGTGTTGCGAATCTGACGTTTGGTCCCCGCCCGCATCTGACGTCTAAACCAAACGTCAGATACAAAAGCAACACTAGAAACAAGAGCTTGCTAGTGTTCCTCGTGTCTCAGACATGTGCTCTCAACCTCGCCGCTGGGGGGAGGCAAATGTCTGAGACGGAACACTAGTTGCGTTGATAGAAACTCAGCACGAGGTGCGCGCAGATGAAGAGCCTGAACCTGTCGGCGTGGTCGGTCAAACACCCGTCTGTCGTTCTGTTCTTGATCATCGCTGTGACGATTGCCGGAGCGATGTCCTACGTGCGCCTTGGACGCGCAGAGGACCCGAGCTTCACCATCAAGACCATGATCGTCCAGGCATTCTGGCCCGGCGCCACGGCACAGGACATGCAGCGCCTCGTCGCCGAACCGCTGGAAAAGCGGCTGCAGGAGTTACCCCAGCTCGACTTTGTGCGGACCTATTCGAGACCGGGCGCGAGCGTGATGCTGGTCCAGCTCAAGGACTACGTGCGCGGGCGGGCCGCTGCCGATACGTGGTACCAGGTTCGAAAGAAGTTCACCGATAGTCGCTCTGTTCTGCCCGACGGCGTCATTGGCCCGGTATTCGACGACGAGTTCGGCGATGTGTTCTCGGCGGTTTACATGCTGACTTCGGACGGAGCGACACGCGCCGAACTCAAGCAGCACGCCGAAAAGCTGCGCACCGCGTTGCTGCGCGTCCCCGAGACCGGTAAGATCAACCTTGTCGGCGATGTGCCCGAAAGGGTGTACGTTGAGGTGTCCAATCGCAAGCTAGCGACGCTCGGCATTCCGACGCAGACGATTTTTGACGCCATTGGTCGGCAAAACTTGGTTTTGGCGGCCGGCTCGATCGAGACGGCATCCGACCGGGTCATAGTGCGGGTCAACGGCGCATTCCAAGACCTCGATGCCATCCGCGCAGTGCCGATCTCCGCCAACGGGCAAACATTCCAACTACGCGATATCGCGACAATTGTGCGCTCGGAGGAAGACCCCGCACCGTTTTTGATGTCGCATCGTGGCAAACCCGCCGTCGGCGTTGCTGTGGCGATGGCCGATGGTGGCAATGTGCTGGCGCTTGGAGAGCGGCTCAAAGCGGCTGTGGGTCAGTTTCGGGAAACTGTGCCGCTTGGCCTCGACATCGAGCAGGTGTCCGATCAGCCGAAAGCCGTCGAAGCCTCGGTCAGCGAGTTCCTGGTTTCGTTTGCCGAAGCGCTGGCGATCGTTCTGGTGGTGAGTTTCATTTCGCTAGGGCTTCGAACCGGCATCGTTGTGGCGCTTTCTGTGCCGCTGGTATTGGCCATTGTGTTCGTCATGATGGCGGCAGCGAATATGAACTTCGACCGCATCACGCTCGGCGCGTTGATCATCGCGCTCGGTCTATTGGTCGACGACGCCATCATCGCCATCGAAATGATGGTCGTCAAAATGGAGCAGGGCTACGACCGGTTCAAAGCCGCGACATTCGCGTGGGAATCGACGGCTTTCCCGATGCTGACCGGGACGCTCGTTACCGCTGCGGGGTTTCTGCCCGTTGGGTTTGCGGCATCGACGGCTGGCGAGTATGCTGGCAATATTTTCTGGGTCGTGGGGATGGCTCTCGTCGTCTCTTGGTTCGTGGCGGTGGTGTTTACGCCCTATCTCGGCGTTATGCTGTTGCCCGATTTTGCAAAGGCGACGTCTGCTGGCGCGGGCGGGCAGCAACATGGTCCTGCTGGTGGCCCCGCTCATGGTCACGGCGAACTCTACCAATCTCGCACCTACCGCGCGTTGCGGGCTGGCGTGACGTTCGCTCTTGGCCGCCGTTACTCGATCATCGCGTTGACGGTTGGCGCTTTTGCGCTCGCTATTGTCGGCATGGGCTTTGTTCAACAGCAGTTTTTCCCAACGTCATCGCGACCTGAACTGTTGATTGAGACGCGTATGCCCGAGGGCTCCGCAATTGGCGCGACGGCGGCGGCGGCGCGCAAGGCCGAGCGACTGCTTGAAGGCGACGACGACGTGGTGACTTACACGACCTATGTTGGGCAGGGCAGTCCGCGGTTCTTCCTGGCGCTCAACCCCGTGCTGCCTAACCCGAGCTTTGCGCTGACGGTCATCATGGCCAAAGATGCCACCGCCCGCGACCGGGTCAAGGCACGCTTGCAAACGGCGATCGATGCTGGCGCTGTGCCCGAGGCGCGGATGCGGATCGACCAACTCCTATTTGGTCCGCCTGTCGGCTTCCCGGTTCAGTTCCGGATCGTCGGCCCCGATCCGGTGAAAGTTCGTGAGATCGCCTATCGGGTCCGAGATGTCATGCGAACAGAGACTAACGCGATCGACCCACAGCTCGACTGGAACGAGCAGGTAAAATCGGTCGTGCTCGACGTCGACCAGGACAGGGTCCGCGCGCTTGGCCTCAATACCGCCGACATCGCTGGAGCGTTGCAGACACTGCTGTCGGGGACCACCGTATCGGAATATCGCGAGGGGACAGAAATCCTCAAAGTCGTCGTCCGCGCCACGCCCGACGAGCGGCGCGATCTGGCCCACATCAGCGACCTGGCGATCACCAGCCGCGAAGGCCGCGTGGTGCCGGTCGCGCAGGTCGCGACCATCCGCTACACCTTCGAAGAACCGATCTTGTGGCGACGAAATCGAGATATGGTTCTGACCGTGCGAGCCGACGTCGTGCCAGGTGTCCAGGCGCCAAGCGTGACCAATGCGATCCTGCCAAAACTCGCCGAGATCAAGTCAGGGCTCGCGCCCGACTACCGCATCGATACCGGCGGGGCGATCGAAGAGAGCGCCAAAGCCAACGAGGCTCTGTTCAAGCTGTTTCCGCTGATGATCCTGGCGATGCTGACGCTGCTGATGTTCCAGCTGCAGAGCTTTGCGAAACTGCTGCTGGTGTTTTCGACGGCCCCGCTCGGGTTGATCGGCGCCGTCGCGGCCCTGCTGGTGTTCAATGCGCCGTTCGGGTTCGTCGCGCTGCTCGGCGTCATTGCACTCGCTGGTATGATCATGCGCAACACGGTGATCCTGGTCGACCAGATCGACCACGACCTCGCCGATGGCCTGCCGCCTTGGGACGCGATCGTTGAGAGCACAGTGCGGCGCGCGCGACCGGTGGTGCTGACCGCGCTGGCGGCAATCCTCGCCATGATACCGTTGACCAAGAGCGTATTTTGGGGACCGATGGCGTTGTCGATCATGGGCGGGCTTGCGGTCGCCACCGCGTTAACGCTATTTTTTTTGCCAGCGCTCTATGCGGCTTGGTTCCAGGTCGAGCGACCGACCGCCCAACGCGGTCCCGTCACCGGACATGCCGCCGCAACGCGGGATGGAATGCCGGATGGACCCCTGGCGGCTTCGGGTGACAACGCAAGACGCGTCGCTGCAGAGTAACGGTGGGATTTGCCTGCCTCACGGGCTTTTCGACCAAAAAACATATCGTCGTTGATCCAGGACAATAGATACGCCACGTGTCGGAGATACCTTTGCCCGGCCGGTCATGGCGGGGCGCTCTCTTCGGGTCAGACAGACATGCCGAGTACAAATCCGGCAATCCCGCTCGCGGCGTTGGATGTCGCGGTCATCGACACCGAGACCACGGGCCTTGATGTGCGGTCGGCTCGCATCGTCCAGATTGGCGGGGTCCGGATGCGCGGCTGTGAGATCCTCGCGACGGGACGCTTCGACCGGCTGGTCAATCCTGGCATCCCTATCCCGAAAGCGACAACGGTCATTCACGGCATTTCCGACGCCGATGTCGCGGCGGCTCCGGCGTATGGCGCCGTTGCGGACGACTTCGAGGCATTCTTGTCGAACTGTGTCGTGGTCGGACACACCATCGGCTACGACCTGACGATCCTCGAACGTGAGACCAAGCTTGCTGGCCGTGCGTGGACGCCCAAACGCGCCCTCTGTGTGAAGTTACTCGCCGAGATCGCCCGCCTGCCGGTGGCCCAGCACGATCTCGACCGACTTGCTGGTGCACTCGGCGTCGATATCGCGGGGCGGCATACGGCGCTTGGTGATGCGGTGGCCACGGCCGGGATTTTCGCAGCCCTGATCCCATTGCTCAAACAGCGCGGCATCCGCACCGTGGCGGAAGCTGAAACCGCTTGTCGCAACTTAGCCGCACGCCGCGAGGGCGGTGCCGTTGGGACCGACCCGTGGCCGCTTGCCGCCTTGCCGCCCGGCGATCCGCTGGCGGCGTTGTCGCGCATCGAGAGCTTTTCTTATGTCCACCGCGTGACCGACGTGATGTCGCCCCAACCGGTTTGGGTCGAGCCGGATTTGCCTATCTCGGATGCGATTGCGCTGATGATGGAACGGCGCATCAGCTCGGTACTGGTGCGCTTTACCGATGATGCTCCTGGCGCCGCCGGGAGTGGTCCCGGGATCGTGACCGAGCGGGACATGCTGCGGATGATCAACAAGCGTGGCGCCGCCGGGCTTGATGCGCGCGTCCGCGAGGCTGCTACCCGCCCGCTCCTCACCGTCGGGCAAGACGACTTCGTCTATCGCGCGGTTGGCCGCATGGAACGTCTCGGCATCCGGCATTTGGCGGCAACTGGCCACGACGGCAAAGTCACCGGCATGGTGTCGGCACGCAATCTGTTGCGCCATCGGGCGACGACGGCGCTCGTGCTCGGCGACGCGATCGAGCAGGCCGATGACGAACCTTCGCTCGCCCGCGCCTGGGCGATGGTTCCAAGTGCTGCACGGGCGCTTCGGGTCGAGGGGGTCGGCGCGCGCGCCATCGCCGGTGTCATCAGCGCGGAAATCTGCGCCATCACCCGTCGCGCTGCGGTCATTGCCGAGCGGCGCATGGCGGCTGCTGGCCGGGGTCTGCCGCCCGTTCCGTATTCCGTTCTGGTGCTCGGTTCGGCGGGCCGGGGTGAAAGCCTGATTGCTGCCGACCAGGACAACGCCATTGTGTTCGACGCGGGTTCTTCGTCCGATCCTGCGTCGAGCGAACCGGGCGGCGTGACGGACCTGTGGCTGGCCGAGATGGCGACACACATGGCCGCGATCCTGGATGCCGCCGGGATTCCGCTGTGCAAGGGCGGCGTGATGGCGAAAAACCCGCAATGGCGCATGAGCCTGCCGCGCTTCGAAGCGGCTATCGACGGATGGGTCTCGCGTCAGCGTCCAGAAGACATCTTGAATGTCGACATCTTTTTCGACGGTGTCCCGGTCTCCGGCGACCTTGCCATGGGCGAGCGGCTGTTTGCCCGTGCCCACGGCGATGCCCAGCGCTCCGTGACATTCCAGAAGATGTTGGTCGAAAACGCCCGTGGATGGCGTTCGCCGGTGACGATCCTCGGCTCGCTGCGCGTCGAACGCGATGGACGTATCGATCTCAAAAAGTATGGCCTATTGCCAATCTTTACAGCTGGCCGCGTTGTGGCGATCCGCAATGGTGAACGGGCCCGCTCGACAGCAGAGCGGTTTCGCGCGTTTGCCCGTGCCGAGCCGATCCAGGCCGAGCGCATCGAGCGTCTCATCGACGCGCACGAACTGATCCTCGGCACGATCCTCGATCAGCAGCTTGCCGATGCCGACGCGGGTGTAACACCGTCACCGCGCGTCGACATCAAGCGCCTTACGCCGGCCCGCCGAAGTGACCTGAAGGCTGCCATCGGAGAGGTCGCGACCGCGATCGACTTCGTAGCAGAGGGCCGATTGGTGTGATGGGAACGGCGCCAAATTCCGCCAGCGAGGTATCGCGGCAAGCCGAAAGTTCTGGCCGCGTCTTGGCCTTCGATATCCATGCCCCCCTAAATCTCGACCTCCTCCTCCTCGGCAAAACGCATCAGGCTTTGGCGGAGATTTGGGTCGGCGGCTTCCAGGCGTTGGTTGAGGAAAGCTTCGATCTTGCGGCCGTTGAGCGACAAGATCATCGTCTTTACTGGGCCAATCGAGGCTGGCGCCATGGAGATCGAGCGGAAGCCGAGGCCGATCAGCGCCATCGCCTCGAGCGGCCGACCGGCCATCTCGCCGCATAGCGTGATCGGCACGCCGTACTCGCGCCCGGCTTCGATCAGCGTTTTGAGTGCGCGCAAGGGAGCAACCGACAGACTGTCGTAGCGACTGCCGACGCGGGCGTTGGTGCGGTCGGCGGCGAACATGAACTGCAGCAGGTCGTTCGACCCGACGGAGATGAAGTCGACGCGCGGCATCAACTGGTCGAGTTCGAACAGCAGCGAGGGCACTTCGAGCATGGCGCCAATGCGGACCCGGCTCGGCGCATCGTGGGCGCGACGCTGCTTCATGATATCGTATTCTTTGTCGATCAGGACGCGGATCGCCGTCATCTCGCGGGCCTCCGAGACCATCGGGATCATGATCGATAATTCGCGGCCAGCAGCTGCCCTCAGGAACGCGCGAACCTGAGTGCGGAACAGCGCTGGCCGGTCGAGCGACATGCGGATCGCGCGCCAGCCCATGGCCGGGTTTTCCTCCTCGACCTGGCGGAGGTAGGGGAGGACTTTGTCGCCGCCGATGTCGAGCGCGCGGAACACCACCGGCTTGGTGCCAGCCTCGGTGACTACCGCGCGATAGGTCGCGAGCTGGCGCTCCAATCGAGGCAGGGTGTCCGACAGCATGAACTGCAATTCGGTACGGAATAGGCCGATGCCGTCGGCACCCGATTGGGCGAAGTGGCTCATGTCGACCAGCAGGCCGGCGTTCATCAGCAGCGCGATGCGCTGGCCGTCGCGGGTGATCGCTGGCAGGTCGCGCAGGGCATCGTACTGGCGCTGGCGCTTGGCGCGGAAGCGGACCTTGTCGGTATAAGCCGCAATGACCTCGGGGCCGGGGCGCAAGTGGACCTCGCCGCCGACGGCATCGACGATGATGGCGTCTCCGGCGTTGACCCGGTCGACAATGCCGATGACTTGGCCCACGGCGGCGATGCCGAGGGCTTTTGCGACGATCGCGACGTGGCTCTGGCTGGAGCCGTCCTCGATCACGAGGCCGCGCAATTTCGTTCGGTCGTAGTCGAGTAGCTCGGCCGGACCGAGCGTGCGGGCGACGAGGATCGCGTCGTTGGGCAAGTTGGCGCCATCGCCACGCGCGGCGCGGCCGGCCAGGATGCGCATCAATCGGTCGGACAGGTCGTCGAGGTCGCGTTGGCGCTCGCGAAAGATGGGGTCGTTATGGCGCGTCATGCGCAGACGCGTGGCGTTCTGCACCCGCTCGATCGCGGCTTCGGCGGTAAGTCCGCTTTCGACCGACTCGTTGAGCCGCCGCTTCCAGCCCTTGTCATGGGCGAGCATGCGAAAAGCTTCGAGAACGTCGCGGTGTTCGCCCGACGCGGCCAAGTGATCCTGGCCGAGCATATCGTCGAGGGAGGCGCGCAGGTCGTTGATCGCGGTGTCGAGGCGGATCAGTTCTTCAGCCGGGTTGTCGGCCATGAGCTGCGTCACGACCATGCGCTGTTCGTGCAGCACGACGCGGCCGAGCGCGATGCCCTCGGCGACGCCAGCACCCGACAGAACCGCCGACATCGATTTGGAGACTTCGATGGCGGTTCCCGCGCCTGCAACGGCGCCGGACACGAGTTGTTCGGCGACGATCATCGCCGTCGACTGCAGAACCTCGACGTCTTCGTCGGAGTATTCCTTGGGTGTCCGGTTCTGGACCACGAGGACGCCGAGCAACTGACCGCTGCGCTGGACCGGCACCGCAAGCAAAGAGTGGTAGACCTCTTCGCCCGTTTCCGGGCGGTAGGAAAACGACGGGTGGCTCGACGCCTCGGGCTCGTTGATGATCATGCCCATGGCGGCGCAGCGGCCGACGAGGCCTTCACCGCGGATCAGGCGTGTGTTGTGGACCGCTTCGGGCTTCAAGCCTTCGGAAGCGTAAAGCTCAAGTGAGCCGTCCTGACGCTTAAGGTAGATCGAGCAGACCTCGGCGACCATGACGCCCGCGATCTGGCGGACGATTTTATCGAGCCGCGATTGCCCGTCACCCGCTTCGGACATGATTTCACGCAGGCGCCGCATGATGACGCGCAACGCCGGTTCGGCTGGCGAAAAGTTGCTGTCGTCGGTGCGCCGCGTTTGCATGGCCCTGCTGAAGCTCTCAACTGCCGATGAGTTCCGACGCGGCGGAACCGCGTTGGACACCATGTGGTGTGAGGGTGTGGCGCTTATGTGCCGCGCGTCAAGCTATCTGCTTACGTATGCGCACGTCGCTTTCGCTACGATTGGAGCCGCTATGGCCGACCACAGACCGGGGCTAGCTAAAATTCAGGCCGCGTCCATGCCGTAGAGCGTGTGCAATGTGCGCACCGCAAGTTCGGCGTAGGCAGCGTCGATCAGCACCGAGATTTTGATCTCTGAGGTCGAGATCGCAATGATGTTTATGCCTTTTTCGGCAAGCGCTTTGAACATCTTAGCCGCTACGCCGGCGTGGCTGCGCATACCAACCCCAATGACCGACACCTTGACCACGTCGGCGCTGGCAGCCACGTCAAAATAGCCAATGTCGGCTTTTGCCTGTTTGAGCACCTCAAGCGCGCGCGGCAGCTCTGTCGCCTGGACCGTAAACGTCATGTCGGTCGACTTACCGTCAGGCGCGACGTTCTGGACGATCATGTCGACATTAATGTTGGCGTCGGCCAACGGCCCGAAGATGCGGGCGGCGACGCCGGGCTTGTCCTCAACTTTGAGGAGCGTGACCTTGGCTTCGTCCTTTGCATAGGCGATGCCGCTGACAACCTGCTGTTCCACGATCTCATCCTCGTCGCAAACGATCGTTCCGATATTTTCCAAGTGACCGATCATGACCGGCTGCATCGCGTCCGGCGGCACGAAGCTCGACAGCACGCGAACTTTCATCTTGTGCACCATGGCGAGTTCCACCGAGCGGGTCTGCAGCACCTTGGAGCCGAGAGAGGCCATTTCCAGCATCTCTTCATATGAGACCTTGGGCAGGCGGCGCGCCTTCGGCACGATACGCGGGTCGGTGGTGTAGACGCCATCGACGTCGGTGTAGATGTCGCAAACATCGGCCTTGAGCGCGATGGCGATGGCCACGGCGCTGGTATCGGAACCGCCCCGGCCGAGGGTGGCGATCCGGTTCGACGCCGGTTCGACGCCCTGGAAGCCGGTGATGACGGCGACTTCGCCGGAATTGACGCGGGCGGTGATGCCGTCGGCTGGGATATCGAGAATACGGGCCGAGCCATGGGCATCGCTGGTGACAATCGGGACTTGCCAGCCCTGCCACGAGCGGGCCTTTAGCCCCATCGATTGGAGCACAATGGCGAGAAGTCCGGCCGTGACCTGTTCGCCGGTGGCGACGACGGCGTCGTATTCGCGGGCATCGTGGAGGAGCGAGGCTTCCCGCACCCACGCGACGAGTTGGTTGGTCACGCCCGACATGGCGGAAACGACGACGGCGACCTTATTGCCAGCATCGACCTCGCGCTTGACGTGCGCGGCGACGTTGCGAATGCGGTCGAGGTTGGCGAGCGACGTGCCGCCGAATTTCATGACGACGACGGCCATCCCGAGGTCCTATGTGCGTTGGTCGTTCCGCTGATCCGCGCGGCTGCTTACTAGGGACGGGCTATCGCCGCAACCGTGGCCTGCAAATGGGAAAAGAGCCGCACCCGGTGGGATGCGGCTCTCTATGCTGTCAAGACGACCGGGCAGAGATCAGAAGTTGATCAGAGCGCCGAACTTGAAGAGCTGATGCTCGTCGAAGCTGTTATTGCCAACTGCAAGGCCCTGACCACCACACTGATTGACGTTGCCGCGGCAGTTCACATCGCCTTCGTAGGCGCGGTAGATGGCGAACAGTGACATGGCGGCTGCGTCGACTTCCTGGACGACACCGAGGCCCCACTGGTCGAGGTTCGACGAGTTCACGCCGGCCGCCCAGAGAGCGTTCGACAGTTTGTCGCTGTTGTTGCCGTATTCACCGAACAGCACCGTGTGACCCAGCGGGTTCCAGCGCTGGCGAATACCAGCCTTGATGTAGTAGTTCTCGCCTTCGACCTGCTGCTGATTGACGCCGCCAGCTAGGAAGGTTGCGCCGGTTACGTCGTTGTAGTCTTGGCCGTAGGCGCCGTAGACGAACAGGCCGGTCGGGACGTGCTGCAGATAGAGGCCCGCCTGAAGTGCGCCGGACTCTTTGCCGCCGCGAGCGCGCTCAGCAACTTCCTTGGCACCGATGCCGTTTTCGTCGGTGTTTTCGTAGTAACCGATGGCAGCGGCGACTTTGATGCCGTTGAACTCGCCAGCATAGCGGCCGGCGAGGCCCCAGGTATCGTCTTCACCCCACGATGCCGAGGCAGAGAAGCCTGCGAACGTCGGCGTATCGTAGCGGACGTTGTTGTTAGGGACGCCATCGCAGTCAGCGCCTAGGCCGAGCGTATCGTTGCCGGTGAACGACTGACAGGTTGCCAGCGACCCCCAGTTGACACCCGTCAGCACACCATTCCGGCGAGTCAAGAAGCCATTCACGTCGTACATGATGTAGTTGGCGAACGCGAGCGTACCCGAGCCATCCGGCAGCACGGCGACGTTATCGGCAGCCGACGACTGTTGACCCACCGAAATCCGGCCGAGCTGGTCCGACTTGATGAACCAGAAGGACTGGAGCACCGAGATAGCTGGAGCACCGTCATCGTTAGCCTGGGTCACGGCGAGGTTGGTCGCGGAGGGGACTTCAACGTGAATGACGTAACCGGCCGAGTAGCCCGGAGCGATTTGGGCCGAACCGGTGAACTTGAAGTGCGAGTCAAGTGTGCCGCCGATGCCGGTCTGATAGGCGTTCGATTCGACACCATCGTCCCAGACGATCACCTGCTCGGCGACCCAGCCGGACACGGTCAAGGATACTTTGCGGTTGCCCTTGCGGGCTGTCGTCGCTTCGAGTTCTGCGATCCGCTCTTCGAGATCGGCGCAGCAGTTTCCGCCGAGATCAGCTGCGTTCGCCGAGGTGATGCCACCTGCGAGAGCGCCTGCTGCCACGAGGGCAATGAGGCTTAGATTTTTCATGGTCGTCTCCCGTCTGCTTGGTCATTCCAAATGCGGACGCCTGACAAACGCGAAACAAACCGCTCGCTACTTTGAATTCTCTGTGCCGTTTTACGGTACGCGCCATTTGCCTCTGATTCGAGCATTCCACAACACAACCCACTGGCAAGTTATGGGTCTCGCTCACAACACGTGACGGATTTATCACAACACACAGCCGGGCTGAGATATCCACCGCCAGACAAACTTCCAGTATTGGGCGTCAGCTGCGGGTGCCGAAAATGGCCGATCCGACGCGGACGTCGGTGGCGCCGAACTCGATCGCTGGTTCGTAATCGCCGCTCATGCCCATGCTTATGCGTTGCAGGCCCAACTCTGCCGTCAGTTTCGCCAAGAAGGCAAAGTGAATAGACGGCTCTTCGTCAACAGGCGGAATACACATCAAGCCGACGACGTTCAATTGGTCATTGTCGCGGCAGTGGATAACAAACGCACCAGCGTCTTCGGGCATGACGCCGGCTTTTTGCGGTTCTTTGCCTGTATTGACCTGGACAAATACGGGAATTTTGCGGTTTTGCTTGCGCATTTCTGATGCCAACGCGGCGGCAATTTTCGGCCTATCGATGGTGTGGATAACATCGAATAGCGCGACAGCATCAGCCGCCTTGTTTGATTGCAGCGGGCCGATCAAATGGAGCGTGATATCGGGGTAGTCCGCGCGCAATGCGGGCCATTTGCCTTGGGCTTCCTGCACGCGGTTTTCGCCGAAATGACGGTGGCCAGCCGCTAGAACCGGCCGGATATCGGCTGCTTCGAAGGTTTTCGATACGGCGATCAAGGTGACCGAGGCCGGGTCGCGGTCAGCGCTTCGTGCCGCTGCGGCAATCCTTGCCGTGATTTCGGCGAACCGGGCGCTCGTCTCACAGGACGTTTGTGTCATCGGTACCTTTGGAACTCGTGGGTCTCGCGACCGAGTAGGTCGAGGTATGCCCTGTGGATGAAGACCTTGTCGCGACCGAACTTCTCTTCGTGCAAGACGCCAGCGGCAACGAGCGCCTTAAGATAATCTGACGCCGTCTGACGTTTTGCGATTCCGGCGGCTATGAGATTGGCGATCCGGCAGTAGGGTTCGGTGAACATCAGCTCGACCAGTTCGCGGGAGTAAATTTTCGGGACGGTGAACCTTATGTGCTCGGCGGTATGCTCCATCTGGTTGCGGATTGCTCGAACCTTTTGGGTGGTCCAAACCGAGGTTTGTTCAACCGCCGTCAACATATAGAGGATCCACGGCTCCCACGATCCATTTTCGGTGACGCCCCGCAGGTGGCCATAGTATTCGGGCTTGCTGCGTACGATGTGGCGCGAAAGGTAGAGTGTGGGGAGTTCGAGAAGTCCGGCCTCGGCGAGAATCAAGACGTTCAAAATGCGGCCGGTCCGCCCGTTACCGTCTATGAACGGGTGAATGGCCTCGAATTGGTAGTGGAGGATTGACATCTTGACGAGCGGATCGATGTCGTCTGGCTCGTGGAGGAATTTCTCCCAATTCGCCAGCAAGTCGCGGATCTGCTGCTCGCCCTGCGGTGGGGTATAGATGATGTCGCCGGTGGTGCCGTTCTGGAGCGTGGTACCCGGCACCCTGCGCACTTCGATTTGCTGGTCTTTCAGATGGGAGCAGATTTCAACCGCGAGGTTGGTGCCGAGTGGGCGCTGCTTGATCGCTTCAAGTCCATAGTACAGTGCGGTGCGGTAGCGAAGGGCCTCTTTGGTCGCCGGGTCGGTGGTCCCCTCGCCGAGGCTCGCCTCGCGAAATAGAGCGTCGTTGGTGGTCACAATCAGCTCGATCTCCGAGCTTGCCTTGGCCTCGAGGATCGGGATGGTGTTGATCAACACGTTCTGGTTAGGGATCAACTCGCCAGCAAGCTTCAGCTCGGACAGCGCCGCGCGTGCCCGGACGCAGGCCTTCAACACGGTTTTCGTTTCGACGTCGGTCGCCGGTGGCAAGCGGGGCAACTCGTTATACGGGCGGTGGGGATCGTAGGCTGGCATGTGGGAGCCTGACATGTCGATAACTTCCGATTTTTTCGACACATCTAGCAAGACATGTCGAAGACGTCGACATATGCTGGAAATGTGTCGAATAAAATGGATTTGATCGACATGTTCGTCGGACATGTCTATCGGATCGACACATCGGCATAATATGTCGACAAAACTTCAAAATATCGACACGTTAGGCTGCACGCCCTGGCGGCGAACGTTGGTGCTATGCCATCCCGCTTGACCGCACTTGCTCGACGGGGTCATTGCACGGCCAACAGCATCCACCGGATCCCATATCTAGATGGCCAGCGAACGCTACAACGCGCCCGAGCGCGAGAGACATTGGCAACAGACGTGGGAGGCGGCTGGCACCTTTGCCACTACCAATCCCACTAGTGGTAGCACTGGTACCGATCGCACTGGTGACCACACCGGTACCGCCGCCGATCCCCGGCCAAAATGCTATGTGCTCGAAATGTTCCCCTATCCGTCAGGGCGCATTCACATGGGCCACGTCCGCAACTACGCGATGGGGGACGTTTTTGCCCGCTACAAGCGCGCGACGGGCTTCAATGTTCTCCACCCGATGGGCTGGGACGCGTTCGGCATGCCGGCGGAAAACGCGGCCATGCAGAACAATCTTCATCCGGGCGCGTGGACCCGTTCCAACATCGCGACGATGAAGCGACAGCTTCGGTCGATGGGCCTGTCGCTCGATTGGGCGCGGGAAATCGCGACCTGCGAGCCGGAATACTACCGCCATCAGCAGCGCATTTTTCTCGACATGTTGGCCAAGGGCCTCGCTTACCGGCGCTCGGCCAAGGTCAACTGGGACCCGGTCGACAACACCGTATTGGCCAACGAGCAGGTGATCGACGGCCGGGGCTGGCGGTCTGGCGCGCTGGTCGAACAGCGTGAGCTGACGCAGTGGTTCTTCAAGATCACGCAGTATTCCGACGAGCTTCTCGCCGATCTCGACACCCTCAAGGCGTGGCCCGACAAGGTGCGCTTGATGCAAGCCAACTGGATCGGCCGCTCGGACGGATTGCTTGTCCGGTGGGCTATTCAGGACGCGCGGCCGAAGACGACCAAGAAGGGCGCGAAGGCGAAGCCGGCTGTGGCTCCGGTTGAGGCTCCGGTTGAGGTTCCTGGCGAAGTCGAGGTGTTCACGACGCGGCCCGATACGCTGTTTGGGGCCTCGTTCGTTGCGGTCGCGGCCGATCACCCGATCGCTAAATCTGCCGCAGCGGCGAACCCTGAACTCGCCGCGTTCTGCGAAGATTGCCGCCGGATCGGCACGTCGGTTGCCGACCTTGAGACGGCCGAGAAGCTTGGCTTCGACACTGGCCTCAAGGTCATTCACCCACTCGATCCGACTTGGACGGTGCCGATCTACGTCGCCAACTTCGTCCTGATGAACTACGGGACAGGCGCTATTTTTGGCTGCCCGTCCGGGGACCAGCGCGATCTCGATTTTGCGCGCAAGTACGATCTTCCGGTTGTCACGGTCGTGGCGCCCAAAGACGAAGCATCGACCTTCAAGGTCGGCGAAATTGCCTATGACGGCGATGGCGTGATGATCAACTCGCGCTTCCTCGACGGACTGTCGACGACGGACGCATTCGATGCCGTCGCGCGGCGGCTGGAAGCGCAAACGCTTACCTGCAAGCCGGTGGCGCAGCGCCAGGTCAACTACCGGCTGCGCGATTGGGGCGTGTCGCGCCAGCGCTATTGGGGATGTCCGATTCCGGTCATCCACTGCGAAGCGTGCGGCGTCGTTCCGGTGCCGCCCAAGGATCTTCCCGTGCGGCTGCCGGAGGATGCGACGTTTGACGTGCCCGGCAACCCTCTCGATCGCCATCTGACTTGGAAGCACGTCGATTGCCCGGCGTGTGGCAAGCCCGCGCGCCGCGAGACCGACACGATGGACACGTTTGTCGACAGCTCGTGGTATTTCGCCCGGTTTACGGCGCCAATGTCCGACAGCCCGGTTGACATCGACGCCGCGCGGTATTGGCTGCCCGTCGACCAATATATCGGCGGCATCGAGCATGCGATCCTTCACCTGCTGTACTCGCGGTTCTTTACACGGGCGCTGATCGACACCGGGCACCTCGAGCTTCGGCCCAGCGACAACGTCGCTAGCCGCCGTGAGCCGTTCGCGGCGCTGTTCACGCAAGGCATGGTCACGCACGAGACGTACAAGTCGGCGGACGGCCATTGGCTGCTGCCGGATGAGATTACGTTTTCGGGCGATGGCGAAACGCGATCCGCCATCGAGGTGGCGACGGGAAAGCCGGTTGCCATCGGGTCAATCGAGAAGATGTCGAAATCGAAGAAGAACCTCGTCGATCCCGACGACATCATCGCAAACTCCGGTGCCGACTGCGCGCGTTGGTTCGTGCTGTCGGACAGCCCGCCGGAGCGGGATTTCATCTGGACGGAAGCCGGCGTGGCCGGTGCCGGGCGGTTCGTGCAGCGGCTGTCGCGGTATATCGACCAAGTTGCCGAGATCGGCGCTGCGCAGGGTACCGCCCGTCCCGACACCTTCGGGGACGAGGCGATGCGGCTGCGCAAGGCGCTCCACCGGGCGTTGCACGCGGTCGGCTCCAGCATCTCTGGATTGCGGTTCAACGTCGCCGTGGCGCAGGTTCATGAACTGGCCAACGCCATCCAAGCTGCGCTAACGGCGGCTGGTGACAAGCCTTCTCCCGACATGGCATGGGCGCTGCGCGAGGCTGGCGAGTACCTCGTGGCGATGATTTCGCCGATGATGCCGCACCTCGCCGAAGACGGGTGGGCGCGTCTTGGTTACAACACGCTCGTTGCGAACGCGCCTTGGCCAGCCGCTGAACCGGGGTTGCTCGTTGACGATACGATTACGCTTGCCGTACAGGTCAATGGGAAGAGGCGGGATGAAATCGTCGTTCCGCGCGACGCTCAGACAGGCGATATCGAAGCTGCCGCTTTGCAGCTCGACACCGTTATTCGTGCGCTTGAAGGACGGACGCCGAAACGCGTCATCGTCGTACCGCAGAGGATCGTGAATGTCGTCGTCTGACGGTCAGGTTCGGAACGCGCGGGGGCAGGCCAAAGCTGGCCCTGCCTCACGTATATCGGCTGCCATCGTCTGTGCCGTGTTGGCAACGCTTGGCGGCTGCGCCGATGGTCAGGGCTTCCGGCCGCTCTACGGCAATCTCGGCTCAGCGGCCGGCGTCGACGTCAAATTGGCGCAAGTCGAGATCGCGCCGATGCCGGGACGCCTTGGGCAGCGGCTCCGCAACGAGCTGATTTTCGACACCACGGGCGGGAGTGGCACGAAGCCACCACTCTACCGTCTCGAGATTGCCGTGCGGGAGAGCGTCACGTCCACGCTCGTCAAGGCGGACGGTGACGCACTCAGCCAGATCTACGCCGCCGATGCAACGTTCAACTTGGTCCGCATTTCAGACAAGTCTGTGGTCCTGAAGGGCGTAAGCTTCGGACGATCCGGCTTCGAGCGAAACCCGTCGATCTATTCGAACGTGCGCGCTCAAGACGACGCCCAGAACCGCGCTGCCAAGACCATCGCTCTCGACCTGAGGTCGCGTCTTGCGGCCTTTTTGTCGACCACCTAACGTTTGATGGTCGCGATCAAGGCCAATCAGGCCGAAGCGTTCCTGACATCCCCCGACCCGACGATTTCGGCCGTGCTGTTCTTTGGTCCGGATGTCGGCCTTGTCAGCGAGCGGGCCGGCCGCTTGGCGCGGGCGATCGCGGCGCGGGATACGCCGCCAAGCGAGGTTTTGTCGATCGAGGATGCCGATCTCGAAGACGACCCCGGTCGGCTCGAGGTCGAACTCCAGACGGTCGCGATGTTTGGCGGGCGCAAAATCGTCCGGACGCGCACCGGGCGGCGGGTGACGACGCTGACCATCAAGCCGTTGCTCGAACCGGGTCGGCTGGCTGGTATTCTCATCATCGAGGCTGGCAACCTCCGCGCGGACGAGGGCTTGCGACCGGTGTTCGAGAAATCGGCAATTGCGGCCGCCATCCCTTGTTATGCCGACAGCGAGCAGGATCTCGCGCAACTTGCCACCTCGGTCTTGCGCGGGCATGGGCTCAAAATCGCTCCCGACGTGCGCGATGTCCTGGTCAGCCGGCTCGGCGCCGATCGTGGACTGTCGCGCGGTGAACTCGATAAGTTGGCGCTATTCGCCTATGGCCAGGCCGAGGTGACTGCTGAGGATGTCGAAGCCGTGGTGGGTGACGCCAGCGAACTCCAGCTCGATCGTATCCCGGAGGCGGCGGCTGGTGGTGACAGCCTGACAGCGGTGACCGATGCCGACCGTGCCATTGCGAGCGGCGATGGGGCGCAAACCATCGTACTGGCGACGCAACGTTATTTCCTGCGTCTCCACCGGTTGCGGGCGGCAGTGGACGGAGGCCGCAGCGTCGACGATGCCGTTCGCGGGATGCGGCCGCCGGTCCCGTTCAAAGCGCAGGCAATGCTCGCCCAGCAATGCCGGACATGGTCTGCGGCACGGCTGACAGCCGCGCTTGGCGAGATCAGCGCGACGGTTGCAGCGACCCGCCAGACAGGGGCCATGGAAGACGTTCTCGTCGAGCGCCTGTTGCTGCGACTGGCAGCGATGGCGCGGCAAAAGTAGCGATCGTGTACCGCTGGCTCGTTCCAGCGCCTCACGCGCGACGTGTCCTGTTGCTGGTTCTCTGCTCGTTGGGTATCGGCTCACCACGCCCTCACATCGCTTTCCTTTCAGGACCACCCATGACCGCTCCTCGCTTCGACGTCGCTGGCATCGGCAACGCCATTGTCGACATCATCGGCCGCTGTGACGACGCCTTTCTGGAGCGGTTCGGCGCGGCCAAGGGCGGGATGCGCCTTGTCGATACGGACGCGCTGATGGTGCTTTACACCGCGATGGGCCCGGGGATCGAAATCTCGGGCGGATCGGCGGCTAACACGATTGCCGGTATCGCGTCGCTTGGCGGTTCCGCGAGCTTCATCGGCAAGATCGGCGATGACGAATTCGGCCGCATCTTTGCCCACGATATTGCCGCGCAAGGCGTCGCGTTCCAGTCGCGGCCAGTCGCTGGCGGGCAAACCTCGCGCTCGCTCATCCTCGTCACGCCCGACGGCGAGCGGACGATGAACACGTTTCTGGGCATCTCGACGGCGTTCGAAGAGGCCGACCTCGACGCGGACGTCATCGCGTCAGCTGGTATCGTCTATCTCGAAGGGTATCTGTTCGACGCCCCTCCCGGTAAGGCCGCATTCCGGCGTGCGGTCGAAATCGCGCGAGGTGCCGGGCGTAAAGTTGCACTGACACTGTCCGATGCGTTCTGCGTCGACCGGCACCGGGACGAATTTTTGGAGTTCATGCGGTCGGGCGTCGACATTGTGTTCGCCAACGAAAGCGAGCTCGTTTCGCTGTATCAAGGTGCCGATTTCGACGCTGCGGCAGCTCACATCGGCGCGGACGTTCCGTTGGCGGTTTTGACCCGTAGCGCCAAGGGCTGTGTGGTTGTCGCTGGCCCGTCGCGGGAGGCTGTGCCTGCCCATCACGTCGACCACGTCGTCGATACCACGGGGGCTGGCGACCTGTTCGCCGCGGGGTTCCTGTTCGGTGCGGCGCGCGGCCTGCCCAACGCAACGTCGGCGCGACTTGGTGCCTTGGCGGCGGCTGAGATCATCTCGCACATCGGTGCGCGGCCCGAGGCGAACCTTGCCGCGTTGGCCCGCGAGGGTGGTTTTGTCGTCACTGAATGACCGGCGACCGCAACACCGCGCGGACGCAGGTGGTGCGATTTGTGGAGGTTATAATCGCCGCAAATTCATCGCTTTAGAGCCGCTACTTGAGATTTTCTTGCACGACGGCAACACATGCCTCTGCAAGTCTTCTCTATTTTGTTACTTTCTGATTTTTTCTCCTTGGCGGACGTGGCGGCGCACTGCACCGTCGCAATCAGCAACCGTTTGATTCCGCCAAGGATTTTCCATGATGCTCCAAAAATCGGGACGCGGCCGTCCAAAGGGGACCGGCCTCGACGACACCAACCACCTCGAAGCCATCGCCGGGTTGCTGGCGACTAATCCCGATATGAAGCCGACCACGGCGATCAAGGAAATGGGCATCAACGACCCGTCGGTTATCCGCCGGCTGCGCGACAAGTATCACGCATCCTTGCTGGCGTTTGGCGGCGCCGAAGCGACCGGGCCGATCCACACGCCGACGCCGGTTCACACGGCAACACCGGCGCGGACGATGGCTGCAGCGCAAGCTGCCGATCATAAACTTACAGCGCCAGCCGTTGGTCTCGATGGCGAGGCCGCTACCCGCCGAGATGGCCGGACGGCCTCGGTGTCAGACGCGCCTCAGTCAAGCGCCGACCACAGCTTTGCGCGACTGTTCGGCCTCGGTATCGGCGTTTTCATGTCCGGGCTGGAGGCGCAGGCTTCACTTTTGGCTTACGGCGCAAAATCCATGCCGGTTGGGCCGTTTTTTCAAGTTCAGGTCACTGTTGCCGAGGCGGCGCTAAAGTTCGCCGCCGAACTCATCACGGTGCCCGGTCACTTGGCGTAGGGTTGCTGGATCTCGATCCGCCAGGGCCCGGCTGATCGGTACAATCGACCCCTACCTTGTTGGCCGCCGTGCCGTTTTCGCGTTGTTCGCCGGCGTTCGTTCGCGGCCAGTTCTTCGATTTACCCGTGCGTCAAGACTGTCTCTCTCGACCGAGTTGGACTTTGCGTCTGTGCCCTTCGCGTGACGACCGTTGGCGCCCTGGCTTCGGCTGCGGCGACCGGCGGTAGTGCATCCATTGCAACTTTAAGGCCGCCCCCAAAGCGGCCTTTTTTTGCGTGCGTAGGCCGTTTGCCGAAGCGGGTCTGGCCGTCGCTCGTTCGGCTGCGGCAGTTCAATCACGTCGGCGCGGAATTATTGTCCGGCCCGCTACCCGGGACACTATTCTGGCCACTTTCTGCCGCCGCAGTTGCCGATTGTGCGCCGGTCGTTTGGGTCAACACGACAAGCCCGGTCAACAACAGCGCGCCCATCACCACGAGTTCGACAGCGTTGGCCCCAGACCCCAGGAACCGCGTCGCATAATCGATGATTTCCTGGTATTTCAACGCAAACACCAGTGAGGCGATGCCGCCACCGATCTTGCCGGCAGCCTCGATGTCGCGTTGCGTCCGGCGGAAAAAGAACACGACCAGCAGCAGCACCCAAATTACGAACAGGCCGCTCATGACCGGCGACAGGGCGGAATAGAAGCCATCGCCGTATTTGCCATAGAGCAGGCTCGACGATTGCAAAAAGCTCTGGTTCGAGATCGGCCAGATCAGCATGGCGAATGCCCCGATCAGGATGCCGCGCTCAATCCCTGCCGTATCATCGTGATAGAGCTTATCGATCGTGCGCCGCCACATGGCGAGCAGGAAGCCGATGGCCAGGATCATCAATAGGAAGAAGATCTTGAGAGGCAGCAGGATCGAATGGATCAGACTGGTGACCGACGGCTTGCCGTCGTTGGCGTAAATTTGCGTCAACGCCACCGAAAACCGGGTTTGAGCCTGACAGCATTCGGCGGCCGACAACATCGTCTTGGTCACGAAACAATAGCGGCGCTCGATCAGGGCCCGCGGCGTTTCAATCAGCGGGTCGGGATCGCACTGGCGGACCAGGACCGACAGCCCGTTGCGCTTCTCGGACTGGCGGCGAACCTCGGCAACGCTCTCCAAAATCGGATGACGCAAGCACGCCGACTGGGTGGCAGATGGGTCTGTAACGCAACCTGCGGGGTCACCCCGGTCGGCAGCCAAGGTCTGGGGTTTCAGCCACCAGATGGCTGGCAGGTCGCCACCGACGAGCGCCCGTGCGACCAGGACCGACATCAGAATCAAAACGGTCGTGCCCAATGCAAAACGCAGACGGCCGTAGCGCACGACTTTGGGGTTGTTCCAGTAGAGATCGAGGAGGGCGCAAGCGGGGATATAAAAGGCAAACAGCGCCAATAAGCCGAACGTTGGAAAGAACACGAACAGGTGGCTGTAAAGGGTCGCGAGCGTGAACCAGTCATGGTCGCGGAACTCGGTATACAAGACTGCGGTCGTCACGATGAACGACATGCCGAGGACGACAAAGATGATCGCGACGATCGACCGCGTATTCGCTGACATACTCAACACCCCGCTTTGAGCAAAACGTCGCTCGCCTCTCGTCGCGCGTTCTAGCCGAACGCGTCTCTCCTCGCGCGTTCTAGCCGAACCCGACTTTGATGCGCGTTCTAGCCGAACCCGACGTTGATGCGCGTTCTATCCGAACCCGACGTTGATGCGCGTTCTAACCGAACGCGGGGCCGCTGTCACAGCTTACGCAGCGACACCATCGTTACGCGATGGTCGGCGCTTTTTTCGAGGATTAAGCTGGCGCGTTGGCGGGTCGGAAGGATGTTCTCTTCCAGGTTTTTCAGGTTGATCGATCGCCAGATGTCGAGCGCCGCGTCGCGGGCTTCGTCTTCGGTCATCGTCGTGTAGCGGTGGAAGAAGGCGCCGGGATCGCGGAAAGCAGTGGCGCGCAGCCGCATGAACCGCTCGACATACCATTGCTCGAGGTGAGCCGGTCCGGCGTCAATGTAGATCGAGAAATCGAAAAAGTCCGATACGAAGGGGATCGCATCGCCGCCTTTGATCAGGCGCGCTGGCTGCAGCACGTTGAGGCCCTCGACGATCAGAATGTCAGGGTTTCCAGTGCGTATGAAACGTCCAGGCACGATGTCATAATTGAAGTGGGAGTAGACCGGCGCCTCGACGATCCCGCGGCCGCTTTTCACGTCTGCCAGAAATTGCAGCAGCCGGGCGCTGTCGAAACTCTCGGGAAAACCCTTGCGGGTCATCAACCGACGGCGGTCGAGTTCGGCGTTGGGATAGAGAAACCCGTCCGTCGTGATCATGTCGACTTTTGGCGTGTTCGGCCAGCGCGCGAGCAAGGCTCTGAGGACCCGAGCCGTTGTGCTTTTGCCGACGGCCACCGAGCCTGCGATGCCGATAATGAACGGCACCTTTCCGTCGCCGTGCCCTAAAAACTTCGCCGAGACCGAGTGCAACTCTTGAGCGGCGGCGACATACAGGTTTAGCAGCCGCGACATCGGCAGGTAAATTTCTTCGACGTCGGCCGCCGACAATTCCTCAATGACGCCCGACACTTGATCCAGGTCATCGGCGGACAGCGTCATCGGCGTGTCGGCGCGCAATCGCGCCCATTCGGCGCGTGTGAATGTGCGATAGGGCGAGAAACCTAGCGCTACCGAAGACGCGAGTGCTCGCTCGTTGCGGACCAGCAACGAAGAGCGCCGGCTAGGTGCAGGGGGCGTCACGGGTTGACCTTTACGAGGCGGTACTTGACGACGCAAACGCCGCGATTCAGCCCGCTTGACGGGACGCCTTTTCCGCGATCCCGGAGTTTCCCATCCGGCTGGCTAACTTCGCCGTCACGTTGTCCCATGGCACATCCCGGCTCTCGAGCAACACGATCAGATGATAGAGCACATCTGCGGCCTCGGATGCCACGGCATCTTTCTCGACTTTCGACAGCGGCATACGAACATGGTTTCCGCCATCGGGCCGCGTGGCGCCGCCGAGTGCCGCGATCACCAGTTCGATCGCCTCCTCGCCGAACTTTCGCGCGCAGCGGTCGGGACCGGCGTCCAGCAGTTGCCGTGTGTATGACGGCGCTGCCGACGGGTCGGCGGGTGCTGTCCGCCGCGCGTGGATCAGGTCTGCAAGTGCTGCTACCGCATCGGTCATGGTCAGGCTCGCTCAATCGAAAATCATGCCGTCAAGCGCCTGTCGCCGGCGAGCCCGGCCGAGATCAGTTCCCGTTTGTCAGCCGCATGCGGATGTAGTCAAGCTGGTCAAAGCTACCATAGCGGATCAAAAGCTGACCGGTTTCGCCAGCCCCCTTTTTGATTTCGACCTTTAGGCCCAACTGATCGGCAAGATCCTTTTCAAAGGCCTTGGTGTCGGGGTCCTTGTCGCGCACCTTGCGTGCTGTCGAGCCTGGTTGCCCGATTGGGCCGCGCGGCTCGGACAGGCTGTTGACCAGCGCCTCGACCTCGCGGACGTTGAGCTCCTCGGCGATGATGCGCCGGGCAAGTTCTTCCGCGTCGGCCCGGCCGACCAAGGGGCGCGCGTGGCCCGGCGTCAACTGGCCGTTTTGGACCAAGGCCTGGATGGTCTCAGGCAGCTTCATCAGCCGCAACGTGTTGGCGACATGGCTGCGACTTTTACCAATGATTTCTGACAGTTGCTCCTGGCTGTAGCCATACCGCTCGATCAGCTCGCGATAGCCCGACGCCTCTTCCAGCGCATTGAGATCGGCACGCTGTACGTTCTCGATGATCGCGATTTCGAGTACGTCGCGATCTTCGAGGTCGCGCACGATCACCGGCAGCACATGGAGCCCGGCAAGCTGGGCAGCGCGCCAGCGGCGTTCCCCGGCGACGATTTCGTATTGGCTACCGTTTACCGGTGCGGGATCGGGCCGGGCGATGATCGGCTGAACGAGGCCTTTGGACCGGATCGATTCGGCCAGTTCCAACAGATCGTCGTCGTTGAAGTCGCGGCGGGGGTTCAAGCTGCCGCCGCGCAAATGCTCGATCGGGACGACCCGTTGCTCGCCGTGGATCGGCAGACGCGCGCCGGGCATGGCAAGCACCCCGCCTAACGTCGCGGCTGGCGTATCGCGCTCTGGTGGCGACTGGACCTCACCGATCAGGGAGGCGAGGCCTCGACCAAGGCGGCTGCGTTGGAGTGGGACGTTCATCGCTCAACCCTTTGAAAATCGATCGATTGTTTACGCGGCCTTCGACTGGCGCTCGCGCTGGATGATCTCTGTGGCGAGCCGGATGTAGGCTTGGCTACCGCTGCAATCGTAGTCGTACAGCAGCAGCGGCTTGCCGTGGGACGGGGCCTCAGCCACCCGCGTATTTCGCGGGATCATCGTCTCGTAAACCTTCGCACCGAAGAACGCGCGCACGTTGTCGGCAACTTCGCGCGACAGCGACGTGCGGGCATCGTGCATGGTCAACACCACGCCTTGAATTTCGAGCGCGGGGTTCAGCGTCGTTCGGATCTGATCGACCGTATCCCTGAGCTGCGAAATGCCTTCGAGTGCGAAGAATTCGCATTGCACCGGCACCAGCAACGCATCCGCCGCGGTCATGGCGTTCAGCGTCATCAGCGACAGCGACGGAGGGCAATCGACCAGCACGTAACTGTAGGATTTCGCCGGGTTTGCGCGACCGGTGGCCGCCATCAGCCGAACAGCGTCGCGCAGCTTGTAAAACCGGTTGTTGTCCGACCCCATGTGGGCATCGATGCCGACAAGGTCGGCATTTGCTGGCACGAGATGAAGGTCGGGCACGGCCGTTGGAACCGCCACTTCGGTCAAAGCCGCGCCTGATACGAGCACGTCATAGCTTGTGCGCGCGCGTGCCTCGGGTGCAATCCCGAGCCCTGTCGACGCGTTGCCTTGGGCGTCGAGGTCGATCACCAGCACGCGCTCGCCGACGGCTGCTAAGGCTGTGCCGAGATTGATCGCGGTCGTCGTTTTGCCCACGCCGCCCTTCTGGTTCACGATCGCAAACACCCTCGGGCTTGCATCCAGAGGCTGACTGCGGGTCAACGGCGTCGGATCAGCGGTCGCGTTGGCAAACGAATTCGTCATCGGGCCATTCCATCTGTTGCAGCACGGGCCACACGCGATGCCGTTTTCGTCGCTGCCCCGCAGTGTCTCCACAACGCGGTCTGCGGCGGGTCAACGGCGCCGCGTGAGCCTCGATATCACGACGACTCGCGCTTCGGCATCGGTCAGGCTCGGCACGAAATAATACTCAAATTGCCATATCTTTTCAGCATCTTGTAGCTCTGTGGCGGCATCACGGCCCTTTGGCAGCAACAAAACCGTTTCGGGCCCAGCGAACGGCAACGCCCACGCCAGAAGTTGCGTCAACGGTGCTAAGGCGCGGGCAGAGATAACGCTTGCGTAGGCGAGGTTAGCCCGAGTCGCAGCGCGCTCGGCTCGCTCGCACAAGTTATCCACAGGCACGCCGACCGTGCGCGCGACATGACGCAAAAATGCGGCTTTGCGGCTGTCGCTTTCGACCAACGTGACCCGCCATCGGCCAGTCGGGGCCAACATGATTGCGGCCACCAGCCCCGGAAAACCCGCGCCGCTGCCCAGGTCAATCCAGGTTAAGGGCACAACGGCGTCTGAATTCGGCGAGGTCACCGAACCCGCAACCGGAGCCAAAGCCACAAGCTGGGCCGAATCGGCAAAATGACGATGCCACACGTCGGGCAACGTACTCGGCGCCACGAGATTGATCGTTTTCTGCCACTTAACCAACTCGGCAGCGTAAACCTCAAGTCGGCCCAGGGTTTCACGTGAAACCCCGAATTGAGCCGCAAATTCAGCCGGTCCCGCTATCAGAGGTGGGGTTGTAGCCACGTGTTCAACCTGCGGATCGCCGCGCG
>JAWXCP010000039.1:0-64575 GCA_034408685.1 Hyphomicrobium aestuarii | reverse complement strand
TGGCGCAACTGTTCGCCGAGGTCCCCGATGCCGTCACCCGAACACACGAGATCGCCGCCGCCTGCCGCTTCTCGCTCGACGAACTCGTCTATGAATACCCCGACGAGCCAGTGCCAGCTGGCACCACGCCCGACGCGCATCTGGCGGCGCTGACCTTCGACGGCGCGCTGGATCGCTATCCCGACGGCATACCCGACGCCGTCCAGGCAACGCTTGCCCGCGAACTCGCCCTCGTCGCGCAGATGCGGTATGCGCCCTACTTCTTGACGGTCCACGATATTGTCCGCTTCGCCCGCTCACAGGGCATCCTGTGTCAGGGTCGCGGGTCGGCTGCCAACTCGGCGGTGTGCTATTGCCTTGGCATCACTGCGGTGAACCCCGTCGAGGTCGATCTCCTGTTCGAACGGTTCATCACGCCTGAACGGCGCGAGCCGCCCGATATCGACGTCGATTTCGAGCACGAACGGCGCGAGGAGGTCATCCAATATATATACGCCCGCTACGGCCGCGACAGGGCCGGGCTTGCCGCAACCGTGATCAGCTACCGCAGCCGCTCTGCCCTGCGCGAAGTCGGCAAGGTCATGGGACTGTCGGATGATACCGTCACCGCGCTTGCCGGTATGGTGTGGGGCGCGCAATCGAAAGGCGTGCTGCCTGAGCACTACATCCGCGAAGCCGGTCTCGACCCCACCGATCCGCTGCTCGGCGCCACGATCGAACTCGCCGACGAACTGACCGGCTTTCCGCGCCATCTCTCCCAGCACGTCGGCGGCTTCGTCCTGACCCGCCGCCCGCTTATCGAGATCGTGCCCGTTGGCAACGCCGGCATGGAGAACCGCACCTTCATTGAGTGGGACAAGGACGACCTCGCTGCCCTCGGGCTGCTCAAGGTCGACATCCTCGCACTCGGCATGCTGACTTGCATCCACCGCGCTTTCGATCTCATCGCCTCGGCCTACGGCCGCACCTTGACGCTCGCCACAATCCCGCGCGAAGACGCAACCGTTTATGACATGCTGTGCCGGGCCGACAGCGTCGGCGTGTTCCAGGTCGAGAGCCGGGCGCAGATGAACATGCTGCCGCGGTTGAAGCCGCGCACGTTCTACGATCTCGTGATCGAGGTCGCGATCGTCCGGCCTGGCCCGATCCAAGGCGACATGGTCCACCCCTACTTGCGCCGCCGTCAGGGCCTTGAGCCAGAACTCTACCCCGAGCCATCGCCCGAACACGGTCCACCCAGCGAGTTGCGCGATATCCTCGCCAAAACAAAGGGTGTGCCGCTATTCCAAGAGCAGGCCATGCGCATCGCCATGGTCGCGGCGAAATTCACCGATGCCGAGGTCAACGAACTCAGAAAGTCTATGGCGACATTCCGCAAACGCGGCACCATCGGCCTGCTCGAGGACAAGATGATCTCTGCGATGGTCGCGCGCGGCTATGATCCTGCCTTCGCCGCCCGCTGCTTCAACCAGATCAAGGGGTTTGGCGAGTACGGCTTCCCCGAAAGCCACGCGGCGAGCTTCGCGCTGCTCGTCTACGTGTCATCATGGCTCAAGTGCCATTATCCGGAGGTGTTCGCCGCCGCCCTGCTCAACTCACAGCCGATGGGATTTTACGCCCCGGCACAGATCGTACGCGATGCCAGTGAGCACGGCGTCGAGGTGCGTGCCGTCGATGTTGCTCATTCCCGCCTCGACTGTACGCTGGAGCCCGTCGCAGGGGCCGTGCGCCGCGCGGTTCGCCTCGGCCTCAACCAAGTCGACGGGCTTGCTGCCAAGGAGGCCGCCAAGCTCGAAGCGCTGCATGACCGCCATGCGCCACCCCGCAATGGCCCTCCGTTCGTCTCGCTTGCCGCATTCCAACGTGACAGTGGCGTACGCCGGGTGACACTCGAAACACTGGCAGCCGCCGATGCCTTCCGCTCCCTCGGCCTCGACCGCCGCCAGGCGCTGTGGCAGGTCCACGCGCTGACCGATACCGCCGCCTTGCCACTTTTTGCCTGGGGTGAAACGGCCGATAGTGGCCCCGAGCCCGATGTAGCCTTGCCGACGATGCCGCTGTCGGAGCACGTCGTCGCCGATTATCAAACGCTACGTCTGTCGCTCAAAGCCCACCCGCTGAGCTTTCTGCGCTCCCGCCTGTCATCAGAGGGCGGCGGAACAGGCGGGCCGCGTATGATCGAGGCGGCTGAACTGCGCGGCTTGCGCGACGGTGCACGGGTTTCGGTGGCTGGCATCGTGCTGGTTCGCCAGCGGCCGGGCTCGGCCAAAGGCGTCGTGTTCATGACTATCGAAGACGAAACCGGAGTTGCCAACGCCGTGGTCTGGCCAAAGATCCTCGAACGGTACCGTCGGGTCGTCATGGGCGCGCGCCTCATCGTCATCCACGGCCGCATTCAGCGCCACGACACCATCGTCCACGTGGTATGCGAACGCCTCGAGGACCGAAGCGATTGGCTCGGACTTCTCGCCGACGGTGCCGAAGACATGGCCATCCCGATCGCGCGTGGCGACGAAGTCTTACACGTGTCAGACGGTGTCCGCGACACCCGCCGCACGGCTCCACCGGGAGCCACGACGCCATTACGCCTTGCGCCGCCGCGACCCCGCCCGCTCCATCCGCGCGGCGAACGCGTCATTCCAAAATCCCGCGACTTCCACTGAAAGACCAGGCCGTGACAGCGTCAAAGCTTACTATTACCATCGTTGGCGCCGGCGTTGTCGGCCTTTGGCAAGCGGTAACTCTGGCGCGCGCCGGTCACCGCGTGCGCGTCATCGAGCGCTCGCCAGCAACCGACCCGTTTCGCGCCTCTGCAAGCCGGTATGCTGGCGCAATGATCGCGCCCGATACCGAGGCCGAAGCCGCGCCACCGATCGTCCGTGACCTGGGCCGCCAAGCGTATGACATCTGGGCTGACACCGTACCGGTCAGCCAGCGCGGCAGCCTCGTCGTCGCTTCGATCCGCGAACCGGGCGAATTGAAGCGATTTGCGCGCCTGACCGAAGGCCACGTCATGCTCGGCCGAGACGCGGTCGCAGCGCTGGAGCCCGATCTCGGCGGGCGCTTTGAAACCGCGCTTCACTTCGCCGCCGAGGCCCATGTCGCTGCCTTGGACGCCCTGACCGCTCTTCTCGCAGCGGCGCGCGAAGCCGGGGCCACCTTCGACTTCGGCATCGACGCGGACAGCGAGACGGCTCAGGACGATACCAGCCGTAGCGGGGCCGCCGCTCCTGATTGGACCATCGATTGCCGGGGGCTCGCAGCCAGCCGCGACATTCCGACCCTACGCGGGGTACGCGGCGAACGGCTGCTGCTCCATGCTGATGGCGTGACATTCACCCGGCCAGTCCGCTATCTTGACCCTCGGACGCCAATTTACATCGTCCCCTGGCCCGGCCACGTCTACATGGTCGGCGCGACTGTCATCGAAAGCGATGAATCCGGACCGATGTCGGTTCGCTCGGCCGTTGAACTAATGGCTGCTGTGTGCGCGCTCCATCCCGGCTTCGCAGAGGCCACGATCATCGACTTTGGAGCCGGCGTTCGTCCGTCGCTGCCCGACAATGTGCCCCGCGCGCTCGTCGACAAGCGTCGTCGAACAATTCGCGTTAACGGCGCCTACAGGCATGGCTTCCTGCTCGCTCCGATCTTGGCGCGTTCCGTTTCCCGGATGTTGGATGGCGCCGAGGCAGAGCCGCTGGTGGAGGGTCACCTGTGATCGCTGGCGCCACGATCTTCCGGCCAGCGGCGGTCTCACTCGGCGGCGAGGCTCGGCGAGATGTCCGGCGCTTCCCCTCGGGCACGGCGCTCGGCGAGAAGCTTTGCGGTGCCGACAAAATCCGGTTTGCCCGAGCCGAGCAGGGGCACGGCCGGCACGACCAGAACTTCGGCCGGGACCATCAAATCGCTCGCTCCCTTGGCTTTGGCGAACTGCTGGAATGCCGCGCGCGTCGCCTTGCCATCAGCCGTGACGAGCACCAGCCGTTCGCCCTTTTTCGCATCGGGCTCCGCTACGACGACGCTGATCGTCGATGGCCACAGGTCGGCTGCGAGTGCTTCTACGGCGGCCAGCGACACCATCTCGCCGCCAACCTTGGCGAAGCGCTTGGCGCGGCCCTTGATCGTGATGAAGCCATTGGCGTCGATTATGACGATGTCGCCAGTATCGTGCCACCCGTCGAGGGGACGCTCCAACACCCGCGGCGCCTCATGGCGATAGTACCCAAGCATCACATTTGGCCCGCGCACGTGGAGACGCCCGCCGTCGCTCACGCCAGGGACCGGATCGATGCGCGTTTCAAGCAACGGCACCGGCTTACCTACCGTGCCGAGCTTGTTGGCGAACGGCGTGTTGAGCGCCAGCACCGGCGCGCACTCGGTCACGCCATAGCCTTCGAGAATGCGGATGCCGAACTTTTCCATATACACTGCGCGGGTCCGTTCGCGTACCGGCTCGGCACCGGCCAGCACGTAGCGGACGCGGGCGAAGTCGTACGGGTGCGCCGCGCGCGCATAGCCGTTAAGGAACGTGTCGGTACCAAACAGGATCGTTGCGTTGGTCTGATAGGCGAGTTCCGGCACGATCCGGTAGTGCAGCGGCGTTGGATACAAATGGACCGGCACGCCTTTGAGCGGGCCCATGATGAAGCCTGCTGTCAGCCCGAACGAATGGAACATCGGCAGCGCGTTGAACACTTTATCCTCGGCGCTGACGTCGACGCGGGCGAGCGATTGGTAGGCGTTCGACAGGATGTTGCGGTGGGACAGAACCACGCCTTTCGGCAGACCCTCAGAACCCGAGGTGAACAGGATCGCCGCCGCATCATCGGGGTTGCGGGTGACCTGCGGATGGCGGCCCTGGAGCACAGCCGTGACTTTGTCGCTCAAGTTGATGTCGGCCTTGAGGTCGTCGAGATAGACAATCTGGGTCTTCTCGGCCAGCGCTGCGACGAGGTCTCCGAGGCGACCTTTCTCGACGAAAACGCGCGACGTCAGCACGGTTACGACGCCGGCGGCATGGCATGCGGCAAGAACATTCTTTGCGCCTGCGGTAAAGTTCAGCATTGCTGGAACGCGGCCCGTTGCCTGAAGCGCGTAAAACGTGACAGCAGCCCCCGCCGAGTTCGGCAGCAGGACGCCGACCGCCTCGCCAGCCTTGGTCAGCGGCATGAGTTTGGCACCAAGAGCCTGCGAGCCGCGCACCAGCTGGCGGTACGTCAGCTTGGTGCCAAGCGGGTCTTCGACGATCGGCTGGCCGGTATCATAGAGCTGCCCTGCTGCAACCAGGGCGCTAAACAGCGTACGGTCGACCGGCGCCGTTTTGACCGCTGCAGCAGCCATGATTTCCTGCAGCGCAACACCTGCTGCAAGCCGCCGTGTCTTGCCGCGCAACGCTGGATCGAGGTTCAGCTTTTCTGGCGGCAGAATTGTCAGGATGGTTTTGGGGAACAACGACTTGGCGATCTGCGTTGGCCGCAGATAGCTCCAGCCTTTGGCGCGCTCCGGGCCTTCGATGCGAACCGGGACCACGACGGCATCGGCCTTGTCGGCGATCAGCGCCGTGCCGTCATATACCTTCATCAAGCTGCCCGTGCGCGTCAGGCGACCTTCGGGGAAGATGACCAACTGCTGTCCGGCTTTCACCGCAGCGATCAGTCCGCGCATGCCCATCGGCCGCGTCGGGTCGATCGATTGCCAGTTCACGTGCCGCAGAAACGGTTTGATCCACCATTGCTGCGACATCTGGGTGTCGATGGCATATGTCATATGCTCCGGCATGGTTGCGTACAGTATTGGCGCATCGAGCAAGCTCACGTGATTTGGCGCGATAATGGCGCGCGTGCCGGGGGCCGGGAAATTCTCGAGCCCGCGCACTTCGAGCCGAAGCAATTGGAACACAACCTGCGCAAGTTGTTTCAAGATATCCTTCGGCCACAATGTCCAGACGATCCAGGCCACGGCGAGACTACCAGCGCCGATGGCGACCAGGAACACCGAGAGCGGAACGCCTGCGGCCTGCAGCGCGGCGAGGATGAGGCTGGCTGCCGTCATCATCGCCGCCGACACGACGTTACAAGCGGCGATCACCCGTGCGCGGCGCTCTTCTGGCGACCACGACTGCACGGCGGCAAACGCTGGCACGATGAACAGGCCACCGCCGACGGCCAACAGTGCGAGGCACGCCATGACGGCGAGGCCTGCGGTGCTTGCCAGCACGGCCGAAATATCGATCGCCAGCGCGGGCTTGACCATTCCGTTGGTCACGCCAGCAAGACCAAGCGCGCCGGTCGCCATGATCACCGCGCCGAACGGAACCAGCGCAAGGTTCGGCTTTGCCGAACTCAACATCGCCGCGAGGATCGACCCGACCGCAATCGACACCGTGAACACCAGCAGAGCGGCTGTATAGACGCTCGGCGCTCCGCCAAGCCGGCCCATGACAATCGCTGGCAGCAGCGCCAGCATCACCGCGCCGACGAGCCAGAACCACCCGCTGATGACCGCGCCTTCCATCAAACGGCGGTCGCTGCGCAACTCGCCGATCAGTTGAATGGTCGAAGCCCATGGATTTCGGTTGACGGTAATGTTCGGGTCTGCGGCGCCGGTTCGGGGGATCAAACGCGCCGCCATCCACGATGCTGTCGCCAGCGCCAGAATTACGGCAGCGATTATCGGAACCAGAGCCTGATTGACCTGGGGCTCGGCCCCGCCAGTCAGGATCAACCCGCCAGCGATTGTGCCGAGCAAGATGGCGAGAAATGTCGCGCCCTCAACCAGTGCGTTTCCAGGCGACAGTTCCTGCGTCGACAGATGGGCGGGGAGCACGCCGTATTTTATCGGTCCAAACAGGGCGGCGAGAACGCCGAGGCCAGCCAGGGCCAGAAACAGCACGGGGATCGACTCGAAATAAAATCCGGCTGCAGCCATCGCGGCAACGCCGATTTCATAAAACTTCAGCCGCTCGGCGACGACACCCTTATCGAATTTATCGGCGATCTCGCCGCCCATCGCGGACAGAATAAAGAACGGTGCGATCAGCGCGACGCCAGCCAGCGTGACAAGCACCTGCCCCGTTTCTTGACCGAGCCGATACAAAATGAGCAGCGACAGCGCGGTCTTGACGAAGTTGTCGTTGAGCGCGGCGAAAAACTGGCACCAGAACAGCGGGGCAAAGCGCTTAGAACCGAGCAGTTCGAACATCGTGGCGGTCTTTTCTGGTTGGACCCGAGCTCGACACGATCTGTTACAACAGACCTTGGCGGACGAGCAGTCGCGGGCTTGACGCCGACAGCGCCTGAGCGATTGAAATGTCGTTGGTCTATCACATCATGCTTAATCCATTCCAAATCATCCAACATTTTCCAATCGTTGGCTCATATGAAGAGGAGCACGGGGCCATTGGACAGAAATGTCGATGTCGTCTGGAGGCATGCCACCTTTAGTCTCAACCGCGATTGCGGCAGTAGCGTGAATTTAGTTCACCGCGTGATTGGCGACGTGATCGGTTGGTTTATGCCCGATCGCGCGCGGACGGTTCGCGACAAAGCTTTCGGATGGGAAACGGTAATGATGGTGATGGTGCGATCAAAGCCGTCGCCATATCAGAGCGCCACAACCGGCGATCAACCGCCCTGCCGCGGGCTGACGATTTCGACCCGGTCGCCGTCTGATAGCGCTGCTGTCGCGCGACCGGCCGCCGGGATGAATGTCCCATTGACGGCCGTGGCGATGGTAGCTGCCCCGTGGCCGAGTTCGGCCACGAGTTCGGCGAGGGTTTGTACGGTAACCCGCATCGAGTCGCCGTTGACGTTCAGTGTGATGGCCGTCGCGGTTTCCATACCGTCAGCATCCAAATACCGAGCGCCGTCCGCCATGCGTGCGTCTGCCAAGATCGGGGCTTATTCGTGCATGCGCCTCACCCGCGCGGCGCGGCTCCCGACTGCGTCGCGGCTGGCTGGCTACCAGACTGGCTCTTGGGCTGGGTCGGGGGCTGGGTGACGCCCGTTGGCATCGGCGTAGCGGCAGCGCCTGGAACACCATCGGCCGATGGCATCATCGGCTTGCCGACTATCGTCACGATGAGTTCGTCGCTGCGCAATAACTTGGCCGCTACCCGTTTGATGTCGGCCATGGTGATCGCGTCGATCTGCGCGTTCCGGGTCAATATGTAGTCCTTGTCGAAACCCTCGACGAGCAGTCCGAGAAGCTGCGACGAAATTTTGGCATTGGTGTCGAACCGCAGCGCATAGGAACCGGTCAGGTAATTCTTGGCGTTCGCCAGTTCCGTTTCGGTTGGCCCATTGTCCGCCATCCGCTTCAACTCGGATCTAATCACGTCGAGTGACCGGCCCATTTCCTCGTTCTTGGTGGCAACGCCACCGGCAAAGACTGAGGCGTTTTGATACGGCTGAATGTAGCTATAGACCGAATACGCAAGACCGCGTTTCTCGCGCACCTCTTCCATTAACCGCGAGGCAAAACCGCCGCCGCCCAGGATCTGGTTCATGACGAACGCCGGCATGAAGTCTGGGTCTTTCCGCGCCATGGCCGGCAATCCAAAGAACGCAACAGACTGCGGCACGTTCATTTCGACGACCTTTTGGATCGCACCTTTCGGCGCGGTTTTGGGCACGTCGATCAGGTCGGCCTTGGCTGGCAGGTCGCCGAACACGGCGTCGAGCAACGCCGCCAATTCGTTGGCGTCGATGTCGCCAACGGCCACGACCTTTAGATTGCTCTTGGCAAATATTCGGCGGCGATAGGCTTCGAGGTCGTCGCGACCGATCGCCGTCAGGCTTTCTTTGGTGCCCTCCGAGGGACGTGCGTAAGGGTGGCCAGCAAACGCATGGGCAAACCATTCCCGGCCGGCAACCTTTTCTGGATCACGCGCAGAATAGACCAGAGACGCAAGCAATTGGTTTCGAATCCGGTCGGCAGCGTCGGTGTCGAAGCGCGGCTTCGTCACGGCAAGTTTGAGCAGATCGCGGGCCTTATCGCGGTTGACGGTCAGTGTCTGGAAGTTGCCGTAAAACGTGTCCTTGTCGTCCTCGAAGCTCATTCGCATGGCGAGTTCTTCCATGCGCTCCTGGAATTGTGCCGAAGTCAGATCGCCAGCACCTTCGTCGAGCATCGCCGACATGAAGTTGGCAACGCCTTCCTTGCCGACCGGATCTTGAACGCTGCCGCCGGCAAAGGCAAACTTCAGCGCCATCATTGGCACGGACCGTTCCGTCACCAGCCAAGCTTCAATGCCACCAGGGGTCTTCACGGTCTCGATCTTCATGGCGGCGGCATGGCTCGTTGTGAGGGTCAAAGCGGCGAAAGCTAGGGTCGCGGCGCGGGCAAAGAAAGTCCGGGCAGCATATTGGATCTGGGTAATGGTGGAACCTATCAGGTTAGCGGCCATGGTTCGATATCCTCAACGGGCTACAGCCGCAGGTGCAGCCGACCCCGCCGTCGGCTTGCCCGACGTCGCAGCGACTGGCCCGGCCTCAGCGCGTGGTCCGGCCGCAGCCGGCAGCAGGAGGTAGCCGGTGACGGAATTGCGGACCTCGAGGTGAGCCTGAGCTGCCGCCTTGACATCAGCGGCCGTCACTTGCGCGATCCGATCCGGCCAAGCGTCGACGTCGGCGAGGGTCCGACCGACGACGAGATTCCAACCGTAACGGCGCGCCAATGTCGATTGGTTGTCGCTCTCATAGATATAAGCCGCGACCATGATATTCTTGGCCCGCGCGAGTTCGGCTTCGGTGACGCCCGTCTCTTTGACTTCGGCAATCACCGCGTCGATGGCAGCTTCGGTTTCGGCAATCGACTTTCCGTCGGCGGCGACCGCGTAAAGTCCGAGCGATCCATAGTCGAGGCCGCCGCCGGAATAGTAACCACCGGCGCTGGATGCGACTTTCTGGTCGACGACGAGCGCGCGATAGAGACGGCTGGTCGAGCCCTCACCGAGGATCTTCATCAAAAGATCCAATGCCTCGCCTTCACCCGCCTTAGCGGTGACATACGACGGCGCCTTATACGACCGGGACACGGACGGCTTACCGGCCCGGGCATCCTCGAGCGTCAGACGGCGAGGGGAACGGTGCGGCGGCTCCATCGCCCGCTGGCGCGGCGATCCGACCGCCGGATTCGACGGGATCTTACCGTAGGTCGACTCGGCGAGACGCTTCACCTCGTCGACCGTGACGTCGCCTGCCACCACGAGGATCGCGTTGTTTGGCGCATAATACCGCTTGTAGAACGACATTGCGTCCGACGGCGACAATTTGGCGATCTCATGTTCCCAACCGATAACGGGGATCTGGTAGGGATGCGACATGTAGAGCGCCGCTCCCATCTGCTCCTGGAGAATCGCACTCGGGCTATTCTCGACGCGAGAGCGACGTTCCTCGAGGATGACGTCGCGTTCGGTCAGCACCTCTTTTTCGGTGAGCTTGAGGTTGACCATGCGGTCCGCCTCCATCCCCATAACGGTCGCGAGGCGGTCCTTCGCAATGCGCTGGAAGTAGGCCGTGGCATCATGGCCGGTGAACGCGTTGTCCTGCCCGCCGAGGCGCGACACGATCTTCGAGAATTCCCCCATCGGGATTTTGTCGGTCGACTTGAACATCAAGTGTTCGAGAAAGTGCGCGATACCGGAGACGCCGTGCGGCTCGTCGGCTGCACCAACCCGGTACCAGACCATGTGCGTCACGACCGGAGCCCGCGAATCGGGGATCACGACGACTTGCAAACCGTTGTCGAGCTTGAACTCGGTCGCCTTCGAGGCGGGCTTGGCGGCGAGCGTTTGTGTCAGGGCAAGCATGAGGGTCACGAGCAGGGTTAACGAGGCGAGGGCTACAACGGCGGGGCGAACGCGTGCGCCGCCAGGAGAGTGTCGGGCCATTGGCATAGAGTTCCGGTTTCGTTGCAGCTGAATTGCGCTGATGTTGGTGGCGGTGGCACGGAAGTCAAATGACAAGGTGGATAGGCGCGCACCGAGTCCTGCGTACTTCTCCTGCGTCCTTCGTCAACCGCCATGGTCTCCTCTATGGTCAGCAGCTTTCGGCGATCGGCGTACCGACGTGCGGGTTACCAAGCCAGGACCGGCATCGCCGCCACTGCCGGGACGGGATGGGCCGCGAACAGGCTCGCAAGCTTGCCCGGTGCGATCACGTCTGCGTCCATGACCTCGTGGCGGTGGATGCCCGAGGCAATGAAAATAGCGTCGATGCCCATGCCCTCGGCCGATTTGAGATCGGTGCGAACGGCGTCGCCGATGCCGAGAATGCGGTCTTTTGAAGGCTTTTGGCCACACGACCGTTCCACGGCGACCAGCGCCGCGCCGTAAGCAGACGGATGCGGCTTGCCAGCCCAAAACACCGGTCCACCCATCGCCTCGTAGACCTCCGCAATGGCCCCAGCGCACAGATAAAGCCGCCCGCCGACATCGACCACCAGATCGGGGTTCGCGCATACGAACGGCAAAGACCGCGCCAGCGCGCGTTGCAGCAGCGGCCGGTAGCTGTCGACCGTGTCGTTGACGTCGTCGATGAGCCCTGAGCACAGGATGGCATCGGCATCGTTGAACGAGGGTGCGATGCGGTCGGCAACGGCGGCAAACAGGGCGCTATCGCGATCCGCCGGGCCGACACAGTGGAGAGCCTGGTAGCCGTGCTCCGCGACATGGCCGAGCGCGATATCGCCGGACGATACGATGTCATCGTAAGCGTCACGCGGGACATTCCGGCTGACGAGCATCCGCGCGACGTCGCCCTTGGGCACCGGCGCGTTGGACACCAGGATCACGGTCCCGCCGCCAGCGCGGAACCTGACCAACGCCTCGCATGCCAAGGGGTAGGCATTAACGCCGTCGTGGACCACGCCCCACACGTCGCAGAAAATCGCCTCATAACGGGACAGCAATGCCCCGGCACTGGTCACGACCGGCGGGGCTGCAAAGGCGGGACGGTCTGACGGCGGCATACGGGCCTCGCTGGCTTGGATGGGTGCTGGAGGCGGGCGCTTGCTGTTCCAGGCGCCGCGCAATTTCAGCTCGCTGGCACCCTTAGTCGGCAGCTGGCCTGACCGCGCGCCGCATAGTGCCGCGCCTCGCCGATTACCGAGGCAACAGCCACGCTCCGGCGCCCGAACTTGAGGCACCTACTCATCTGCCCTGCTCGGTAGAAAGCCGCGCATGCTGTTAACATCCGGCCTGCGCTCTAGGCTGTTACTCATCTGTATTATGTGGATAATTTTATCTTTCTAAACCGTTTGTTGACGATTGCGATGCAGTCTTTGAACACCGGTAATCAATCTCTTGTGCCGTGCACAACGACATGGTGTTGACGACCGTCTTGGCCGCCCCCCGTTTCTTAGCCGCGAGCGGTATGAAATCGAACCCCGTCCCTACCGCCGCACCTCCGGCTGAGCCGTCGCGCGCCCGCAAATGGCGCCGCGCCGCTGAGCTCAAGGCCGTGCGTGGACGGCTGCAGTCGGGTAGCGGCATCGAGCCCGAGTTCGAGCACGAACTGATGGCGATTTTCGCCCGCAACGAGCTCAAGGCCGCCGTCACGATGCCAGTGCTCGCGGTCATTTTTTCGCTGGCCAGCACGTTTTGGGCGTCTAAGCACGAAGCGTTGGTTTGGCTGACGCTGGTGATTGTCAGCAAGGCGTTGCTGTTGTGGCAGTGCGGACGGTATCTCGCCGATGCCGATGCCCATAAAAATATCAAGCGCTGGCGTCGCGTGTTCGTCAGCGCCGAGATCCTGACGGGTGTCTGCTGGGCCGGGTTCGTTCTCGTCGGCATGGACATCGCGATGTTCGCGAACTGGTTCGATGCGGCGCCCCAACCAAGCATCAGCCCGACCGCCTTGTTCACCGCCAGCGTTTTTATATTCGCGGCATTGATCGTCGTCATATCGGTCCGTATGACGTTTGCCGCGACGATCCCCAGCGTCCTATATGCCGGCACCTTGCCGATGACGCTCGCCGTCGTGGTGCGTCTCGTGGTGGTGGGCGACCCCTTCTTGAACGCGTTGGCGGCGATGGCCGTCGGCGTGCATTTGTACTTCATCTGGCTGGTCCAGGGCCTCTATTCGACGGCGCTCGAGCGGCTCACGTTCCGAGCGCAGAAAGATATCTTGATTGCGGCGCTGGAAGAGGAAAAAGCCATTTCCGACGAGGCCCGCCGCCGTGCCGAGGCCGCCAATAACTCGAAATCGCGGTTCTTGGCCACCATGAGCCACGAGTTGCGCACGCCCCTCAACGCCATCATGGGCTTCTCGGAGGTCATGAAGGCCGAGGTCATGGGTCCGCTCGGCACCCCGGTCTACAAGGAGTATTCCGGAAACATCCACGACAGCGGCCGCCACCTCCTGAACTTGATCAATGAAATTCTCGACCTGTCACGCATCGAGGCTGGCCGTTATCAATTGACCGAGGAGCGTCTTCGGCTGACCGACGTCGTCGACGACTGCCACCGCCTGTTGAAACTCAGGGCGGAAGCAAAGGGTCTGACCTTGACGCTGGAGCTGGCCGACGATCTGCCGCCGGTCTGGGCCGATCAGCGCGCTTTGCGCCAGATTTGCCTCAACCTGATGTCGAACGCGCTGAAGTTCACGCCCAAAGGCGGGACCATCACAGTCAAGATTACGAACGCACCCGGCGGCGGGCAGATGTTGTCGGTGCGCGACACCGGCCCCGGCATCCCGGCCGATGAAATCCCCAAGGTGATGCAGCCGTTCGGCCAGGGCTCGCTCGCCCACCAGACGGCTGAAGGCGGCACCGGCCTTGGCCTTTCGATCGTGACGAGCCTCGTCGAGTTGCATGACGGCAAGTTCGAGCTGCGGAGCGAGTTGCGCCGCGGTACCGAAGCCATCGTCATCCTACCGCAACGCCGCGTGCTGGCGGCTGCCCCGCCCTTGCAACCGCTTGGCGCCGAGCGGCACCGTCTGAACCCGGAACTCCGCGCACGCATCCAGCGTCCGCCGGCCGCCCCGCACGCCAAGCCCGGCGCATCTCACCCGGGGAATGCCGCGTCGCAGCCGGCAAAAGCCGCATTACAATCGGCGCATGCCGCGCATCCAGCATCGCAACCCTCGCCGGAGCGAAAACCAGCTCCGCGGCGGGCACGCCTGCGCGACGTGCTTCGCGCCTAATCGTGCTGATCAGCTCCGTTCAGCAACACACGGCAACACGCGGCCACCCGGCCTTCCCCAATGAACCAACGCACGTTAAGACCCGGTGGACGCTAGAGGCCTTCCGCTTTAAATGGAGTCGCCGAAGGCCTCTAACTTATTGGTTTGTCGTGCTTCTTTTCGGAAAACCGGTTCCAACTTTTCCGGAAGCACTCTAGCCCGCACCTTTGGGAGTTCGCTTGGAAACGCCGTGCATCAACATTTGCGAAATCGACCGTTCCGCAGGCATCTGCATCGGTTGCGGCCGCACTGGCGCCGAGATCTCCAGTTGGATCCGCCTGACGCCAGACCAGCGCCAACAGGTGATGGACACGTTGGCGGCCCGGCTCGACAAACTGCCACCGCGATTGGGCCCCACACAGTCCCAGCTATGAGTGATCAATAGCCGGGCAGCGTGACGTCGTCGGGCCGCAAAGCCGAGACACCTCCCGCGAAGCGTCGACAATGGCATGGAGACGATCAGATGGACGATAATGGCCACTGGGTCCTGATCGGAGCTTGGACGGTCCTCGTCTTGCTGCTGCTACCCAAGCTGGTCCTCGACTACCGAGGCCGGATGACCGACGCGATGTCCCACATCGCGGTTTGGGGTCTGATTTTCATGGCGGCGGTCTCGATTTACGCATTCCGCGACGAAATCAAGGGATTTGCCGGGCGCGTCAGCGGCGAATTCTCGCCGTACGGTACGACCGAAGTCTCGGGGATCGAGGGCGAACGGACGGTTCGCATCCGCCGTTCGGCGCGCGGCTCGTTCTTTGCCCGCGCGGACGTCAACGGGGCGGCCATGCCCATGCTGGTCGATACCGGCGCAAGCTCGATCGTGCTAAAGTCGAGCGACGCAGAAAAGGCTGGTATCGATCTCAAATCGCTGTCGTTCACGATACCCGTCGACACCGCCAACGGCCGGACGTTTTGCGCCGCTGTGCGTTTGAAATCGATAGCGGTCGGAGGCATCAGTTTCGACCGGGTGGATGCGCTCGTTGCGATGCCCGGCAACGTTAAGGAAAGCCTTCTCGGTATGACTTTCTTAAGCCGATTGCGGTCCTATGACGTGTCCGGTGATTTCATGACGTTCCGAAGCTGACCGGGGCACAAAACCCAAGCATGGCGTCAGTATGCGAAATCCCGACGACGAAGAGCCCAGCCTGTTTCTGGAACTCGGCACGTGGCTGTGCGGAGCCGCCGCTGTCGTCGCGTTGTACATGAATTATGACCTTGTCCGTCACAACCTGTCGGCGGTCATGATCGCTGGCTTGGAGCGTGTGCTGCCGCCGGTCCCCGCTGGACAGCGACCGGCAGTCAAGCCAACTATAGCTGAAATCGACCCGCCAGCGAACGATCGCAGCGGCACGGTTTTCGAACTGCGCGCCGACAGACGGGGCCACTATCAGGCCGACGTCGAGATCAATGGCCGTCGTGTCGGCGCTCTGGTCGACACCGGGGCCTCACTCGTCGTGCTGACCTACGAGGACGCGCAACGCCTCGGCATCTTCCTGCGCGACCGCGATTTCACCATGCGGACCAATACGGCGAATGGTATTGCGCGAGCCGCGCCTATCGTGCTCGACCGCGTCGAAATCGGCCCTATCCAGGTCCGCAATGTTCAGGCCGCCGTTTCCGAACCCGGCCGCCTCAGCACGAATTTACTCGGGATGACGTTCCTGTCGCGGATCACAAAGTTCGAAAGTGGGGCTGGCCGCCTCGTGCTCCACGACTGAGTTATGGCCGACCGCGGCCAAGCAACGCGACGCCTGAGCCCGCGCCTCGCTGTACTTTCTTACGGCGCGCTTTGCCGCATGCGCTTTGCAATCCGACATCTGTCACACGGGAGCCATGTCGTAAGTTTCAATGCCCAGCCTCGATCGAAGACCCGCCCGCTGCAGCAGCTGGCGGTTTCCTATCGCTCATGGAGACCCGCCGATGTTGCCAACCCCGCGCGCCGACCTCAAGCCGAACACGGCCGATTTCGAGCGCTTGCCGCTGGTCAAGCCGACGGGGTTTCGTGAGTACGACGCGCGCTGGCTGTTCCCTCAGGAGATCAATCTCCAGGGTCTGAATTGCATCGGGCTGGGCATGGCGACCCTGTTCGACGAACGCGACGTGCCAAAGCGCATCGTCGTCGGTCACGATTTCCGCTGGTATTCGGCGAGCGTGAAACAGGCTCTCGTCAACGGTTTGATCATGGGTGGCTTCGAGGTCCACGACATCGGGCTTGCATTGTCGCCAATGGCCTATTTCGCCCAGTTCGCGCTCGATGTGCCCGGCGTCGCGATGGTCACCGCCAGCCATAACGACAATGGCTGGACCGGCATCAAGATGGGCATGAACCGCCCGCTGACGTTCGGCCCCGACGAGATGACGCGGTTGAAGGAAATCGTGCTCTCCGGAGCCTGGAAGACGCATCCCGGCGCTGGCAAATACATCTACGTCGACAATTTTGCCGACCGCTATATCAATGCCTTGTCCGACCGCGCGCCGCTCAAGCGCAAGCTCAAGGTCGTCTGCGCCTGCGGCAACGGCACGGCTGGTGCGTTCGCACCGCAGATCCTGGCCGCCGTTGGCTGTGAGGTCGTACCGCTCGATGTCGAACTCGATCATTCGTTCCCGCGCTACAATCCCAACCCCGAAGACATGAAGATGCTGCATGCGATCTCGGAGGCCGTGCTCGCGAGCAAGGCCGACGTCGGCTTAGGTTTTGACGGCGATGGCGATCGTTGCGGCGTAGTCGACAACGAAGGCCATGAAATTTTTGCCGACAAGGTCGGCGTGATGCTTGCCCGCGACCTTTCGGCAATCCACAAAAATGCGATCTTCGTCGCCGACGTGAAATCGACCGGACTATTCGTCACCGACCCGGTGTTGAAGGCACAAGGCGCAAAAGCCGTCTACTGGAAGACCGGCCACTCCTACATGAAGCGCTACACCCACGAGATCAAAGCCCTCGTCGGCTTCGAGAAGTCCGGCCACTTCTTCTTCCAGCCACCGCTTGGCCGTGGCTATGACGACGGCATCGTCGCCGCCCTTGCCGTGCTCGATATGCTCGACCGCGCGCCGGACAAGTCGATGGCTGACCTCAAGAACGCTCTGCCCAAGACGTGGAGTTCGCCAACCATGTCGCCCCACTGCGGCGACGAAGTGAAGTACGGCATCGTCGACAAAGTGGTGGCCGATTACATGGCGCGCTTTGAAACCGGCACGACAGTTGCCGGCCAGAAGATCGTCGACGTCGTCACCGTCAACGGTATTCGCCTGATGCTGGAGGACGGCACGTGGGGCCTCGTCCGCGCCTCGTCGAACAAACCGGAACTGGTCGTCGTCGTGGAAAGCCCGGCATCGGAGGCCAACATGCGCGCGATCTTCGCCGATATCGACGCCACGCTCGCCAAGTTTCCCGAGGTCGGCGCCTACAATCAAAAGATCTGAGCGAGGCTCGCCGGGCCACTCAGCGTCTATTCATACCGTGCCGGATAGCTCGTCAGAAAAGCTTCGGGACGGAAATTCATGCAGGACAGCCAAAGCACCGTGCCGACAAACGCCTCAGCGACCGTTGCGCCAGCGGACGGCGTTGATCGGCTGCCCAGCGCGTTCCGCCGGTCGTGCGTCGGCGTCGCGCTCGTAATCCTCGCGGTCGCTGCCATCCAGCAGCTCGATCTGTCGCTGCGCTATTTCCTCACCTGGCAGTATTACCAGCAGCAGGACCTCCCGGTGATGCTGCCGTTGGCGGCAGTCCTCGGCATCATCGCGTGGCTCGGCCTGCCAGCAAGCGTCGGCCGAGCGACCGAACGGCTTTTTGTACCAACGCCTGTCGTATACGCAGCGATTATCATTGCTGCCGCCACGACTGTCGTCATCGGGACGCACGTCGTCGCGTTCGACTTCGCGTTCTCCCGCGACGAGATCATGGCGCTGTTCGACGCCTCGCTCGTCGCCAACGGGCAATTGCTCGGCCCCGTCGCGCCCGAGTGGCGGCCGTTCGTGCCATCGTTGCAACCGGTGTTCCGTCTGCCTGTACCCGACCACGCCGGTTGGGCTTCGACCTACTTGCCGGGCAACGCCATCATCCGCGGCGTCCTTGGTCTGGTTCTCGACCGGGCGTTCGTCAACGCTACGCTGCTCGTCGTCGCGTTGCTTGCCGTGATCGCGATCGCACGTCGCCTGTTCCCCGACCGGCCGGACGCGTGGCTGATCGCGCTGGTGCTCGCCGCCACCTCCTCGCAGATGCTGTTCATGTCGATGACGCCCTACGCCATGAGCGCGCATTTGGCGCTGAACCTCGTGTGGCTGTGGCTGTTCCTGCGCAACACCGCCGCGTCCCACGCTGGCGCCATTGCGGTCGGCTTCCTCGCCACAGGGCTCCACCAACTGGTGTTCCATCCGCTGTTCGTGGTGCCATTCCTGCTGCAAGTGCTGCTCGACCGGCGATGGACGCTGGCCGCTGTCTACGCGGTGGCCTACGCGGCGATCGGATTGTTCTGGATCCTCTACTGGCAGTTACTCCTATCCGGCACGGGCACGGCGGCTCCCGAAGCCGCGAGCGCGATGGGCGTGTCCTACTTTCTCAGCCGCGTGAGCGGGCTGTTCGCCAATTTCTATCCGTCGGCCTACGAGACGATGGTGCAGAACCTGTTCCGCTTTGCTGCGTGGCAGAACCCGCTGATGCTGGTGCTGATCGGCCCCGGTATGGTTATGGCGTGGCGCGCGGGCGGGATACAACGCTCGCTTGCTGCCAGCATCGTACTAACGCTGCTCGCCATGTTGTTTCTGTTGCCCTACCAGGATTACGGCTGGGGTTATCGATATGCCCACGGCCTGATGGGTAGCGCCGCGCTCGTCGCCACGCTCGGCTGGGTCGGCATGACCGCGAACTTGAATGCCGGGCAACGGCGCGCAGCCTATGGCCTCGCCGGTGTCGCGACGGCCGCTGCCGTGCTCGTGCTCGCACCACTCCATGGCCTGATGATGCGCGGCATGTATGAGCCGTACGTTCGCGCCGACGCTGCCATCCGCGCCAAGCCTGCGGGCGCTGTCGTGATCGAGACCATCGCCATCCACTACGGGGATGACCTCGTCCGCAACGACCGCGCGCTGACCAACCGCCCGCTCATCTTCGACATTGGCGAACTGTCCAACGACCTCGCGCGCGAACTGTGCCGCCGCATGGACGTCGCGATGTTCACCGGCGCGGAGGCGACACGTCTTGGCGTCCCGTCCGCCGACCCCAAGTCCCACTCCGACAATGTGCGGATCGCCAAGCTGCGCGCGTTCATCGAAAGCGCAGAGTGCAAGGTGCTTCGGCGATCGTGATGCGGGCTGCCTTCCGCATAGGTGGATCATCAACCGATCGAGGGACACGTCAGAGCTGACAGTTCAAGCCGCCGCGAGTTGAACTGGCGTTCCGCCTTCAAAAGTTAGGACAGAAGGGCGTGCAACGCGCGTCCTATATCGTCGGCCGAAAAAGGTTTTCTTAGTACGGGCCGGCCAGCGAAACGTCCCGGCAGCACGGTAGTACCGTCATACCCAGTGGTAAACACGAAGGGGATTTTGCGATCCTGTAGTACGGCAGCCGCATCCCACGACATTTCCCCGTCGAGATTGACGTCGAGCATTGCCGCATCGAACGCCGCCTCCTTTGCGAGCGTTATTGCCTCGGCCAACCGCGCAGCGGGGCCAACAACGTCCCATCCCAAATCGGCGATCACGTCCTCCATCAACATCGCCACCAAAGCCGAATCTTCTACGATCAGTATTCGCCGATTGGGGGCAACGGGCCGTATGGAAACTTCCGGAGGTTCGGGCTGGACGACCGCCGGTCCACTCCGCGCGCGGCCGATCGTCACAGCGGACACGGGCATTGTGATCGAGCAGGTCACCCCGCTCGGTTCAAAGGCAAGGCTCGAACGCCCACGGGTCTCCATGGCCAGGGCGCGCTCGATTAGCGTCGAACCGAAGCCGAGCCGTTTTGGCATGCGAACGAGCGGGCCGCCGCTCTCTTTCCAGACGAGATCGAGCCCGTCCTTGGCGTCGAACCGCCAAATGATGTCAACGCGACCCGTATCGACCGACAACGCTCCATATTTCACAGCGTTTGTCGTGAGTTCATGAATTGCTAGAGACAGCGCAAGAGCCGACTTCGGCGTCAGCGACAGCTCAGGACCGTTTAAACCAAAATTCGAATGCTCTGCCTTGTAGGCATCGAGTTCTTCGCGGATCAGCGCACTGAGCGACACGGCTTCCCAGCGGCTCTCTGTTAGCAAGCAATGCGCGCGGGACATCGAGCGTATTCGCCGTTCAAGACCTTGGGTGAACTCTAGCAGCAGACCAGCGCTTCGGCTGGTCTGCGCGACCATGGCTTGAATGCTGCCCAACGTATTCTTGACCCGGTGGTCAAGCTCGGCCATCAGCAGTTGTTCCTGCTGCCACGCCCGGAGCCGTTCACGTGCGGCTGCATCGATCCGCCGAAGCACGATCTCGAGCAACGACACCCGCAAGTCGGATGCAGCGTCGTTTTCGGATAATGACCAAGGTTTTGACCGGCCGCGCACTGTCTCCGCCCAGGCTTCGAAAGACTTGCGCGGGGTCAGTCGAATTCCGTTGGGGCCAACTTCAACTGGTTTGCGGGGGTCCCCGCCCCACCGGACTGTCTTGACCACCTGGGGCCTGAACCACATCACAAAATCACGAGGTTCGCGCGAGACCGATACCGCGAGAAGCCCGGATGCGACGTCGGCATAGGCCGTCGCTGGCGGGTAAGTCTCACCCAGCCGATCAGTGGCGTATACGCCCTCAAAATCGCGCATGCTCTTGGTCAGCCAGTCGGTCAGCGCACCGATTTGCTCATCATCAGGCGTTGTCCCGAAAGCAGTCACTCGGTTGTTGACGCGGATCGCAACACCGCCACGTGTTTCCCCGACGCGCATCGCCAAGCCATCCGCCGCGATATAGTCGAGCAACTGTTGCTGCTGCGCGACCAGCCCTTCGCCAAAATCGTCGTCTTGAGCAAGCGCTTGCATCATCTTGGACAGCGCCTCCCGTGACTGAAGCCGCGCGCTCAGTTGTTCGGCACGCAATCGCACTTCGAACTGAAGCGAAAACATCGACCCAAACAGTTCGCAAACCGCGCGCAGGTGCCGCGGAAGCCGCCGCGGTGTTTGATGGTGGCAGGCAATCAGCCCCCACAACTTGCCGTCGCAAATGATCGAGATCGACATCGAGGCGTCAACGCCCATGTTGCGCAGATACTCGCGGTGGATAGGCGAAACGTCGCGTAAAATTGCATAACTCATGTCGAGCGCCCTCCCGCTGCGCGGGTTGACCGGGGGCAGGAGCGGCGCGGGCGTGTAATCAACTTCGGTGATCAGGCGCAGCCAACTCGTCAGATAAAGCGCACGTGCCTGTTTGGGAATGTCCGACGCCGGATAGTGAAGATCGAGAAATGGACTGAGGTCGTCGCGCCGCGATTCCGCGTAGACCCATCCCGACTCGTCGGCCGCGAAGCGATAGACCATCACGCGGTCATAGCCCGCGACCGATCGCAACCGCTCAGTGGCAAGCTGGCAATAGGCCTGGAGATCGCGGGCATCGCCCAGCCCGTCGAACATTTCCTGAAGGCAGGCGAGTGGATCGGCCGAATGGCGATCGGTCAAATCGGCGGCCTCCACCTCGATGACCAATGCGCCATTGCTGAGGTGCACGCTGACATCGATCGGCCGATCGGTGATGATCCTCATCAACGGATCGAGCATATGGCGCGGGCGGGTGAGGCTGGAACCGCGCAGCAGGTCTCGAAGCCGTTCGACCTGTTCGGTCGTGAACAGTGATGAAAGGCCTCGGCCGTTTAGCGCTGCCGCATCTTTGCCAAGTAGGCCGAGTGTGTCGCCTGCGACCTGCTCGATCAGCATCGTTGCTGGTTCTACGACGAGCATCGCGCCGTGTGGCAGGACCGCGCCTGGAATATGGATCAGCTCACGATCGCAGTTGGTTAAATCTATGGCGGCGTCGGGTAAGTCACGCATGCCCTGCCATCCAATCTTCATAAGCGGCAAACATCGCCATCGCGCCCTTAGCAGCCCGCGTCCGAGAGGCGGTATCAGGCAGGCTCGCCTCGATGCCAGCAGTGAACGCTTTCCACTTGTTTTCATTCGTACCGGTCAGGAAGTGGACCGGAAGCACATCACCATCGGTCTCGCGACCGGAGATGGCCCGCGCCATGACCTTCCCGCCTAGCGAAGCTCCCAGCAATACATAGCAGGCGCCTATCCGTTCGGCGGGCCCGTCCTCGATCACCAAGGGGGCGCAACGTGGCAAATCCGAAATCGCGGCGGCGGTCATGCCCAATTCGGCCAGATCCTGGGCCAAGCAGTCGGTCAATACGCCAGCGTGGCCAACGTCGGGTTGGACCATCGCATAAAAACCGTACGAGCGCGCCAGCAGGCGACGGTACTCGTCCCGCGCGATCGTGCCCGCCGCAAGGCGCGCGAGCGCTGGATGGTCATGAATTCGCTCATGAATATCGTGGACCGCTGTCCGAAGGGCCGACCTCGCGCTCGACACGTCCACGTTTTTCACCCGACGTTGCGCCATGACGCCCTCAAGCTTGCCGTGCCGCCAATCATTGCCTTCAGAAGCTTCACGAACTACTCGGTGTGGAGTGATCGGACTGAATCTGCGATGCTGCGCTTCGCGACTCCATGGAATTGCTAGAACATTTTAGAAATCTTGCCTAGTGTTCCGTCTCAGACATTTGCCTCCCCCAGCGGCGAGGTTTCGAGCACATGTCTGAGACACGAGGAACACTAGCAAGCTCTTGTTTCTAGTTTTGCTTTTGTATCTGACGTCTGGTTGAGACATCAGATGCGGGCGGGGACCAAACGTCAGATACGCAACACTAGCGCGAATGTCATGAAAGACGGCCAATTCATTAGCATTATCACTTTGCAGCCAGTTTTACCGACACATTTCCGAGGGAAGTGTTGGCTGCTGGTAGCAGGCTTGCCAGTTGAAATATGCCACGTCGACTTTTGGGCCGAGGCTGCCTCATAAAATCGACCGGCCCGTTACCGCGCTAGCGTCCGAACCGGAGCCACGGGAGAGGGCGTCTCGCCGCCTGACCCCGCCGGTCCATTCACAGCTCCTGGCGTCGCCGAAGCGCCGCTCGAGCCAACTGACGATTTGATCTTGGCGAACGCTGCGCCGAGCGCCCATTCGGCGAGATGAGCCAGGCTGTCGAGCCCCTGGCGCATGACACCGCCGGACACGGCATCCTCGGCTGCATAGAGCAGCACGTCGTTGCTGGCGCCAGCCGTACTCGTGACCCGCAATATCGCGACCTGTTCACCTGCCTTGACCGGCGGCTTCAGCGGACCTTGATAGATGATTTCACCCTTCAGCTTCTGGCTCGCGGGAAATTTTGCCAGCACGACCGCAACGTCGCCTTTACCGCGCAAGCCGACATAGAGCTTGTCGCCACCCCAGACGCGGGCGTGTCCGACGATCTCGCCGGCATCGAACAATTTTGCTTCCGTGAAGTTGCGGAACCCCCATTCGAGGATGCGGCGGGCCTCGTCGCGGCGGTCGTTTTCCGTCGGCAGACCCATGACGACTGCGATCAGCCGCCGGCCATCCTGCACAGCCGACCCAACCAGCCCAAAGCCCGCCTCGTTCAAATGCCCGGTCTTCATCCCGTCGGCGCCGATGCCCATGGACAATAGCGGATTACGATTGAAGAACTTGTGCTTCAGCCAAGAGAACTCGCGCTGCGCGAACCGCGGATAATGCTCGGGATACTCTTTAATCAAAAACCGGGCGAGGTCAGCCAACTCGCGCGCCGAAATGCGCTGTTCGGGATGGCTCAAGCCGGTCGCATTGCGGAATTGGGCGGTCTTGAGGCCAATGCGTCGCGCTTCGTCCGTCATCAGCTTGGCCGCGAATGCGCCCTCGGTACCACCTAGACCCTCGGCCAGCGCAATCGCGGCGTCGTTGCCCGATTGCACGACCACGCCTTGCAGCAGCAGTTCGATCGAAACCCGCGTGTTGATCGGGATCATCATCGCTGACGTCCGAGATGGCGCGCCACCACGCCGCCATGCATTCTCGCTGATGAGAAACGTGTCGTCGAGCTTGATCTGGCCGGCCTTCAAAGCCTTGAACACGACCGCCAGTGTCATCAGCTTGTTCATGCTGGCCGGAGGGGCCAATTCGTCGGCCTTGAACTGATACATCACGGCGCCGGACTGCGCTTCCATCAGCACGACGTGGCGGGCCTTCGTGACGAACTCGTTGGATGATTGACCTTGTGCGGCAGTTGGAGATGGCTGCAGTACCAAAGCCGCACCGGCGGCAAGTCCTGCCAATACCTTAGCCGCAGCCGCTGAGCGGACGCGCGGGAAAACTTCGCAACGATCGCCGCGACGCTGAGCGACCCGAGCGGAAACGCCGGTGAAACGGCCCGATATGCGGCGGCTTTGGACCAACCAATTGGCCATCATGACTACCCCGGCCATTTTGAAAACCTGCGGCCCGACCCGGCTCAATCGCCCCACGACGATCCATGAACTTCATGGCGAATATCTGGTGACCCGAGATCGCCTGTCAACGGCACCACGGCGTCTATACCCGTCCCAAATAACCTGCCGCAGTACGGGGCCGCCAGTACGGGGCCGCCAGCCGCCTCGGTCCGCCGTCTCGATCAGGTCGGCAAGTTCTGATTCGGCGGTTCGAGCAACAGGCAAGCGCACCCATACGTAGTTTCCACAACTGTTTCGCCGGGTGTCAACTGGGTACTGTTCAATAGCGGTCTGGGAAACGTCCAGGCTCGCCAACTCGGCCACTCCGCCAACGGGCGACCAGCAAAAGCACAACCACTGGATCCCGAAGCGAGCCGAGGGATCCCCGCATCACCACAGCGGCGCGCGAAGCGCCGGAGCCCGTCGGCGAATGCTGACGAAATGCAACGCGCCGATTGACCAAACCCCAGATCTCAGACCTAGCGAGGTAAGTCGTGGCCACATCTCTTCCGCCGGATTTTCAGTATCAGCTCGAAGGAGTTGCTTCCAACTTGCGCGCCTTTGCAATGTCGCTTACCCGCGACCCTAGTCGAGCAGACGATCTCGTCCAGGAAACGCTTGCAAAGGCTTGGGAGCACCAATCGAGGTTCGAATTGGGAACCAATATAAAAGCTTGGTTGTTCACAATTCTTCGCAATACTTTCCTTTCGGAATTGCGCAAACGCAAGGCCGAGGTCGAGGATCCCGATGACAACTTCGCAAGTTCGATCATCAGCCGCGGCGCTCAGGACGGCCATATGGACTTGGTCGATTTTTCTAGGGCTCTCGCAGACCTGCCGCCGGAACAGCGAGAAGCTCTTCTTCTCATTGGCGAAGGATACTCGTACGCCGAAATATCATCAACGTGCGGTTGTGCGGTGGGCACCGTCAAGAGCCGCGTCAACCGTGGCCGGTGCAAGCTGCGCGAATTGCTCGGACTGGAAGAAATGGTAGCCTTCAATGTTGCCGCAGCTGACGAGCAGGCAGCGCTCCACCACTAGAGTGCTTCTGGAAAAGTGGGAACCGGTTTTCCGAAAAGAAGCACGACAAACAAATAAGTTAGAGTCCTTCCGCGATTCCATTTAAAGCGGAAGGCCTCTAATCAACACGCCAGACGTTAACAATCCAAGGCGTTTCGACAACCGGTCGGGACGCCTTGATTGCGTTGATCGCCAACCGTTTGCGCATGAGCAATGGTTCTCGGTCGGACGCACGGACTACACTTCGGTGATCGAATTCATAAGGTCGTCGATGTTTATGGTGGCAAACTTCGTCAGCATATCCGAGACCGCATAGGGGAGGATGATCTGGTCGCCGTGCCGCATTGCCCCGCAGGTGTAGACGACATTCGGCACATAGCCTTCGCGCTCATGAGGTTCGGGCCGCAAAAGCGGTTCGCGTGAGCGTCCGAGCACGATCGACGGGTCGTTCTTATCGAGCAGGACGGCCCCGATCGAATACTTTCGTACGGCACCGACACCGTGGGTCAACAACAGCCAGCAATCGTCCAATTCGATTGGCGAGCCACAGCTGCCAATCTGGACGAACTCCCATGGGTACTTCGGCCTCAATATGGCTTGGCCTCCGTTCCAGGTGTGGAGGTCGTCGGAATAAACGAGGTATAAATTCTCGTTGTCCTGACGCGCGATCATCGCATAGCGGCCATCGACCTTTCTCGGAAATAGGGCCATGCCTTTGTTGCGCGCGACCGTCCCGTTCAGCGGCATCAAACGGAATTTCAAAAAGTCTCTGGTTTCCAGTAGCTCAGACCTGATCGCGCGCCCGCTATAAGCGGTGTAGGTCGCATAATATGTTATCTGACCATTCTCGTTGAACGCGACGAAGCGTGCATCTTCAATTCCGTTCGATTGGCTGTCCGTGACCGGGAAGATGACGCGCTCGCTCAAATCATCCCCGGAGCGGAACATGATCTCGATATCGTCACCCTGTGGCGTCTTAGTTCGACTTTCGACGGTTGGAATGCTGGCAAGCCGCGCTGTTGGATCGACCGAAATTTGCCCCTCGGGCCCGATCGATCCCGAGCGGAACGTCAACGATGAGATGTGACCTTCACCGACCGCGCGCAAGCTCAAGATAAACCGACACCCTCCAACGGGCGCGCCAGATTGGTCCGGGTGCCGAACGATACTAGGGTTGAACAGGGCTGACGCCTCGAACGAATATTCGTGCATAAAATAGGCGCCAATCAGGCGCCGCTGGATTCGGTCGAAGGGCGAATGCGGCGCGAGTGCGCCTTCCATGTCGGCTGCCCGAGCCTCAAAAATATCGAGCAGGTTTCGATGCCGCCCCTCGAAGTTTTCCAAAACTTCGTTCAGCTGTCGCCCGGCGGCATCGGCGTCAAGACCCAGAACCCGGTCGACAATGTGGTTTGCCCGCGTTTTGTCCGTCGGATTGAGATCCCTAGGTTCTGTCGCCGGTTTGAACGGCCTGACCACGACCCGCGCCGGGTCCGGCTTGAGTTGCAACGTTTGGCGTTTCACGCCCCGGTCTTGAGACAAAATAACCCCCAGTGACGGCCCCCATTGCGGCTACGCGGGCATGATCGCCGCGCACTCGAACGACCGTTGTCGACGCATCCACTTCGATCGACGCGGCGCGGGCAAACCGGCGCATGTCGACAGTGGCCAGCAAGTATGCCAGCACCGATTCGGCACCGCAGTTCTCGTTGGCACGATCGGGATGCAGACCATCCCGACACCCACCCGTAGCAGTATCGACCAGCGATGTGGCAAGATCGTTGCGCCCGACGAACCAAGCAAATGCTGTCGACGCTGCCGCGGGCCAAACCGCGTCCCGATCTGCCCGCCATGCTGCATAGCACGCCGAGATCGTCGCAGCTGCCTCCAACGGCTGCTGGTCGAACGCCCGTGGGCTGCGACGCGCGCGGCCGAAACTTTCGGTCCCGACAGGGCGATAATGTCCTGCGGGAGCCGTTTGCATTGCGTTCAGCCACCGCAGCGATCGAATGCCGGCGTCGACGAGGGTCTGATTAGCCATGGCCGTCCCCGTCACCAGCAAAGCCTCGGGAAGCCGTGCATTATCGTAAGCGAGCTCGTTTTCAAACCACACCCAGTCGGCGGTTTCGACCGCGAACAGGGCCGACAGGAGCCGCTCGGCGAGTATGCTGCGCAAGCGCACGCACTGAGCATTGTCGCCAACGTGCCCACAGTAGGCGTCGAGCCCAAGGAGTGTGAAGGCCCACGCCCGAGGTGAACTGAAGCTTTCGACCGTCGGCAGCGCACGCTCGAAGAGTGAGGCGGCCCATCCGCGCCGCGACGGTTCGGGATCGCCACTGGCGCAAGCACCGAGCGCCCAAAGCGTCCGGCCGTGACTATCTTCTGACCCTTGCGGTTCGAGCCAGCGCCGATCGTAGCTCATGAAGTTGCGAAACCGCCGTGTGTCGGGGTTCCAAGCGTGCTCCACGAATGCTGCAAACGCCGTCGTCCGTGCCGCGAGCATCGCGCGTTCACCCGGCTCGCCCATCGCGACCGCCAATAACAACGCCCGCGCATTATCATCGACGCAGTAGCCATGGCTGCGGTCGGGAACATTGTGGACAGCGTGCTGCAACAGGCCGGTACTGTCGCACATTGAGAGGAAATAGCTGAGACGCGGTTCGGGCGGGGTAGCTGGTAGTGCAGGTCCAAGCTTGCGAACCGCGACTGACATGGGCCGATTTTGCTTATGTACGGCGTCAAACGTCGCCAAGTACCGGCTGGCCGTCTCGGCCCAGGTCATCGACCGGCTGTAGGCATAGGCGCGCTCCCGCACCGCGTCGCGCCGATCGTGGTCGGTCGCAAGACTTGCGATCTCGCGGCCGATGGCGCGATGGTCGCCAAATGGCACCAGAACGCCGCGCCCATCAGCCAACAGTTCGCTGGCGTGCCAGTACGGAGTCGACACAACGGCTTTGCCGAGGCCAAAGCTGTAGGCGAGCGTACCCGATGTCATCTGTGCTTCGTTGAGATACGGCGTGACGTAGACGTCGCTCATGGCGATGAAATCAAGCAGTGTCGCCTGGTCGACGAACTGGTCGATAAATACCACGTGGCGGCCAAGCCCCCGATCCGCAGCCCGCGCTTGAAGGCTCTCGCGATAGGCTTCGCCGTGCTGTCGCACGAGGCTGGGGTGGGATGCCCCGAGCACGACATAGACGGCATTCGGGCAGGCTTCGAGGATCTGCGGCATGGCCTCGATGACCGTCTCGATGCCTTTACCCGGCGACAGAAGACCGAAGGTCAAAATGACGGTTTTGCCCTCAAAACCCAATTTGAGTTTTGCTTCCTCGGTGTCGGCAAACGGAACGTCGGGAATGCCGTGGGGTATAACCTCGATCATCGCCGCTGGCACACCGTAAGCGGCGAGCAGAACAGCCCGGGCCTTCTCCGACATAACAACAAGGCGCGCCGATTGCGCGATAATCTCGGACATGACTGCCCGTTGCTCGATCGACGGGGCTGCGAGCACCGTGTGCAGTGTTGTAACAACCGGCATCGAAAGCCGCTTCATCAGCTCGATGATGTGGCTACCGGCGGCGCCGCCAAAAATCCCGAACTCGTGTTGAAGCGACACCACATCGGCTTTGCTCCGATTGATGATCCCCGCGGCACGCTCGTAGCTTGAGATGTCGTCTGCAGCGACTTCGACTTCGACGATGGCTGGATAGTCGTAACTGTGACCCGTATCATTCATCGCGACGATGCTGGTCGAGAGCGATGGACGGGAGCGCGCGGCTGCGAGGTGGAGATCGTGAGTGAAGGTCGCGATACCGCATCGCCGTGGCAGATGGTTGCCAATAAACGCAACCCGCTGGATTGCGGCCGGGACAACTTTGCGCTGCGGCGGCACTGCGCGGTTGATCGCTCGTGCGACACAGTTTGCGGCCGATACCGCGCCAATGGACGGCGACGCCGGCCCCTTCAAAATGCCGGGGACCGGGGCGCTGCTCGTATAGGCGACGAGCGCGACAAGCCCGGCCTGACCTGTGTTGATCGCGACGACGTCGGCTTGAGCAAAAATCGCATCTCCCTCAGCGGCAACGATCCCGCCGACGGCACCGGCTCCCGAAAGAACCAGGAGCCACGTCTCATGCTCTGCCACCAGCTCCCAAACCGAATGAGGCGGTAATTCCACACGTTCGAGCACGAAGTGGGGGTCGGACGCCAGAACGGTCCGCTGCGCGCTCATTCGGGCAGGTTTTTCTTGTGCAGCAGCTGGCCCGAGCGTCGATGCCGCGACGGCATTTTCGATGTGAAGCTCCCGTGACCGGCCGTGGTCGAACAACCTGAAGGTCGCGTCGCTCCGTTGTTGAATTTCGGCAATTACGAGCCCCGCACCAATTGCGTGAATGGTGCCGGCTGGAACCAGGATCGTGTCGTCCTTAGCAACCGGCATCCAAGTTACAGCGTCCGCAATAGAGCCGTCCTGTGCTGCGCTGCGTAGCTGATGCGGCGTCATGTTGTGCTTGAGGCCGGCGGCGATCTTTGCGTCTGCCGTCGCACCGAGAACGTGCCACGCCTCCGACTTTCCGTTCGGCAATCCAAGTGAGCGCGCATATCGGTCGTCGGGATGGACTTGAATGGACAGTGGGGCGCTCGTCAGCAGCACCTTCAACAACAGGGCTGGCGGCGATGTCGGCCGACCGGGCCGGTCGTACCAAATCTCGCCGATCGGATCGCGTTTGGTGGAGGCGGCGCCCAACGTCCCAATGCCGACCCATTTACCTGGGTCAGCTACGCCCCACGGCCGTGTCACGGCGCGCCGAGTTGCCAATTCAATGGTCATGCTTGCCACCTTGCTGTGAGCGTGCCGTTATTCCGGACGGGTCCGGTCATTTTATCGAGCTTGGATCGTTGGAGCCCTGCGCGCTCGAAAGCGAGGCGGGGCTCTGCCTGCGGTTTTGGCCGACACCGGACAGCTTCAGTGCAGCGCCTCGAGAAACAGGATCCAGCCCCCGCCCAGACCGACGCTGAGCAGTGAAACCGCGAGGAGCGCAGAGACGAGCCATAGAAACTCGAGCAAGTCTTCCCACATCCTGGCAATCACCGCCGGATACCGTCGCGGGCGTCATGCCGCGAATAGGAAGCCGAACCGGAGAGCGGTGTTTCCGCCGTCGTTTTCATCGAGTCCCGGACTATCGAACGTCCCGTGATCCGATCGTTCGCTTGGCTGTCAAAAACAACCGAGACGCCTACGGGCCAGTTTGCGTTTTCCCGGGCCAGGTCTGCGACGCGCTCGGAAAGTTGTGCGAGCGTCGTGCCAACCGCGAAATCAAACGACTGCTCGTGATCGCCGAAGACGGCGTGAACGCGATGATACCGGGGCTGCGAATGGGGCTGGGCATTGAGATGGCGGTCCATGATACGCAACAACTCCTCAAGGTGCCTTCCGGAGATGCAACAGGCCTTTTCAGGCGCTGATGACAGCCGAAAGCGCAATGGCAGGAACATGAGCCTAAGAAGTTGCCGATGGCGTGTTGAGCCTCGGAGTCTACTCAATCTGAAACTATTGCGCCTCGTTCCGTATCGCGCGGGGCTGGGTACTTTCCGACTCTCGCACGCAGGCTCCCCAGGGTGCAGCAATGAGATGGACCAGTCTGGCGGCCCGCCAACTAACCGTTGCTCGTGCAAGCAACGGCCCCGGCGCCGCCGCAGCTCACCGACTGGCATTTCATTCGTGGAGAACGCTCATGCCTGCAGAAGCGCTTATCATCTGGCTCGTCATCGGTGCGGTCGCTGGCTTCCTCGCCGGCGTCGTTGTCAAGGGCTACGGCTTTGGCCTCATCGGCAACATCGTAATCGGCATCGTCGGCGCAGTCCTCGGCGGCGCCTTGCTGCCGCGCCTGGGGATATTCCCCGGCTCTGACCTGACCGGTCAGATCATCTCGGCAACCCTCGGCGCGATCGTCCTTTTGATCTTGATCAGCTTCGTCCGTCGCATCGCCTAAACCAGCGCGTTCCTCGCGTCTGCATCGCAGCTTTATCCCGGCGGAGGCATTCGCGCCGCCGGGCGCTCCACCCGTAACTGTCGCGAGCCTACGATACTGGCTCGACAATCCTGAAAGTTGAAAACATGCATATATTGATGTCACTCAGCCGCCCAACCGCCATCTGCGCGTTGGCGCTGGCCCTCTTCGCAGCACCGGCCGCTGCGTTCCCAGCAAGCACCGCGCTCCAGACCTCGCCCTCAGCGGCAGTCGCACCCAGCGACGTCGAGACCGTGCAGTTCCGAAATAATCGCCGGGGTAGCGCAGCGTTTGGGATGCGAAACGGGCGCAACTACGGCTACTACCGTGGCAACCGTAACCGCAACTTCGGACGCAACGCTGGCATCGGCTTAGGGGCTGCCATCATCGGCGGCGTTCTGCTGTCACAAGCCGCCCGCGCCGAGCATCGCTCCAGCCACAGCGGTGATTGGGAACGTTGCGAACAGACCTACAAGTCGTTCGAGAGCGATACCGGAATGTACACCGGGTACGACGGCATTCGCCGCACCTGTCCGTATCTCAACTAATACTGCGCGGTTCGAAAAAAGGCCGGGGCACAATGCTCCGGCCACCACATCATCACTCAGCGAGGGTGTCGCCATGAAGACAACGATCATTGGTCTACTCATCGTTGGCGTCGGTGTTTTGGGATATCTCTATTACCAGAGCACGCGGAACGACATTACAATCAAAGTTCCAAGCATCGAACTCAAACAATAACGGTGGCGAGCGGATGCCGTCATTCGTCATCTTGAGATGAAGGTCCTTACGATCGGCGGAGCAACCGTCGACACGATCGTGACGATCGACGACCACCTGATCGAGCAAATGACGCTGTCCAACGCCGACGCGTCGTATCTCCTGCTCGAAGTTGGCCGGAAAAGCGAAGCGAAGGCAGTCTCCGTTCATTGCGGCGGCGGGGCAATCAATACCGGCGTCGCCATGGCCCGGCTCGGACATGACGTTTCTACCGTCGTCAAAATCGGCCGCGATCTTGGCGCGAGCATGATCCTCTCGCAACTCTCAGCCGAGGGGGTCTCGCCCCGTTACGCTCTCCACCATGATCAGGCTCCGACAGGGACATCTATTTTCATCGCAGCCCATGATCGCAATACGGCGGTTATTACGTTTCGCGGGGCCAACACAACATTGACGCTTGACGATCTGGACAACGTCTCATTTGCGTTTGACCTCGTCTACGTGGCGAGCCTTTCAGATCAATCGGCCGACTGCTTCCCAGACATCGTATCGCGGGCGAAATCAGCCGGTGCGCTGGTCGCGGCCAACCCCGGCATCCGGCAACTGTCCACGCGCCAGGGCGCTTTCTGGACCGCGCTTGCCAATATCGACATTCTTTCGCTGAACCGCACAGAAGCAGCGGCACTCGTGCCAGGCCTCCTGACGCGGGGCGGGCACTGCAGCCCGTGCCATGAGCCTGACTTTCAAACACGCCCGCCCGTCCCTCGAGACACGCCAGAGCTGGTCCACTGCGGCTTCGCGTGCGGTGATGGGCACACTATGGCGCTGGCAGCATTTTGCCAGACGTTGACGACACTTGGCCCGCGGTGGGTCGTCGTCACCGATGGTAAGGATGGCGCCTATATCGGCACGCCATCACACCTCACCCTTTGCCCCGCCCTGCCCGTGGATATCGTCGGCACCGCCGGCGCTGGCGACGCATTCAACGCGACATTTGCAGCCTTTATACAATCGGGCGTCGGTATCGACCACGCGGCGATTGCAGCTGCCATCAACTCCGCTTCCGTTGTGGGGCACCTCGATACCCAAACCGGACTGCTGCAGCGCCAGCATCTGGAGGTCCAAATCAAACAGAAACGCGACGGCATGGCGCTGCGCCATTGGTCTCACGATCAGGCGGTCGCCGAGTAGGTATTGTCCGAGGCTATGTCTCGAGCGTCATACGTGTGCAGATGGTGTTCGAAGAAATAACCTACGGAGTTTTAATTATGATGCGTTCGATCACGCTGGCAATCGTCCTTGCCACCGCCATTGCCGCCCCGGCACTTGCTCAGAGCACCGTCGTCACGCCGCCAGCCGCAACCGCGCCGACCACTGGCGCAACCGCGCCGACTGCGGGCGCATTGGCGACAACCCCAAGCATCACGCTCACAGCCGAGCAGGCAAAGTCGTGGGTCAACAAGCCAATCTATAGCAGCGACGGCACAAACATCGGTGAAGTCGCAGCTTTCGCGCGCGGCACCGACGACAAGGTCAGCGAAATGCACGCTGACATTGGCGGATACTTTGGTCTCGGTGAGACCCGCGTTCGTTTGATGCCAGCGCAATTCAAGTTGGCTGGCGATCGCGCGACGATCAACATGACAGCCGCACAGGCCAAGGATCTCCCGCGCGTTAAGTAATCGCAACGGAGTAAAATGGTGGGTGCGAATTGCCCTTCGCACCCATCATCGCGCTTATAGAATTTTAACTGCGATACTGAAGCCGACAGCCGATAGCCGATAACTGCGCGATCAACAATGACTCTGAGCTATTTGACAACGCCGTCTGCCGCATCCCCCAAATTTGCAGCCACCGCAATCCGCGCCAATTCCGGTAGCGACTTCGCGCCGGTCCGCTCCATGATTGCCGCGCGATGGTTTTCGACCGTTCGTTGGCTGATCCCGAGATCAGCCGCGATGTTTTTGCTCGGATGGCCAGCGAGAACAAGATCCATGATCTGACGTTGTCGGCTTGTCAGGTCCGCAAGTTGACTAGCCGCAGCGGCCTGCCACGCTTCCAACTTGTTGCGGTCCCGCGACATCCCCAGTGCCCGCGAAATGGCGCCAAGTAGTTCGCCGCGCGCCACCGGCTTCTCGATAAAGTCTATTGCGCCTGATTTCATTGCGTCGACCGCGATACCGACGTCGCCGAAGCCTGTCATCATGATGGTGGGTAGACGATGGCGCGCTTGGCGGAGTTGCATCAGCGCATCGACACCGCTCATGCCGGGCAGGTAGGCATCGATCAGCAGACAAGCCTCGCTGCCGCCGGGTTTGAACGCTGCGAGAAAGGCCTCGGCCGTAGCAAAGTCGGCCACTGTCATCCCGCCGTCCTCGAGCACCTCGCGCACCTGATCTCTGACATGACGGTCATCGTCAACAACGTACACCATCGACGGCCCCGAGGGCAACGGAACAACCGGTTCCCCGCCCTCTACCAGCACCTTGCTGGCTTGATCGCGCCGTAGCAACCGCTGGATCATCGCGGACAGGTCATCGATTTTCACAGGCTTGTTGACGTGAACGCAACGGCTCTGACCAATATTGCGAAGCGTCGCTGACGAAATGTCGCCCGTCAGAACAATAATGGGAAAGGCCGGATCGAGGCGGGATCTCACCCGCTCCGCCAGTTCGAGGCCATTCATCCCGCCTGGCAAGTTATAGTCGGTTATCAACAGGTCGGGCTGTAGCGCCGTCCGCGACATCAACAGTTCCGCAGCCGGGCCGCCGGTTGCAATCAGAGCCTGATGGCCCTCGTTGACCAGAAAATCCTCAAGCAGGTCGCCTACCTCAGGGTCGTCCTCGACGATGAGGATCAATGCCCTGCGGTGGCTTGGCTCCGGCTCGCCCAGTTCATCGGCGACGATATGGATATGCCCAATCGACGCAGGCTGATCGGGTTTATGCTGAATTTCGATAGCAAAGCCTGACCCGCGGCCAGGCATCGAGCGCACGTCGATGCGGTGCTTGAGCAGATGAGCCAATCGCTGTACGATGGATAGTCCCAGACCAAGACCCTGGCTGCGTTGACGCGCTGCATTTCCAATCTGATAATATTCGTCAAAGATACTTTTGATCTCCGTCTTCGGTATTCCAATCCCGCTATCCCAAACCTCGACGCTGACAACACCCGCCCGACGGCGGCAGCCTAGGACGACTTTTCCTTTTTCGGTATATTTTATCGCGTTGGACAAAAGATTGCGCAGCACCTGTTCGAGCAGCCGTGGATCGGTGGTGACCGTCAGGCTCGACTCGACGATCCGCAGTTGGAGCCCCCTGGCATGCGCGTGGTATGTAAACTCATCGCGCATCTGCACGAGCAAACTATTGATCGGGCTATTGACCACAACGGGCTCGACAGCACCGATTTCAATTTGATTGATATCGAGCAACGTGTTCAGCATCCCCGCCATTGCTGACAAGGTTTCATCAAGCCGATCCAAAAGCCGCTTCGGCTTGTCTCCCGTCACCTGCTTGGCCAACAAACCCTGGATCAGCACTAGCGACTGCAACGGTTGCCGCAAATCATGGCTGGCGACCGCGAGGAACCTTGATTTGGCAGCATTGGCAGCCTGCGCCTGCTCTTTTGCCGCCTGCAACGCTGCCGCTGTGATCTTTCGCTGGCTGATATCGTCAAAGGTGATGACAACGCCCTCGATGCCATTGTTGTGGGTCCGGTAGGGCTGGATGCGCCGCATGAACCAGACGCCGTCCGGCATCTCGATCTCGCGATCCATCGGGACAAGGGTTTCGAGCACGGTCCGGGCGTCATCGAGCGCTGCGCTGTCGGCAGACAACGAGCTGAGATCGCCAAGCGGGCGACCGATATCGCTGGGAATAACGCTGAACAATTGCTTGGTAGCGGGCGTAAAGAACCGGATACGAAGTTTACCATCGAGGAATATCGTCGCGATATCCGTGCTATTGAGAATATTCTGCAAATAATCCGAAGTCGTTTTCTGACGGTCGAGAGTTTCCTGCAGCTGCCCATTGAGGGCCGTAAGTTCCTCGTTCAGCGACTGCAACTCTTCCTTGGATGTGAGGAGCTCTTCGTTGGTCGATTGGTATTCTTCGGCAACGGAAGAAGCCTCCTCGCTGATGGCCCTCTGTTCTTCACGCGATTGCTCGAGATCAAAGATGGTGTGCCGCAGCTCAGACCGCGTCGCCTCGATTTCGATTTCAAGCGCTGCGACGCGAGGAAGATCTGTCGGATTTGCTGGTGTCTCCCCATCGCCCAATGGCGGACGATTGCTGTGCTTTGCCACTTCTTTGAAGCATACCAGCATCAATTTTTCAGTGTCGTCGGGGCCCGGTATGACCTCGATCGCGAACTCGATGTCGCCGTCCTCCTGGCTGATCCGGAGCCGGCTAACTTGGGCGCGCGAACGGGTATCGGTGGCCTGAGCGATGACCAACCTGAGGCGTGTGCGCATGGGTTGCGGCGCCATATCGAGCAGATCAAGCGTTGGGTGCCCTGGAGCTACACGCAAGAAGCGCTCGACTGGCCCGACCGAATACAGGCACTCGTGGCGATGATTGATCAGTACGGCGGCTGGCGCAAAATTCTCGATGACCATGCGCCGGCAAAGTTCAGCCAACTCAAGTGGGCGCATTCGGGGCTTTCCGGGGAGTAACGCGCGTGGTTGACCACGCGCGCCGTCCTCCGTGCCGATCGCAAAACGGACCTCGCCCGGCCGGCATTGCGCCACATGCCGGTAAATTCTGCTCGAGTCCAATATGGACTCGAAACGGTCGTCAGTTGCACCGATCGTTTCTGCATTGCCGAGCAGCAGAATGCCGCCTTCTCGAAGCGCGAAGTGAAATACGTCGATGACCCGGGTCTGGGCGTCGTGGCCAAGGTAGATCAACAAGTTCCGGCACGAGACCATATCCAGGCGGGAGAACGGCGGATCGACGAGCAAGTCCTGACAGGCGAATATGACGGCGCCGCGCAGCTCCGACGAGACGCGGTAGCCCTGTTTTTCCCGGATGAAAAAGCGCGCGAGCCGTTCTGGCGAAATGTCGGCCGAGATGCTTTCGGGATAATAGCCCTCTCGTGCAAACGCGATCGCCTCTGCATCCGCATCGGACGCGAAAACCTGGAATTGAAATGGGCTACCGCTCCGCGTGGTATGTTCGAGGATCAGCATCACCAGCGAGTAGGCCTCCTCCCCGGTGCTGCATCCAGCGACCCAGATCCGAAGCGTCTGATCGGCGACCCGGTGGGCGACGATGTCGGGGATGACCGTGTTGGCCAGCAACTCAAAAACGTCGCCGTCGCGGAAAAACCGCGTCACATTGACAAAAATGTAGTTGGCAAGATGTTCGAGTTCGGATGGCTCGCTCATGAGCCGTGCGAGGTAGCCATCGACGTCGTTTTCACAGCCAGTGACGGCCGCCATCCGCCGCTCGATGCGCCGCAACAATGAGCTTGGCTTGTAGCCACTGAAGTCATGGGGGGTCCGCTGGCGTAACACCTCGATGATTTCGGGCATACGGGCTTCGACGGACGAGAGCGTGTCGCCCACGCCAGCAGGCGCGGTGGGGGCTCTTCGTTTATCGTAGTCGAGGATCGCGTGCGGAATCTCGGCAACCGGCAGGACGAGATCGACGACGCCAGCAGCTACGGCGCTGCGTGGCATACCATCGAACGCCGCTTCGGCTGGATCTTGTGCGATGACGAGACCCACCTCCGCCTTCACGGTTTGAAGCGCCGTACTGCCGTCGGCTCCCGTGCCCGACAGCAATACGACGACAACGCGCTTTCCAAACTCACCCGCCAGCGAGTTGACCAGCGCATCAAACGGTAGTCGCATGCCGTGAGGACGGCCGGGTCGCGTCACGTGAAGGGCACCGCCAACGACCGACAGTTCTGTACCGGGCGGTATGACGTAGAGATGGTCCCGCTTGATCGGCATGCCTTCGGTCGCCTGCTGGACCGGCATGTCCGTATGAGAGGCGAGCAGGTCGACCATCAGGCTGGGGTGGTTGGGGTCCAAATGCTGCACGACGATGAATGCCGTCCCAGACCGGGCTGGCATGGCTGTGAGCAGCTTGCGGCAGGCTTCAAGCCCGCCAGCTGAGGCGCCGATCGCGACGACGAGGAAGTCATCCATCATCCGGCACTCGTCCTAGGTCTCGCTGGTTCGGCATCTGCTGGTGCTAATGGTCTGAATTCGCCGTTCTGGAGCGGTGTCTGAAACTTCATCGGTCGGCGTGTTTAAGGTTCCAAGGTTAAGCTTGGCATGATCGGGATAGGCTTGCACGTTCCGGTTTCGCAGCGCGGGGAGGCCGCAATCTGCAAAATGCGGATTTTCAGATGCCCATTCTCTTCTGTTCGGCCGGAAACCGGTCACACCCCGTGAGAATTCCACCCGAGTTGCCTGTTGCCCGGCGGGTTGGCTCTTGCCCGGCGGGTCGCCTATTGCCCGGCGGGTCGGGAGTAGCCCCGAGCCGCTTCAATGATCGCCTACGTATGGCCAGCAGTGTTCACTGGCAGAAGGTTCGGAAACTACTCACGTCGCGTATTGCCGGATTTACGATCAAGTCGCGCGGGCCCTTCGCGCGGTGACCCGATCAGCCCGTCTAGACGGCGATCCGAAGTGGATCACTGGGTAGTTTCCGAGCCTGGATGCCCCACGTCCGACGCGCAATGGCTTCAGAACAACAACCCTCCAACCGGATGGTTGAAAGCGGCGGTAAGGAACCACGCATGGCCGAAGTTTCTGTACTTCAATACGAACTCGTCTATAATGCATTTTCGTTCGCAATCGCAACCATGGGCGCAGCCACTTTATTCTTTTGGCTCGGCCGATCACAAGTCAGTGATCGATACAAGACCGCAATTACGATTACAGGTCTTGTCACGGCAATCGCACTTTATCATTACGTCAGAATTCTTCAGAGCTGGGATGCCAGTTATGATGTCGTGAATGGACAAATTGCGGTTACTGGCATTGCATTCAACCACGCCTATCGATACGTCGATTGGTTGCTTACCGTGCCACTTCTCCTTGTCGAACTCATTCTGGTAATGGGTCTGTCGCGCTCAGAGACATGGTCGAAAGGCGTGCGGCTCGGTTTGCTTGCAGCCATAATGGTCGTCTTGGGTTATCCTGGCGAAATTTCTGGCGATCCGACGACCCGTTGGGTTTGGTGGGCACTGGCCATGATCCCGTTTGCTTGGATCGTCTACGAATTGTTCGTTGGTCTCGGCGAAGCGATCGCCAAGCAGCCAGCTGACGTCCGTGGGCTGGTGGACACAGCGCGTTGGCTGACCGTCATCTCATGGTCGTTTTATCCGGTGGTCTTCGTCTTCCCGATGATCGGACTTACGGGCGGCACGGCGGCAACCGCAGTCGAAATTGGCTATACGGTCGCCGACATCGTGGCGAAGGCCGTCTTCGGTGTCGTCATATATACTATCGCGGTACGGAAATCGGCAGCAGAACACGGCACGGTCGTGGCCACTCGTACTGGCGTGCCGACCCCGGCATTATAGGGGGCTCAACGCGGCTGGTGGCGCAATCGGCGCCATCAGCTTTCAGCAAAACGCCGGAGCCGCAGTCGCGTGTGCCGTTGCTGGCGAAATTGGGCGACGTGATGACCAATGTTACAGCGTTATCTTGCGAAACGTCCAAAGAACTCGGGCGCGACGATGAATTAAGGCCACAAGCGTATTGCGAGCACCGTGCCGCATTTGTCCTTGCAACGCTAATTATCTTGATCTTCGCCTTGCGTGGAAATATTTTCAATCCTCTTGATTATCCAGTTATAACCGGATTTCTCATTCTTCTACTTGGCGTTCCGCATGGTGCTTTCGATGTTGCCGTTTGGACGGCAAAAAGCGGCCATCGTGGCGGGCGAGGCATCCCAGAGATGCTGCTTCGTTACATCGCCCTGGCGGCAGGTTTCTTTACCCTCTGGCTCGTTGCGCCCGCCATCGCGCTTCCGGTTTTTCTCTTGATGTCGATCTATCATTTTTCGGGCGATTGGCACCGCGACTTGAACTTGGCGCCCCGGCTGATCGTTGCCGCCGCGATGATCACGGCGCCTGCGGGACTTTTCCGCGCAGAGGTCGTCGAGATTTTCTCGTGGCTGGCGCCGGACGCAATCGCAAACGCAGTTGGGCTGGTTATGGCGACAACGGCCGTGCCATTGCTACAGGCAAGTGCCGTCGTGGTTGCGCTGCACGCACGTCAAAGGCCATGGGCTGCTGCCGAAATAGCCGTGGTTCTGGGGCTCGCATGGCTGACGCCCCCAATGATGTTTTTTCTCATCTACTTCTGTGGGCTGCATTCCATACGCCACATGATCGAAACGCGGCACCTGCTTCGATCTCAAACTGCCAATGAGTTTTTCCGCGCCGCATTTCCTTACGCCCCTTTGGCCATTATGGGGACGCTTGTGGGCGCGTTCGCGTTGTCGACACTGCCGCCCGGGCCAGCCTTGATCGGGGCGATCTTCATGGCGCTCGGTGCCTTGACCGTCCCGCACATCGTCGTTGTCGAGATGTCGGGGTCGCCTGACGACCAGACACCGCCCGAATGATGCCCACCGCTCTGACACTCTGCACCGATATATTCAGGCGTGTTCGATCCAACCGACTATGGTCGCAGCGAACGAGCGGGGGATCAAAACGTCGAAGACCGGCCCGGGGCCTCGCTTCATAATGATGACGGCAACGTGAGCAATATGGGTGAGTGCGACAGCGCTGGATGGGAACGCTGACGGTTCAAGATCGATCGGAACGAGCTTCATCAGAGCTCCCGTTGCGTCGGGTCCGTTCAGGCGAAACGTCGCGTAGGCATCGGATACGTCGACGCGTGAGGCCGTATCCGCCAGCGCCGTTGAAAGCTGTGCCATGCAGGTTTCTGGCGCGCCATCTCCGATGGCCATCCATCGGCCTGGACCAGTCCAAGCAAACTCGAAGCCGTTGCCTGCTACGAGGCTTGGTTTTTGTGGGAGGTCGCAACCAAAGCTAGCCGATATTCGACCGCGAAGGTCAGAGCAGCATTCGGGCGCGCAAACGATTTGAACGATGGCGCGGTCGGGCAATGTCGCGACTTTTTTCGTCGCTCGTGCTGCGTCAACCGCTGGGCGCGCGACCAGTGTGCTATTATCCACGCAATCTGGCTCCTTGAGGGTCGACAAAGACCGGCGGCACGACCTCGACCGTAACGCTCTCGCCGTGGATGGGGCTGGCGGCCATTACCTTTTCGCCATGGCGGTCGCGGCCGCTCTTTAGGAAAGCAAGTCCGATCCAATGGCCCAGCGTCGGCGAATAGGCGGTCGACGTGACGTAACCTTCGTCATTGGCCGCTGTGACGGCGGTTCCAACCCGCACCATATGGGCGCCACCTCGCAATCGCTCGGACGGGTCGTCCGGCTTGATGCCAACCAGAACCGGGCGATCCGGCGCTACCAGCGCCGGGCGGCCTGACAGCACGCGGCCGATGCAGTCTTTCTTAGTCGAGACGAGCGCACCGAGCCCGAGATCGGACGCCGTGGTTGTTCCGTTGAGCTCGGCGCCCGCCGCATGCCCCTTTTCAATCCGCATGATACCGAGTGCTTCGGACCCATACGGCATGACGCCCAGCGTCGCTCCAGCGCTTATCAATCTGCGCATCAAGTCATCGCCGTAGCGCGCTGGAACAGCGATCTCGTAAGCGAGTTCACCGCTGAACGACAATCGAAAGAGGCGGGCCGTAAGGCCGCTGCAAATGCTGATTTCTGCAGCCGACATGTAAGAGAACGCCGCATTCGAGAGGTCAATGCCGGGATCGGCGATCCGCTCCAACAGCTCTCGCGAACGCGGACCAGCGACTGCATACTGCGCCCATTGGTCGGAGACAGCCACCATGCGGACATCGAGCTGCGGCCACAGCCACTGATGGCAGTATTCGAGGTGCATCATCACACGGGCTGCATTGGCGGTGGTTGTCGTCATCACGAAATGATGAGGCCCAAAGCGCGCCGTCGTGCCGTCGTCGAGTACGAAGCCGTCTTCACGCAGCATGATCCCGTAACGGGCGCGGCCGATGGGCAGCGTTGAAAACGTATTTGCATAAACGCCGTCGAGAAACTTCGCCGCGTCCGCACCCTGGATGTCGATCTTGCCCAAAGTCGAAACGTCGCAAACGCCGACAGCGGAGCGCACCCCGGCCACCTCGCGGACGGCGGCATCCAGCCAGTCTTTGTCGCCGGGCTTTGGAAAGTATTGGGGCCGCATCCACAGTCCGGTTTCGACGAACACGGCGCCCTGTTCGCTAGCCCAGGCGTAAGATGGCGGCAAGCGCTTCGGCTTGAAGTCGGGGCCGCGGTGGTGGCCGGCGAGCGCGCCGATAGCCACCGGCGTGTACGGCGGACGCATGACGGTGACGCCCGTTTCGGCGAGTGTGCGGCCGCTGTGTTCGGCCAGGATGCCCATGCCGACGACGCCCGACGTCTTGCCCTGGTCGGTTGCCATCCCAAGCGTGGTGTAGCGCTTCAGATGCTCGACGGCACTGAAGCCTTCGCGATTTGCGATTTCGATGTCCTTGGCGGTGACGTCGTTCTGGAAATCGACAAAGGCCTTACCTTTGCCGCCTGTGACCCGCCACAATGGCTCGATCGCATAGTTGTTCGCGGAATCGATGTCGATTGGCAGCGCGGCTGTTAACCCGCAGAGTTCTGCTGACCGGGCACCGGCGCGTTGGCCATCGGCGACGGCGTCGGTGAGATCATAGCGCCCCGCGGCACCGCCAGCGACCAAGATACCCGGTGGCAGTTTGTCGGGGACAAATGCCGCGATGGTGTCGTTCCAGATCGGCCGCCCGCCAAGATGGGTTGTGAGTTGAAGGTTCGGGTTCCAGCCACCCGATACGGCCAGCAGATCGCAGTCGATGTTCATGGTTTGATAGCGACCCTCACGGCTACGAACCGTGATCGCGCGGAGTTCGTAGCCGCCGTGAGCGTCGATCACCTCCGCACCGGCGAGGAGCGGCGCGCCCGCAGCTTGTGCGGATGCCGTGATGCTGGCGTCGGGCTGCAGTCGCGCATCGACGATAGCTGCGATCGAGACGCCGCCGCGATGCAGCGCGGCGATGGTCGAGGCCGCACTGCTGTTGTTGGTGAAAACAACCGCTTGTTGTCCGATTTGCACGGCAAACCGGTCGACGTAGGTTTTGACCGCTGAGGCAAGCATCACGCCTGGCAGGTCATTGTTGCCGAACGCGATAGGGCGCTCGGTTGCGCCGGAGGCGAGAACCGTTTGGCGCGCCACGATCCTCCACAATCGTTGTCGCGGGTGACCGGGCATCCGCGTCGGCAGGTGATCACTGACGCGTTCAACGGCGCCGTAGGTTGCGCTGTCGTAGACACCGAAGACGGTAGTTCGCTTCAAGACCCGATTATTCGGCAATGCGTGCAGCTCAGCTTCAGCGCGAGCGATCCAGTCGCTCACGGAACCATTATCGAGTGCGGCAGAACTGGCCACCGACTGGCCGCCCAGCCGAAACCCCTCGTCGGCGAGGATCACACGTGCGCCCGATCGGGCTGCGGCAAGCGCTGCGCTCAATCCCGCCGGTCCGCCACCGACGATGAGCACGTCGCAGTGAGCCGAAACTTTCTCATAGCTGTCAGGATCAGGTTCCGTGGCAGCCCGCCCCATACCTGCAGCCCGGCGGATCAGCGGCTCGTAGACGCGCTCCCAGAACGCGGCCGGCCACATGAAGGTTTTATAGTAGAAACCGGCAACCAGCATCGGAGCCGCGAGCGAGTTGATCGCAAGAGCGTCGTATTTGAGCGATGGCCAGCGGTTCTGGCTTCGGGCGTCGAGGCCGTCATAAAGTTCAACGACGGTTGCACGTGTGTTTGGTTCTCGGGCTGATCCGAGACGCAATTCCACAAGCGCGTTGGGTTCCTCAGAACCGGCCGTCAGGACGCCGCGCGGGCGGTGATATTTGAACGAGCGGCCGACAAGCTTCACGCCGTTTGCCAGCAAGGCCGACGCTAACGTATCGCCTGGGTGGCCAGCGTATTCCGTGCCGTCGAACGTGAAACGCAACGTCGTCTGGCGGTCGATATCGCCGCCGGTTGGTCGTCTGAGGCTGGTCATGACGCAGGAGCCTCTGCTGGCTTAGCGCTCACCGCGGATCGGCTCGCAACATCGCGGGCAGGTTGCGCGCCTAACACTTCGTGCGTGGTGATATCGCGTGTGACAACGAGCCATTGGCGGCAGCCTAGGCCATGGTACCAGAGTTCACGGTGTGGGCCGGTCGGGTTGGTGCGATCATAAACGTACGAGACGAACGCTGGCAGGGCATCGGCCGCCTCGGAATCGGGTCGACGCACGGTCGCGTCCCCGAAGTACGTGAATTCGTCCAATTGTCGATTGCCGCAGTAAGTACACGGAATGCGCATGATGGGTCACTAATGGAGCTGCGGGTGCGGCCCCATTCCTTTTTCGTCGATCAGATGACCAGTTGCAAAGCGATCGAGCCGGTAGGCGCTTGCGACAGCGTGCGGCTCGCCGGTTGCGATCAGGTGGGCAAAGCAAAGTCCCGATGCCGGGGTAGCCTTGAAGCCGCCGTAGCACCACCCGCCATTGAGATAGAGGCCTTCGACGGGTGTGCGATCGATAATCGGGCTGCCGTCCATGGTCATATCCATGATGCCGCCCCAGTGCCGCACGATTCGCAGCCGACCGAGACTTGGTATCAATGCCATACCGCATTCGCATACGTCCTCGATCACGGGCAGATTGCCACGTGAAGCGTAACTATTGTAGCCTTCTATATCGCCACCGAACACAAGCCCGCCTTTGTCGGACTGACTGATATAGAAATGGCCGGCCCCAAACGTGACGACCGTATCGATAAACGGTTTGATTGCTTCGCTGACGAAGGCTTGCAACGCGTGGCTTTCGATCGGCAGTCGAAGCCCCGCCATGGCCGCAACCTGCGATGTGCGCCCTGCACACGCCAGCCCGACCTTGGCCGCTCCAATATGTCCGCGCGTGGTATCGAGGCCCGTGACCTTGCCGTCCTCGATCCGAAAACCGGTGACTTCGCAATTTTGTATGATGTCGACCCCGAGCCGATCGGCGGCGCGCGCGTAGCCCCATGCGACCGCATCGTGCCGAACGGTCCCACCTCGCCGCTGGAGCAAGGCGCCCGTGATCGGAAACCGCGCGCCGTCGAAATCGAGAAACGGCAGCATCCGGCGAACGCCAGCCTCGTCGAGGAGCTCAGCGTCAGCGCCATGCATGAGGATGGCATTGCCGCGCCTGACGTAAGCGTCTCGCTGGGCATCGGAGTGGTAGAGGTTCACGACGCCGCGCTGGCTGATCATCGCATTGTAGTTGAGGTCTTGTTCTAGTCCTTCCCACAGCTTGAGCGACGTTTCGTAGAATGGAATGTTGGCGGGCAGCAGGTAATTAGAGCGAATGATCGTGGTGTTTCGGCCGACATTGCCGCCACCGATCCAGCCTTTCTCGACCACGGCAATCTTGATTCGGTTGTACGTTTTGGCGAGATAGTAAGCGGTTGCCAGGCCGTGGCCTCCACCGCCGACGATCACAATATCGTAGGCTGGTTGTGGGGCGGCGTCGCGCCACGCCGGACGCCAACCCGTGTGTCCGCGCAGCCCCTCCCTCAACAGGGTGAACAAAGAATACCGATCGGATTGCTCAAACATCGAGGGTGTTCTGCCGCTCCCACTCCGAAAGATGCGCGCTGTAGGCATTCCACTCGATCGTCTTCATCTTGACGTATGACTTCGAGAATTCAGCCCCGAGCGCACCCGTCAATACCTCGTCGCGCTCAAAGCCACGAATCGCGTCAAGCAAGTTGAGCGGAAGCTTTGGCGCATTCTTCACGGTATGGCCCTGCTCGTACATGTCGATGTCGTAGCGCGGGCCGGGGTCAGCCTTGGTGGCCATGCCAGTACTACCGGCCGAAAGCAGGGCGGCTTGCAAGAGATACGGGTTTGCAGCGCCGTCGGGGAGCCGGATCTCGAACCGGCCAGGAGCCGGCACACGGACCATGTGGGTCCGGTTGTTTCCCGTCCAGGTGACCGTGTTGGGCGACCAGGTGGCGCCCGAAATGGTGCGCGGCGCGTTGATCCGTTTGTAGGAATTGACTGTGGGGTTGGTGATCCCAGCCAAGCCTCCCGCGTGGCGCAGGATGCCGCCTAGAAAGGCGTAGGCTCCGGCGGATAAACCCAACTCATTGCTGTCATCGGCGAACAAATTGCGATTACCGCTTGGGTCCCAGACCGAGACATGGACGTGGCACCCATTGCCGGTCAAGTTGGAGAACGGCTTGGGCATGAAGGTCGCCCTTAGCCCATGCTTTTCGGCGACCGACTTGACCATGAACTTGAAGAACGAATGACGGTCGGCTGTGACGAGGCAGTCGGCGTAATGCCAATTCATTTCGAACTGGCCGTTAGCGTCTTCGTGGTCGTTCTGGTAAGCGCCCCAACCCAATTCCAACATGTAGTCGCAAATCTCGGCGATCACATCATAACGGCGCATTAGCGCTTGCTGATCATAGCACGGCTTGACCGCATTATCCTTGTCATCGGCGATTGCGCTGCCGTCGGCATTAATCAGAAAAAACTCGCATTCGACGCCAGACTTCAAGCTGAGCCCTTGCTCGGCGAACGACTGGACCGCGCGCTTCAGGACGACGCGTGGGGCCTGACCAACCGGGGCATTGCCCATGGTGAGATCGGCCGGGAGCCACGCGACCTCTCTTTTCCATGGCAACTGGATCATGCCGGCACCATCGGGCATCGCCAGCAGATCGGGGTCAGCGGGCGACATATCGAGCCACGTGGCAAAACCCGCGAAACCCGCGCCGTCTTTCTGCATGTCTGAAATGGCGGACGTTGGCACGAGCTTAGCGCGCTGGCCGCCCATCAGATCGGTGTAGGAAATCAGAAAGTATCGAATGCCGCGTTCTTTAGCGATTGCAGACAGATCAAAGCTCATTACGCTGGTTCTTTCCCGCTCGCGGCGCAACTGAAAACGCGTCCACCAATCCGGCATCTAGCAGCCACCCGTGCCCGGTATCCACGTCGTGCCAGCGAGCGGGACGTGCGCCATGGCGGCGGCCTCGATGGTGAGGGCACACAGGTCTTCCGGCTCGAGATTGTGGACGTGGTTATGACCGCAGGCGCGCGCAATCGTCTGCGCTTCGAGCGTCATCACCTTGAGGTAATTCGCCAGCAGGCGGCCGGCGCGCGCTGGATCGAGGCGCTGAGACAGCACGGGATCTTGCGTTGTGATGCCGGCCGGGTCGCGACCTTCATGCCAGTCGTCGTAGGCGCCAGCGGTGGTGCCAAGTTGCTGGTATTCGGCCTCGTACTGCGGATCGTTGTCACCGATCGCGACCAAGGCGGCCGTCCCGATCGAGACCGCATCGGCCCCCAGCGCTAACGCCTTAGCGACATCGGCCCCCGAGCGAATGCCGCCTGACACGATGAGCTGCACTTTGCGGTGCAGCCCCAAGTCCTGCAACGCTTTCACGGCTGGACGAATGCAGCCAAGCGTTGGAATGCCGACGTGTTCGATAAACACTTCCTGGGTCGCCGCCGTGCCGCCTTGCATGCCGTCGACGACGACGACATCGGCGCCAGCCTTCACGGCCAGCGCCACATCATAGTAAGGCCGCGAACTTCCAATCTTGACATAGATTGGCTTTTCCCAACCGGTGATCTCGCGTAACTCTAGAATCTTGATTTCAAGATCGTCTGGGCCAGTCCAATCGGGATGACGGCAGGCCGAACGCTGATCGATGCCTTTAGGGAGCGTTCGCATCTCTGCCACGCGGTCGGAAATTTTTTGGCCAAGCAGCATGCCGCCACCGCCTGGCTTGGCACCTTGTCCGACAACGACCTCGATGGCGTCGGCGCGGCGAAGATCGTCTGGATTCATGCCGTACCGCGATGGGAGATACTGATAGACCAGCAACTGTGAATGTTGACGTTCTTCGTTCGTCATGCCGCCATCACCAGTCGTGGTCGATGTGCCAGACAGCGTTGCCCCGCGCCCAAGCGCTTCCTTGGCGTTGGCCGATAGCGAGCCGAAGCTCATGCCAGCGATCGTAATCGGGATCTTAAGTTCGATCGGCGTCTTGGCATGACGGGTGCCGAGCACGACGTTGGTGGCGCACTTCTCCCGGTAGCCTTCAAGCGGATATCGCGACATCGACGCGCCAAGGAACAACAGGTCGTCGAAGTGGGGCAAGCGCCGTTTTGCGCCGCCGCCACGAATATCATAGATCCCAGTTGCGGCCGCGCGGCGGATTTCCGACAACGTGTAATCGTCGAAGGTTGCGGACTTGCGGGGCGTGGTCGGCGGCGTGCGATAGCTCATCAGTAGGCATCCGCATTGTCGATATTGAAAGTATAAAGACGCCGGGCTGATCCGTAGCGACGGAACTCAGTGGTTGCGACGCCGGTGATACCGGCATCGTCTAGCAAACGCGCAAGCGCCTCATGATGCTCAGGCCGCATGTCTTTCTCGATGCAGTCCGCCCCGAGGCTTGTAACGTCGCCACGCACGAACAATCGTGCCTCATAAATGCTGTCGCCTAGCGCTTCTCCTGCGTTGCCGAGCACAACGAGATTACCGGCTTGCGCCATGAAGGCCGACATGTGGCCAACGTTGCCGCGCACCACAATGTCGATCCCTTTCATCGAGATGCCGCAGCGTGACGAGGCATTTCCATCGATGACAAGCAGCCCACCGCGTCCTGTCGCACCGGCATACTGGCTGGCATCACCGCGCACGGTGACAGTGCCCGACATCATGTTCTCGCCAACGCCGGGGCCAGCCGAGCCATGGACCGTGATGCGCGCTTGCTGGTTCATGCCGCCACAATAATAGCCGACACTGCCTCGAACATCGATGGTGACGGGTGCGTTCACGCCCACGGCGACGGCATGTTGACCGCGGGGGTTCAATACCTCGAAAGCCGTGTCGTTGCTTCCGTCCGTATGGGTTTGCAGCGCGCCGTTCAGGTCGCGCAACGAAGATAGTGCGAGGTCGAGCGTTGGCATGCTCAGCGCCCCCAAAAGTAGACGGTTGCCGGTTCGGGCTCCCAGACCTTGGCGTCTTCGATGCCGGGTAGGCCTGCCAACGCGCGATATTCAGAGCCGAAGGCGACGTAACTGTCTGTTTCAGCCAAGACTGCTGGCTTGCAGGCGATGGGATCGCGCAGAACTGCGAAGCCGGTTTTCGTACCCACCACGAACGTAAAGAAACCATCGAGATCATCGAGGCTTTTCTCGAGCGCTTGTTGCAGGTTGAGCCCCTGCTGCATGCGCCAGGAGAGATAGCCGGCGGCCACCTCGGAGTCGTTGTCGGTCTGGAAACTCATGCCCTCGCGGTGGAGCACGCGCCGCAAGTTGTGGTGGTTGGACAGCGAACCGTTATGCACGAGGCACTGGTCCAGACCAGTCGAGAACGGATGCGCACCGCTGGTTGTCACCGCAGATTCGGTCGCCATTCGCGTGTGGCCGATCGCGTGCGTACCGGACATTTCAGACAGCGCAAATCGAGATGCCACGGCAGTCGGCAAGCCGACTTCCTTGTAGATTTCGATGGCCTCGCCGATCCCCATGATCCGGATTGTTGGACAGTGCTGTGAAACGACGTTTTTCACTGTGCCGAGCGCGTCTGCAGGAACATGGACGACCGCGTGTGTCGCGCGTTCGTCGATGCGCACCGGGCGCCCGTACTCCGCCTCTACCGCCATGGCAAGCGCGGGGAAGTCAGCGGCAGGGTCCGCCGACTGGACCGTGATCTTGAGTTCCCCTTCGACTGCCGCGCCGTAGACTGCAAAACCTGCGGAATCGGGGCCGCGTTCGCACATCGTGGCCAGCATTTCGGACGTCAGCGAGCCAAGCTGCGGCTCAAGCTTGGTATCCTTTAAGTAGAGACCGACAATTCCACACATCGGAAGCGCACCCATTTTGCGTCGCACGCAAAAATATTTACATTGAACGCGCGCCACCTGTCAATTGCGACGTCAAGATCGCGCGTAAATAATAATGGAAAGGTAAGTCGCAGGTAGCGTTCGCAGGACCTCTGGACCGTGAAACTCGGCACTGTCGAACATCAGGCTGTCGCCGGGCGCGAGTGCGTAGCTGCGATCGCCGTGTCGATAGTCGACTTGGCCGGTCAGCATATAAAGGTACTCGATGCCTTCGTGTCGAAAATTGGTATAGGGCTCGGCGGATTGATCGAGGATGATCAGATACGGCTCGACGGCAACGGGTCCGCTCAGTGGCTGGCCCAGCATGATGTACTGATGCCCAACCTTGGTTCCTCGACGGCTGATGGAGACACCGTGCCCGGCTTTCACATATGTGCAGCCGCGACTTTCTTCGAGTGACGCCAGCAACGTCGAGAGCGGCATGTTGATGGCGCCCGACAACAGTTGGAGTGTACCCAACGATGGCGAGATCTGACCTGTCTCGATGCGCGAGAGCATGGCAGTCGATATTTCGGCAGCTTGCGCCAATTCCGACAACGTCAGACCCGCAGATTTGCGGCTGTCGCGAACCCGCGCTCCGATCACCTGCTCCAGGCTTTTGGCCACGACCTGAGGCGCGCCTGATCCGGTCGCCAGGCTCTCTTCGGCCGGATGCCCCGGCAGGTTCGCGTCTGGACTTTTCTTGACGGCCATCGCAATTGCCCAAACGCCCTATGATCCACCGTTACACTACTGTTCCGGTTGCTACATTTGGTTCACTCTGCAGCACGGTTGTGACCAAATGTCGGAAACCTTAAGGAACACGGGCAAGCGTATGATTCTAGTGTACAATTCTAGTGTCGTTTTTTCATCTGACGTTTGGTTGACGGACAAGCCTCAAGCGGGAACCAAACGTCAGATACGCTACGCTATGAGCCCGTCCCAGATGAGCCCGTCCCAGATGAGCCCGCCCCAGTAGTCGGTTGCTCGTAGATTGAGAGTGATTCTTTCTATTGTCATGAGCAAGCATTTTCGCCTCTGGAAGTTCGATCAGCCGCAGTTTCTGCCACCTGGCGTGCAGGATTTCGTGGCCAAGGATCACTTGTCGCGGTTCATCATGCCGAGGAGAACGCGAAGCACGGCGCCAAGCGCGGCGACGAGTTGCCCCGCTTGGATCGCCGGTAAAACGAAGCGGCTCGCCAAGATACGGGCGGCAAAGGCTAACTTGGAGGCGGAAGCCAAGGCCGCCGCGCGAACGGCCGCGCCAAGCATCCAGGCGAGGTCAACCGGAGGATCGGCGGGCCATTGACAAAAGCGACGCGGTTATAGCTAAAAACGGCGGAATAGAGCAGTCGGTACAGACTAAGAGAGCAGATCGTCAAGCGGGTACTCGGGCAGATCCGGGCAGATCCGGGCAGATCAAACCGGGACGAGGCTTCCGCCAGTTTCTGTTGCGTGGCGTCGAGAACGTACTTGCCGAATGGGCCGCATGGTTGGGATGGTCATGGTCATACAGAACTCCAGTCGAAGGCAGTAGTGTCGATCCGACGGCGATTTGAAACCTCATGATATCTGTTGGTGCAGGTCGGAAAACCGTTTGCGTGACCGCATGACTTCGACGACTTTGCTGCAGCAATCACTATCGGCGTCAACTCGGGGGCTGACGATGTTCAAACGCGGACTTACACTGCTCCTTGCCTGCGGTCTCCTGGCGAGCACGTCCCCAGGATCTGCACAGACCTCACCCAAAGACGTCGACTTGGAACTCTTTGAAAAGTCCGAAGTCGACCGCAGCAAGGGTTGCACGGTCGTGTTGTGGCAGCACAACCGTGATCCTGAAACGGACAAGTTCGCATACCTGTTCGCCGAAACCCTGGTCGGACAGACTTTCAATCGTCAGCCAGCGCGCATCAAGATTAGCGGTGTCGACAAAACGCTGAAGCGCGTTGCGAAAGGTGGCAAGACGACGGGGTACGATCTTTACGAGTTCCAGCTCTACCAACTACCGACCGCTAACGAGTTCGTTGTGCTTGAACTCAAGCTTGCCGAACCAGAGGGCGAGGCAGTCGACGTCGAAGCTGGCAAGTTGACTGTCATCATGGATGGAAAGCCGCCGTTCCGTGCGTCCGTCAAAGGCAACGCTGGCTGCATGACGCCCGCCGCGCCCGACACCGGCCGAAAGTCCGCACCACCTCGCAGGTCTGAGGCCGCTCCGCTTGCGGAAAAGGTCGCGTCGGTACCGGCTGCGAACCCACCGGCTGGCGAAGTCGGACCGGGCATGTTCGAGCGCTACCCCGTACGTCGCGCGCAAGTCCCAGCCAAAATGACGGACGCGGCCAAGAAGCAGTTCGGCTGCGAGCCGGCCACGTTGCAAAAGGGCGTGACGGCATTCCAGCTCTCTGAGGAATCAGCGATCTGGCAGTTGCCCTGCGGCGATTATGGCACGAAGTTTTCGGTTGTTTACGCGCTGGTTTACATTCCTGACCCTTCGGCCGACTACAAATTCCTGACCTTGACTCTGCCCAAAGGCGTCAGCCGAGGGCTTGGCGATCATGCATTGATGGACCCGAAATGGGACATGAAAACGCGGACGGTGACCGCCGTATATACAGAAGGCAACGGCTCAGATTGCGGTCAGTTTGAACGGTATCAATTGACAGACGAGGGTGGGTTTCGGCTCGTCGAATTTCGCGAGAAGGCCAAATGCGACGGTCGGAAACTGAACCCACAGGACTTCCCCCTGGTCTACAAGGCGAAGTGACCTAGCGGGGCCTTATCAGCGTCACCGTAATGAACGAATTGCTCCACGAGGACTGACGATGCTCCAATGCCAATCGCCACTGCGTGGCTTTGCTGGATTCGTTGCCTTCAGCTTACTGCTGCCGTTGTCTCCGGGATTGGCACAAGCCCCACCCAAAGACGTCGATCTCGAGCTTTTCGAAAGATCCGATGTTGACCGCCACAGCGGTTGCAAGGTGCTGATCTGGCAACACGATCGCAACCCTGCGCAAGACAAGTACGCGTACCTGTTCGATGAGTGGCTCATTGGTCAAAATCACGTCCGGCAACAGGCCCGGATAAAAATTGGTGGTCAGATCACTGTGCTGAAGCGTGTGGCGACCGGTGGGAAAACGACAGGCTACAACGTTTTCGAACACCAGCTTTACCAGCTCCCCGAACCAAACGAGTTTGTCATTCTGGAAGTCAAGCTTGCCGAAATGAAACTCGGCGCGGTTGAAATTGAATCAGGTAAGCTGACTGTGGTCAAAGACGGCAAGCTCATGTTCCGAGTGGCAGTTAAGGGTAAAGCGGGGTGCACGACGCCTGACACGTCCTTGCCGCTCGCTGGCGGCAACACGGCAGCGGATGCTTCGGATAAGGCATCGCCCGCCAACCCACGCGCTACCACGGCCGCCTGCATGGCAGCCGCCAAGTTGACGGACATTCCGACAAATTTTGAGTGCGATTGGAAGAAAGTGGTTGGCGGCGCTGGCGGCGCGGCACTCTCGGGCGAATACAAGCTGCGCGCCAAGGGAACCGATGGCGTCATGACCATCCTGGAGCCCCACGACGGTCCCTCTTATGTCGGCATCGAGACCGTGCGGCATAGCACGACTGCAGTCTGTGGGGTTGGCCTAGGTGCCTGGCGCGCCGATCGGGATGAACTGATCGCGATACTGGACGACCCGAAGAAATGTGAGGTGCGCATTTCCCGGGTTCCGGGGACAACGGCTGTGAACGTTACAACGACCAGCGAATGCAAGCCTGACCTTTGTGGGAACGGTGCGTCTTTTGACGGCCAGTGGGTTCGCCAGTAGGTTCGGACGGCGAAATAGCATCCGCACCGAGTCGATGTCCCCATTCTCCAAGCGCCAAGCCTCCTGGGGAATCGAATTCACCAAACCCATTGTTTGAAATTTGTGTGAATATTACCGTGCGAATTCTGATGCTCATCGCGCTGATGTGGCTGCAGGATTACGCCAAGTTCAAGCGCAAGACATGGGAGCAGGATCAGCGAACGCTAGAGGTCGATGTGTTGACGAATGTCGAGGGGCATGACACGGCCCTCGCCATGACCGAGGTCGACAAGGTTCGGCGCGGACATGTCATGGAAGTCGTCGGGGCAGTCGCTGGTCGCGGCTCTCCCCCCCCCTCCCGACAGGCGGACAAGGTCGGCACGCTGATCTCGGGGATCTTCAACTGGGCGATCGAGCACGGCAAAATCGAGCGCGACAACCCAGCAGCCAAATTGCCAAAGTACCACGGCAATGAAAGCCGCGACCGCTATCTCTGCGACGACGAGATCGCTCAGCTGTGGCACGCATTGCCTGCCATCTTCCCCGACGAGCCTCGTCGGATCATGGTGAAGCTGCTGCTTTTGACCGGCTGCCGCAAGATGGAGATCGTTGGAGCACGCAAAACAGAGTTGGCTGGCCTCGATAGTGATCGGCCCACGTTCAATCTGCCGGGAGACAAGACAGTTAAGGGCAAGCTCGTTCGCGGGCGGACTAAGAATAGCGCCCCGCATACGGTCGAGCTCTCGCCATTGGCCGCACATTTGTGTACGCGCGCCGTCGCATTATCGGACTCAGCGATGTATGTGTTCCCTAGCGAGCGAACAGACGCGCCCTTCGATGAGCGAAACATCGACAAGGCCCTGCGAAGGGCTCTGGAAGGCCGCAAGCGGTCATTCGAAGTGGTGGACGGCAGACGGGTGATGAAGATGGTTCCAACAGAGCCGTTGTTGAAGATGCCGCCGTTCGTCATTCACGATCTGCGACGGACATGCGCGACCGGGATGGCGCGGCTCAGGGTCGACGAGCGGATCATTAGCCGGTGTCTCAACCACGTGACACCCATCAAGGCGAGTATCACGAGCAGAGCCTACGTCCGCGAAATTTGCGCAAGACCAAGCGGCAGCGTTCAAGGCTTGGGCTGCCTACGTCGGCAAGGTGGTCGGCATCACCGATTGTGTCGACGTCGTCGCGCGCTGAGGCTTCGCAAGATGCCGTCGTGAGGGAACCCAACCGCGATTATCGCACATTTGACGATGCCGGCCAAAGCATCGACTTTCAAATTCAAGATACGGTCACGTTATTACCGGGCGTCATACCGCCGGATAGAGGCGCGGAAACAAGACTTCCAGCACGTCCGTTGGGAAGCGCAGTGAGACGGGACCCTTGGGTGTGCTGGATGCAAGCAACCCGGATTTGATGGTGTCGTTGAGAACACGGCGCGCGGTGCGTTCGGGAAGGCCGGTGATGCGCGCACAATCGCCGCGTTCGATCTCGCCTCGTATCAGCGCTTCGGTCAGCAACTTGCTTGCCTCTGGTTTCATGCCGTCTGATTTTTCAACGAGCGCTTTCAAGCGCCGGTCGAGCGCGGCGATGTCGAAGAGGCTAATCATGAAGGTGATCTGGTCGAGGCAGACCTTCAAGAACCAAAGTGTGAATTCTTCCAATGCGCGTTCTGAAAGATTGCCGCGTCCGTCACGCTCGCCCTGCCGCGGCATGTCGGCGTGATCCATCATCCGTTTGTAGTCGAGGCGGCTCTCTAGCCCGCGCGCGAGACCGCGCGAAATTGACCACAGTCCATGGGCGCCAATGCCGACCTTTAGACACATGGCATGGCCCATCAACCGGCTCACACGGCCATTGCCATCCGGAAATGGATGGATGTAATTCAGCCGATGGTGCGCCGCAGGAATGGCGATAATGCGCGACGCCGTGCCCAGTTTTTCCAGCCGATAGCGATCCTCAAAGGCCGCCATGAAGGTAGCGACGCGACCGCTTGACGGCGGCACATGCCGACCGACCGCATTGTCATGGGCTGGCTCCGAACGCCATTCGCCAGGCACCATCACGAATTCCTGCCCGGCGCCGCGGATACGCAACATGTCGTGAGGCGCACCCGCATAGAACTCCCGGTGCAGCCGGCGGATGAATTCTTCGGATGCGGGTTCAGGTAATAGGCCCGCGCCAGCGAGGCGATCGATCTCGGTTTGCACCCGAATATGTGCAATCGCTTCGCGCTGCAGATTGCGGCGCTCTTCATTCTGGTCCATGTCGCCCGTCATCGCGCGTTCGATCTCGCGCGGGCGCGTATCGTGCCCCTCGATCAGGTTGCTGTAGTAGCAATTCATCATCCGCACGAGATCGGCCAGGTTGGCAGCGGTTTTAGGATGCAGCGCATGACCAAGCATCACTGAGGCTGCTGCAATTTCGGCAACAACGTCCGCAATCTGGGCGGATGGATGCTCAAGCAGCGCAGGCTCGATCCGAAAGGGTGTCTCCAAGGGCATTTTGGCCGATCATGTTGGTGCGCAAGCTGCTCACACTACACGGGAATATTTGGCTGCTCCAGTCAGTTTGGCCGTTTTGGTGGCCGATCTTGTGATCGATCCTCAGCTGGGTGCCAATATTTTGCCAGTCGTCGCCCATTGCAGACGGGCGACTGACGAAATGCTCGATATCGTGGACTTTCCAGCGACCATGGGCAGTGTCATGCCGGAAACCGCAACCGAGGGAGGTGCGGCACTCGCTGATGCATGCCCAGCAACCACTTTTTCGTGTATAAATCAATGACTTGTAATGATGTGACAAGTTGGCTCTGTGTCCCGACCGTCCCGGGTCCCGCTGGAGTCCCGTGGGTGTACGGACGGATATTCAGCTCGATTTCGTGCTTGGCCACCGGTGAGAGCGGTTCGGCATTTGTTCAAACTCACAAGTCTGGTGGCGAATTATTGGGCCGCGTGTCCACTCGACCAGCCGCGCCCTGCGCTGCCCCGTCGCCCGTACAATCCAGGCTGATCTGGATCAGTTTCGTCGCGAGCACGTCGGTAAAAGCGGTGCCTTCGCATTGAGTGCACCTATCCATTTTAGCGTATCCGCCGCCCCATAACGTACGATTTCGTCCGTCAACATTTTGTCCATCCTTGTTCCGCCCGTGAAGGTGCCCGGTGCCCACTGGTCTTCCTTTGTCGGAATGTCGCGGTCAGCGGCCCGGGCCACACGACGTTCAATCCCAATAGCTGCCGTCGCGTGCGGCTCGATCGGCGGCGCGTAGGTCGCCGCCAAACACGTCCGGTTTTGGGAGAGTTCCGTCAGGCATCAGACGTCAATTTATACTTCGGATCACGTTGATAGAGAACGGCCCGTGGTGGGCACGGGCCGTCCACACCTTGTCTACAATTTACTTACCGCTGGTTGGACCGTGAAGGACTGGGCTGGTTCTGCAGCGGCTTGAACTTGGGTGCACTTAAGATCGAAAGCGGTCGGCAATTTGGAGGCCTTCCGATCGAGCCTTGGGGGCAGTTCCGAACGCTCGGAACCTTGCGGCAGTTCGGAAACGCTCCGGTCGTTCCTTGCGGGCAAACTTTCGGGCGCTCGGGCTTGTCCGGTCTCTCGGGGCGGCGGCAATTCGGGTAGGTGCCAACTGTGCCATTAGGGCAGACTTTCGGACGGTCAGATTGGTCCGGCCTCTCCGGGCGCCGGCAGTTCGGGAAAGTGCCAACTGTGCCATTAGGGCAGACTTTCGGACGGTCAGATTGGTCCGGCCTCTCCGGGCGCCGGCAGTTCGGGAACGTGCCGATCGTACCTTCGGGGCAAACTTGCGGACGCTCGGGTCGGTCTGGCATACGTTCCGGGGTTTTGCGTGGCGGCACGACGACGGGAGGCGAACCGCCACCCTGCCTTTTGGCGCAGGCACCATCCTTCAACTGGAATCCGGCCGGACATTGCGCAAGAACTGCCGGTGGCTGGCAGAACTCGGCCGGGATCGTCGCCGTTGCGGCATCGGCGTCATCAAGCGGGTTGGTGTTCTTGGGCGTGCCGCCGGCCGCCGCCAGGATTCGGGCCTTATTCTCGATCTGACAGGCGTTGCTCTGCGCCTGGGCTGCGGGAACGATGACCAACATCCACATGTTGGCATCCTGTCCCGGATTAAGTACCGCTGCTGGCTTGGAGCAATTGTAGCCGTCTGCGGGGACGCAGTCCCAGCCGGCGCCGAACAGTGCTGCGGTGCCAACCGGCGGCTTATCTCGGACAACGATATCACCGTTGTAGACGCCCGGCCCGGTGTTAGTGACGGTCAGGCGGTAGCGGCAGAGGAAATTACCGCCATCCTTGGTGCAGGCTGCAGGATCGGCGACCTTTTGTAGACGCAGATTCGTGTTGCCACCGGGCGGTGGGCAGTTGGCAGCCGGGATCATGGCTGTCGCATCGTCGATGTCGTCGAGGAGATTGGTGTTCCATAGCGAACCGCCCGGTGCCCACTTGATTTCGGCGATGTTGGGTAAGTGGCAGAGCGGATAACTCGCTGGGACCCACGCAAATGCCGTGAGCCATACGCTCGCACCTGGAGCCAGGAACGTGGTGGGACGCCAGCATCCATAGGAGGCAGCACCGGCATTCCAGCACGTCCACGACGGCGAGGCGCCGAACCCCATCACGGCCCCGGCTGGAGCACCCGGCAGATGATCGGCGATGACGATCGGTGCCCAGTAGACGTCGGGGCCCGTGTTGCGAATGCGGATGTCGTAACGGCAGGCCCAGCCACCGGCCCAGGCAAAGCATGGCCCCGTCGCATTCTTTGTCAGTTCAAGATTCGTATTGAAGGGGTACGTAGGGTCGGGGAAGTCGGCTGGTGGTTGGTCACCGGGCGGCAGATATCCGGGTGGCAGAAGACCCGGGCCCGACTCTGCAAAGTCGGGTCCGCCGCAGGGCTGCCAAATCTCGACGTCGCCAACATGGCCAGCTTTCTCGGCGTCACCGAACATCTGATCGTAGTCGACGAAATAGCTCCGCGTGGGTGGGGCATTGTCGGGTCGTCTCGCACCGATGTCGTTCCCCTGCAGGCCATGGACATCATTGGGGCTTGGCACCGGACCGCTCGGCCGCAGCCTGTCGCCGGTGGACCACAGCATACTACCGCACGTTCCCGCGCGCAGCGCGCCCTGCTCGTCGTGACGATAGCCGAGGGCAATGCCACCGCTGGCCCAGCGATGGTCGGGTTGCATGCCGACCGCATTCTCGCTGCGATCAGCAGACCAGACACTGGCTGTAGCCGGATCGTCCGGGGCCTCTTTGCGATAGCGCACTACGCTTGATTTGCCGGGCTCGGAAAACAGGGAAAAATCGTAAGAGTTACGGGGCTCACCGCGCTGCGCCAGGACCATCTGGCCATCCGCGTCGAATATCATGTCGGTGATCGGCCCCGGGCCGGCCAAGCCTGACACATCGAGTTCCCATCGGGCATCGTTGGCGAAGCTGCCGCTGGCGGTGATTCCAACCGACCAGATCTGCTGACCGCCGACGACCGCGTAGAAGAGCCGACCCTGGTACATCGCCATGCCCGCAACGCGGCGCTCGGGTTGGGTGAGCCCCCAGGTTGCAGCGTTCGTCGTGTCAAAAACCGGATCGGTAATGTCCGCGCGGCGGCCGTCGTCAACAACGGGAGCAAGCCCTTTGGACTGCCGACCCGCGAGGCCATGGTCGTAGCTATCGAGTAGAGTTCCATCCTCCTTCAACCGATAGATGAGTCCGGAGTCGAGGTCAGACGCAAAGACCTGGCCGGTCACGGCATCAAAAACGATGTCACCGATCCCAGGTCCGCTATTCGCCGGTAAATTTGCGAACAGGCTCGTGACACCGGTCACGCCATCGACGCGCCAGATTGCGCCCGGTCCTCCCCCCGCTGCGATCCCGAACATGCCCGCCATCCATTGCGCGCTCACACTTCCGGTCTTGAGACGCTTCGGTATGCCAGGCGCTGCGCCGTTGGGTGCTGCGATGTGCAGGCCGTAAGCCGAAGTCGCTCCGAGGAAAATGTTGGGGGCCTGTCGGCCTCGACCGTCGTCAAGCGCGATCGCGAAGACTTGGCCGACGTCCGCAGCCTTTACCCGCAACCTCGGCGCAGCCGTAGTATGCTGGCCTTGAGGCGGCGCGCCGAGCGCGCGAAGAGACAGGATTTGTGCCGCCGGCCCCTCCGTATCGATAAAGAAATGATCGAGCGGGTTTTCACCAGGTGCGAGTGGTTTGTTAGACGGCACAATGCCGGCGAAGCCGCTAACCACGGCGTCACCACGGTCAAGGACCTGCGATTGAGGGCTTACCGTTTGAGCGTAGGCAGGACCGGCCATAGCCGTCATCGCTGACACGGCTGCGGCGATCATCACAGAGGTTCGCCGGGGGGCGGCTCGTTTCATAACATCGGACTCCTCGAAATGGTTGATCTCACTCCTATCGGCTTGGTCGCTGCGACCGCGACAAAGGTTCAATGGACGAGCGAGACCGCGAGCGTATTCGGGTGCGGTCAAAGCAAATCCAGGCTCGATCAAAACCGCGAACCGACAATTAAAAGGCCATGAGCCGCCCAAAGCGTCGCCTCTGATGCTGCGCTGCACAAAGCCTCGTAATCCCAGAAGCCGAATTCGCCGATCCTTGCCTGGACGATGACGAAGCGCGAGCCGCGCCCAAGCATGTCAGCAATGCGAGTGTTCGCGTCGAAGTGCTGTTGAGCCGTTGGAGATCACGCCAGAAAAATTCTGTTGGGGACTTAAGGTCGCTTTTCAGTTCGGCTGCGTGCGGATAGCGCGCCTGCCCCATGCGCACGTGCCAGAGCCGGATCGATTGCACCGCGAACTCGGCCGTGTCGGCAGTGATGCCGACGTTCACCCAGCCGTCGTTGGCTGTAACGTCGTACACGCCGTAGGGCGCGACCTTGCCCAGTTCCTTGTCCTCGAAATCGTGGACCTTGACGCGTCGCGGTGTGCCCTTGGGACGATAATCCGTTCCACCGTTCTTGTAGTTGCCGACCAGTTCCTTCTTCTTGCTATCAACGGAAATGACAGGCTGACCAGCGGCTTGCGCGGCCATGACCTTCGCATTGATATGCTCGAACTGTGCGTCCCGGTCGGGATGCTTTGAACCCTCGTCCGCCTTGCGATTGCCTTGGCGCGAGAAGCCGAGCTTGACCAGCTCGGACCGGACGGTCTCGTGGCTGATCTGATGCCCGATCGCCTTGAGTTCGGCCGCAAGCTTATGCAGGCTCTTGGACACCCAGGTCAGCGGCCGCATCGGATCGCCCAGCGTCGCGGGTTCAACACGTGCGCGAAGCGCATCAACAAGGGCTGGATCGGCATCACGCAACGCTCGGCGGCCACCGCCCTTGCGGCGCACGCGTCCCTTTGGCAACGACCCGGCATCGAGGTCGTCCTCCCCGCGATTGATGGTCGAGCGTGCGAGCCCGGTTACGTCGGCGACGACGGCGAGGCCGCCGTAGCCCGCAGCACGAACCTCGGCGGCGGCAAACAACCGCCGCCCGCGTTCATCAAGGGAATGATGAAGGTCGTCCCAGCGTTGCTGGATGGCTTGTCTGTCGATCATGCCTCAGCGGTAGACGTGTTCGCTGGCGGCGTGAATCCCACGACCCCGAGTCACTCGGAGTCATTCGGTCACACCGCCCACGGACTGCGATTCAATTATTGTTTGAAGGGTCCTAACGAGCGGTTTGTGCTGGAGTTTTCAAGCTCACGCTCAAGCTCGAACTCGTCTCGTCGGCTTCCGCGTGTGATCGATACTCCGGTCCTGAGTAACCACGCAGACCCTTCGGCCTACCGACCGTCACCCGGATGGGCCGAGACCGGCGGGTCGCCGGGCTCGGTCGCGCGGCCCTACTGCCGCGCGATAGGGCGGGACGTCGGCCGCAGGACGGCGGAGGCCCCAAGTCTTTCATACAATTCGACGTCCTATCGCGACAGCCCACGATCCCGGCCGGTTGCTATCGTCAGCGTGATGGCGCGATTGTCGAAGCGAATGACGAGGTCCTTGCCTTGCATTTTCGCCAAGTCCTTGCGCCACGGGATTAGCGTAAAATCCTCGCGACCTTTGATGACTGCGAGACGCTGACTGGGCAGATTGACGTTGCGCGCGTGATAACCGTCGAAGCGTTGGCCCTCGGTCATGGAAATATGCCCCATGCGGAGCTCGGCCGATAGTTCGTCGACGGCGCGGGTAATGCCGCGTTGGTTCAAGTCTCGCATCATGTTGGGCTCCGGCGTAATCATGCCGGGCTGCTCGGCCATCGCGTAGCCCTTGGCGATCAACCAGTCCTCGCGCGCGACCAGGGCTTTCGATACGTCCGCGCCAAACCCTTTGTCGCGGATCGTGGGTTTCTTTAACCCGACAATTGCTTGGTCGAGCCACGTTGCGGCCTCGATTGCAGGCAGTTGTTGCACCGGCACGTAAGACACGATCTCGACCTGGGCGTTGCGCATCTTGACTTTGTCCCCGCCGCCGCCGGACAGCGCGACGATCATGCCGCGCTTAATATGGATATACCAAACCCTAAGAAGCGCTCTCGAAACTCAATCAATGTGAGTGCGCGTGATGACCAATCTGGATCAATACGGATCGTATTGGACGACCCATGATATCAAGGATGACCTACCCGGCGGATCTCATGGAAATCACGCCGCGCCCCGCTTCCCCTCGGAGCCGCCGGCGCTCGCTCGCACCCAAGAGGGGCGAGCGACGGCGGTGGAGAGGGCAAGCGCTTCCCCTTGGTGGGCCAAAGCGAGCGAAGCATTGCAACGCTGGGCGCCGTGGCTTTTCGAACCCGTACCCGACGAAGACATAAATTACTACCCGCCACCGGCAACACGAAACCAACGGCCCATACCAAATGTGGACGGCGCTGCACCAGTTATCGACGATGCGAGGCCAACCCATGCGCCACCGCCACGCGCTATATTTGTTAACTGCGATGACACACAAACTCAACGTGGCAGCACAGACGCACCGCGTGCTGAACTCGGCGATCCTGGAACGGGCGCTGCAACAGTACCTGGCCGAACCGAACGGCAACCAGACCGGCGATTCGCAGAACCTACAGCACAATCCAATGGTCCAGTCGATGCGCCGTCTCGAACGCGACCTCGCCATATCAACCGAACTGACGGCGACATTCGTGCGCTATTTTCTGATGATCACACCGCCGATTCCATCGAGCGAGCACGCCGCGGCGCGAGCGCTGCCTGAGCGCGGTCAGTGTTGCAAGCGCTGCATCCCGTGCTGACCTCCTGTCCGTCGTCGAGGATGACCCAGACGGGCAATCGCGCCTTGCGGCGCCGGAGCAGGAGGCGGGGACCCTTCGGGTGTCTTGGCATCGCGTCAACATCTCCTGGATAGCGGCCTCGGAGACGACGATTTTGCCTGCGATCCGCGCCGACTTCAAACGCCCTTTGCGGATCTCGGTGCGGAGCGATCGAGCCGTGACCGGTCCACGGGGGAAAAACCGCTCGGCCGCCGTGCGCAAGTCGTAATGGGGCTCGACCGTGTGCCTGGAGATCAGCTTTGAGGCAGCAGCCTCGTCGTCATCGTCGGGTGCCTGAACCATGTGCGGTCCTCGTCGAAGACAAACGACCTTTGACCAGAATCCGGCTGCGCTGCCAACGGCCGCGACCGTTGATTGCGTGGCCGGATAAAGGAGTTGGTCGTCAACGGTTTCGCGGCGAATCCATTGGTTGAAGCGATTTGCGGGAGGCCCGCCGACGGTGCCACGGCCACCAAGTGATTTGCCCACCACATCTCGAACTGGTGTCGATCCGCCAAAAACAAGCGTCGCTGACCGAATCGAACCTGCCGGGCACCTGGCACTTCTCCGCGCGCGAAGCGGCGCTGCCAGTAGCGTCGGCTAAGGTTGGTTCGCCGGGCGATTTGGGTAATACGCAGCCACGTCGTCATGGGCCCGCGCCTGTGGTCAGCTTCAGCGGATGTCGCCAAAGTCTGGTGGAAAAGGCGGGCAAACCGGCATTGGTCATTACATTAGCGACGACTGCGTCGAACATTATTGCTTCGCGCAATTGTTCAAATTTCGTTTTAACGCTCCATTCCAACTCGGCTGAAGCAACCAAGGTTTGCTCGCATTGCCACCGTGGGCGGTAGGGTGGAATGTTCGTTGGCCTAAGAGTAACACATGCTGCGATCCATTTACGCCGAGATTTTAGAAGCAGCCGCCAATAACTTTCGCGATAGGGTTGACCGACATGCCTCTCCCCTTAGTTCCGGCGCAGTCAGCGGGTATGTGATCTCCAACAAGGAGATAGCCCATGACGCAGTTGCTGCCGGACGATCTGTGGCG
>JAWXCP010000038.1:0-23439 GCA_034408685.1 Hyphomicrobium aestuarii | reverse complement strand
GGCCATGACGGAACGAGAGGTCAGCCGGTCGACGTACCCGCTTGGCCGTTTCAAGTCGGTCTCGCTCACCCTCGAGATCACGCCCCACATCGTCATGGCCCGGTTCGGCGGGCCACCCAGACAGGGCCGAGCGGGTTGCCACCGAGTGACCATCTTCAACGTGACTGGGTGGCCCGGCCCAGCCGGGCCATGACGAGCGAGAGTGGCGGGCGATATTGCGCGGTTGAGTAAAACTAGGAGCTAGCGCAAAAACGATCAAGCACCCTCCATCTCCGTCATGGCCCGCTTCAGGCGGGCCACCCAGACAGGGCCGCGCAGGCCGCTACCGAACGATCATCTGCAACGTGACTGGGTGGCCCGGCCCAATCTGTCACTCACGGGAGTCGGGCCATGACGGACGATCTGGGCCATGACGGGTGAAATTGGACTTGCGGTCGAACGTCTGTCCCCGCCACGCTTGTCGCCAGCCGCGGTTAGCGCTACTGCCCGTTAACGACCGTTGCCTCCGTGGACCTGCCCATGCCCGACCTCGCGACCCTGCCCGCCATCCTTACAGCAATCACCCAGCCGGCGTTCGACATCAACGCCCTGCGCCCGCTGATCCCCGAGATCACGGTCGCGCTCTCGGCCATGGCGATTTTGATGTTCGGCGCGTTCCGTGCCGGTCCGACCGTCGCCGACGGCGTTGAAAACCCAGGCATGGCGCGCGAAGGCGATATCGCCAGCTGGCTCGCCATCCTGGTGCTCGCCGTGGCCATGTACTTCGTCGCCACGCCGCCGGTCAAAACCATCAGCCTGTTCGATGGCGCGTTCGTCGGCGATGCCTATGCGCGGTTCTTCAAAATCCTGATCCTGACGGGTGCCATTGGCGCGCTGCTGCTGTCATTCGACGACCTGCGCCGGTCGAAGATCATGCAGTTCGAGTATCCCGTTCTCGTTCTGCTCGCCGTCGTCGGCATGATGATGATGGTCTCCGCCAACGACCTCATCGCGCTCTATCTCGCCATCGAACTCCAGAGCCTCGCGCTTTACGTGCTCGCCGCCATGCGCCGCGACGACGTGCGCTCCAGCGAAGCTGGTCTCAAATACTTTGTCCTTGGCGCCCTCTCGTCTGGGATGTTGCTCTACGGCGCATCGCTGATTTACGGCTTCACCGGTTCGACCAACTTCATCGTCATCGCCCAGGCGGCATCGCTGCCGGAGGCCGCCGCCAACATCGGCTTGATTGCCGGCCTCGTGTTCCTGATCGTCGGCCTGGCGTTCAAGGTGTCGGCCGTACCGTTCCACATGTGGACGCCCGACGTCTATGAAGGCGCGCCAACGCCCGTCACGGCGTTTTTCGCAGCCGTGCCAAAGCTCGCCGCGATGGCGCTGCTGGTGCGCGTGCTGTCGACCGCCTTCCCGGGCGATGTCGTCAAGTGGCAGCAGATCATCGTGTTCATCTCGATCGCGTCGATGGTGCTCGGTGCGTTCGCCGCCATCGGCCAGAACAACATCAAGCGCCTGCTCGCCTATTCGTCGATCGGCCACGTCGGCTTCGCGCTCGTCGGCCTCGCCGCCAACACGGAATCTGGCGTCCAAGGCGTGCTGATCTATCTGGCGATCTACCTGCCGATGACGCTCGGCGCGTTTGCCTGCGTTCTGGCCATGCGACGTGAGGGTGGGCCGAATAACGGCGCCGTGGAAGACATCACCGAGCTTGCCGGCCTGTCGAAAACCAATCCGACGATGGCCTTCATCCTCGCCGCGCTGATGTTTTCGCTGGCCGGTATTCCGCCGCTCGCTGGCTTCCTCGCCAAATTGTTCGTGTTTCGTGCCGCCGTCGAGGCCAACCTGTGGGCGCTCGCCGTCATTGGCGTCATCGCCAGCGTGATCGGTGCCTACTACTATCTGCGTGTCGTCAAGATCATGTTCTTCGACGAGGCCAAGGCGCCGTTCTCACCCGTTGACGGTCGCGTGTTCCTGGTGATGGCGCTGGCTGGCATCGCGGTCACGCTGTTCTTCCCCGCCGGCGGTCCGCTGATCGAAGCTGCGGGGTCGGCTGCCCGCTCGCTCAAGCCATTGTGACGGCTGCCAGTCGGTGTCGAGAGCCATCCCCGTCTTCGAATTGGACGAAGTTACCTCGACCAACAGCGAGGCCATGGCTCGGATTGTTGCTGGCCAAACCCCGCCATTTTGGGTCCTTGCGGCGCGCCAGACCGCAGGCCGTGGCCGTCAGGGCCGCACGTGGCAGACCGCGCCCGGCAATCTGACCGCCAGCCTCGTGATCGCCACGCACACCGACCCCGGCAGAGCCGGGACGCTGTCGCTCGTGGCCGGCATCGCGGTCGCTGCCATGTTACGCGACGCCGCCAGCCGGTCGGGCGTGGACCCGGCGCGGATTTGCCTAAAGTGGCCCAACGACATCCTGATCGATCGTGCCAAGGCTGGCGGCATTCTGATCGAGACCACGCGGGTTGCGAATACTGCGGAACTAACCGCCGTTATCGGCATCGGCCTCAATCTGGTCGACGCACCCGGCGTCGAGGGACGCGTGACCTCCTCGTGCGCCGCGCTCGGCCTCACGATCACGCCACACGGCGCCGTCGACGACCTATCGCGCCGCATGCTCGACCTGCTCGCCGTATGGGAGGCCCCAGATTTTGCAGGCGCCAACGTCGGCGTCGAAGGGATCACGTCGCTGTGGCAGGCGTATGCAACTCCAGCGGGCGAACCGATGAGTATTCACGCCGGAACAACTCTGGCGTGTGGACGGTTCGCGGGGCTCGACCGCGACGGCGCCCTTCTGCTCGACAACGACACGGGCGGGTTGCAACGATTTACGTTTGGCGATGTGACACTTTCGTCGTAACCCCCCTTGCGATGGACGCAAGGACGCGACGAACGAGGAAACATCCTCTACGGTTGCTGCCAACAGACTGATTTTGCCGCCTGGCGGCGCGACGTGATGTGAAAGCGAACGGTTGATGGCTGATATTGAAGAGCAGTCCAAGCCCTCGGGCAAGGACGAGCTGGTGTTTGTCGCGCTCGGTGGGCTCGGCGAAATAGGGATGAACGTCTATTTGTATGGCTACGGTCCGCCCAACGCGCGCCAATGGCTCATGGTCGACCTCGGGATCACGTTCCCCGACGATACCGAGCCAGGTGCCGACATCGTGCTGCCGGACCTCAAGTTCATCCAGTCGAACCGCAAGTCGCTGGTCGGGATCGTGTTGACGCACGCCCACGAGGACCACGTTGGCGCCGTGCTCGACCTGTGGCCGAGCCTGAAAGCGCCGATTTTCGCCTCCCCGTTCACCGCGGGCATGGTCAAGGCCAAGGCGAAGGAAAATAACGCTGGCGACCGGGTTCAAATCCGCGAAATTCCACTCGGCGGCCGGTTTGAGGCTGGTCCGTTCGACGTCGAACTCGTGACCATGTCACACTCGATCCCCGAGCCGTCTGCGCTCGCCATTCGCACGCCAGCAGGCTTGGTGCTACATACGGGTGACTGGAAACTCGATCGCACCCCTTACGTGGGCGACCCTGCTGACGAGACCAAGCTCAAGGCGCTCGGCGACGAGGGCGTGCTGGCGATGATCAGCGATTCGACCAACGCCATGCGCGATGGCCGTTCGCCGTCCGAAACCGAAGTCGCCCGATCGATCAGCGACATCGTGCAGGGTGCCAAGCGCCGCGTTGCCGTGACGACATTCTCGTCCAACGTCGCCCGCATCAAAGCCGTGTCAGAGGCCGCGCAGAACTCCGGCCGCCGTCTGGTCGTGTCCGGCCGCGCGCTGCATCGCGTGATCGGCGTCGCCATCGACACCGGCTATCTGCCCGAACACTTCGAATACCTCGACCAGAACGAGGCTCGCAACATCGCCCCGCGCGAGACGTGCATTCTGTGCACCGGCAGCCAGGGCGAGTCGCGCGCCGCCATCGCGCGCATCGCCGAGAACGAGCACCCCGCCATTTCGCTGACCAAGGGCGACATGGTGGTGTTTTCCTCGCGCACCATTCCCGGAAACGAGAAGCCCGTTGGCCGCATCCAGAACGCGCTCGCCCGCATGGGCGTTGACCTCGTCACCGATAACGAGGCCCTCGTCCACGTCACCGGCCATCCGCGGCGAGACGAGCTCCGCGAAATCTACGCCTGGGTTCGGCCCAAGATCGTCATCCCGATGCATGGCGAAGCCCGCCACCTGAAAGAAAACGGACGGATCGCCAGTGCTTGCGGCGTCGCTGAAGTCGTCATCGCGCGCGATGGCGAGGTCGTTCGTCTCGGCCCGGGACCAGCGAAGGTGACGAGCCAGATTCCGGTCGGGCGATACTACCGCGACGGGCACCTCATCGTGCCCTCAGAAGACGGCCCCGTCAGCCAACGGCGTAAGCTGTCGATCGTCGGCATCGCCGTCGTCGCGTTGACGCTGTCGAGCAAGGGCGAAGTCCTCGGCGACGCGCAGGTCACGCTCGACGGCATCCCCGAACGCACCGACGACGGTGACACGTTCTACGACCTGACCCTCGACGTTATCGACGAAACGCTCGCCAGCCTGCCTCCAGGTAAGCGCCGCGACATGGACACCGTACGCGAAGCCGTTCGAAAGGCCGTACGTGGCGAGATCAACCAGGCCTGGGGCAAGAAACCCATCGTCAAGGTGCTGATCAATGTGGTTTGAGCGAGTTGCGAGTAGGGAGTTGGGAATAGCGAATAGCGGATAGTGAATGAGTACGACCACATCCGACGCTTCGCCAGCCAGTCAACTGACGACCCAATTCGCTATTCGCTATTCGCCACTCGCAATTCGCCACCTTCCTACTCCCAATTCCCCCCAGCAACTCCCAACTCCCGCACCCCCCATGATCGGTCGCCTCAACCACGTTGCCATTGCCGTCAAGGATCTTGCTGCGGCCACGGCCGTCTATGAACGCACGCTCGGTGCTACGGTCACGCCACCGTTGCCGCAACCAGAACACGGCGTCACCGTCGTGTTCGTGACGCTACCCAACACCAAGATCGAGTTGCTCGAGCCGCTCGGTGACGGTTCGCCCATCGCGAAATTCCTCGAGCGCAACGCCGATGGCGGCATCCACCATATCTGCTATGAGGTCGACGATATCATCGCCGCCCGCGATCAGTTGAAGGCCGGCGGTGCCCGCGTGCTAGGCGATGGCACCCCGAAGATCGGCGCGCACGGCAAGCCGGTACTCTTCCTACATCCAAAAGACTTCTGCGGCACGCTCGTCGAGTTGGAGCAAGTCTGAATCAATATCTGAGGCGCGGTTGACAGCGCCCCGAAGCCCCCGATCGAGCCCCCGACCCGTATCGAACTCGCCCTCACCCGGCCTGAGCCCCCATCCCGCGCGCGCCCAGTACCTTGCCGATTTCATCGAGAACGGCGGGGTCGTCGATCGTCGATGGGATGCGCACCTCGCCCCCGTCCGCCATCTGCCGCAGCGTCCCACGTAGCGTCTTGCCCGAGCGCGTCTTGGGCAACCGGTCAACCACCACCACGGTCTTGAACGCGGCGACCGGCCCGATCTCGTCGCGCACCAGCTTGACCGCCTCGGCCTCGAGCGCCTCGGCTGTCTTGGTCGAGCCTTTGCGCAACACGATAAATCCGAGCGGCATTTGTCCTTTGAGTTCGTCGGCCGCGCCGATCACCGCGCACTCGGCGACGTCAGGGTGCTTGGCCAGCACCTCCTCCATCTGCCCGGTCGACAAACGGTGGCCAGCGACGTTGATCACGTCGTCGGTCCGCGCCATGACCCAAACGTAGCCGTCCTCGTCGCGGTAGCCGGCATCCGACGTCGAGTAATATCCGGGGAAGTCCTTCAGATAGCTGGTACGGAAACGGGCGTCGTCGCCCCAGATCGTCGGGGCGCACGATGGCGGCAACGGCAGCTTGATCGCCAGTGTCCCTGTTGTTCTCGGGCCGATCGGCTCGCCCTTTTCGTTGAGCACGTGCAGCACGAAGCCGGGCATCGGCACGGTCGGCGAGCCGATCTTGACCGGCAGCCCGCCAAGCCCGAGCGGGTTGCCCGCGATCGGCCAGCCGGTCTCGGTCTGCCACCAATTGTCGATAACGGGCTTACCGAGCTTCAGCATCGCCCATTTGACGGTCTCGGGGTCGGCCCTCTCGCCAGCCAGAAAAAGCGTTCGCAGGCTCGACAGGTCGTATTTCATCATCAGTTCGCCGTCCGGGTCTTCCTTGCGGACGGCGCGAATGGCGGTCGGCGCGGTAAAAAGCGCTGCAACCTTGTGCTGGCTGATGACGCGCCAGAACGCACCAGCGTCCGGCGTCCCGACCGGTTTGCCTTCGTACAGCACCGTCGTCGCCCCGTGCAGAAGCGGCCCATACACAATATAGGAATGGCCCACGACCCATCCGACGTCGGAGGCTGCCCAGAACACCTCACCCGGCTTGATGCCGTAGTGGTGGCCCATCGACCATTTGAGGGCGACCATGTGCCCGCCGACGTCACGGACGACGCCCTTAGGCGCGCCCGTGGTGCCAGATGTGTACAAGATGTAGGCGAGGTCGGTCGCAGCGACGGCGGTGCATGGGGCAACCCGATCATCGGCCCTGGCCCGCATCATGGCTCCAGTCCAGTCAAGATCGCGGCCCGATGTCATGTCGGCGCGCAGCATCGGGCGCTGTTGGATCAGACAGGCGCGCGGCTTGTGGCGGGCAAGCTCGATCGCCTTGTCGAGCAGCGGCTTATAGGCGACGACACGTGCGCCCTCGATCCCGCACGATGCAGACAGCACCGCAACGGGTGTGCAGTCGTCGATACGGCTGGCCAGTTCAGCGGCTGCAAATCCGCCGAATACCACCGAATGCACCGCGCCAAGCCGCGCGCAAGCGAGCATGCCGATCACCGCTTCGGGGATCGCTGGCATATAGATCACCACGCGGTCGCCTTTGGCGACGCCAAGCTCGTCGCGCAGCACGCTCGCAAGCGTCGCGACCTCGTGGGTCAGTTCGGCATAGGTGTAAGTCCGAACCTGGTTGGTGACCGGGCTGTCATAGATCAGCGCGGCCTGCGCCCCGCGTCCGTTGGCGACGTGACGGTCGAGGCAGTTGTAAGCGGTGTTGGTCTCAGCCCCGGTAAACCAGCGGCCATAAAGGCCTCCGTACGGGTCGAACACTTTGTCCCAGGGCTTTGACCAGTCGATGTCGAGCGCAGCTTTGCCCCAAAATGCTTCTGGGTTGTCGCGCGCGAGGTCGTACTCGGCCTGATATCGGCTGCCGCTCATCATGGTAAACGCTCCCTCGGACGTGTCTGCGCCCGTTTTCGCCGATGGCGCCGGGCGTCACTGTTATCGTCCGGACTGTGATCCGGCGGTGCCCTCGTGCGCAAGAGGGACGTGATGGAACTTAAGTTCGGCCTGCGACTGCAGGCGCATCATCCGCCGTGTATCCCCAACAGACACAACGGCTAATTGCTGCCAGTGCAACAATTGGAGTAGTGATGGTCGGCGCTATAACGCCCATCGACCCGTCGAGAGAACCCATGCCAAACCCCGCATACGCAACCAATCTCGGCAAGAACCCCGCAAATTTCCAGCCCCTGACGCCGCTGACGCTTTTCGAGCGCGCGGCCCGCGTCTACCCAGATCAGGTCGCCATCATCCACGGTAACCAGCGCACAACCTACGCCACGTTTTATGCGCGCGCGCGTCGCCTCGCCTCGGCGCTATCGGCTCGCGGCGTCGAGCCAACCGATACGGTTTCGGTGCTGCTCGCCAATACGCCGCCGATGCTGGAGGCCCATTACGCGATCCCGATGACCGGCGCCGTGATCCACTCGATCAACACCCGCCTCGATGCCGCAACGGTCGCCTTCCAACTCGATCATTCACAATCGACCGTGCTGATCGTCGACCGCGAGTTCGCCCCGCTTGCCCGCGAGGCGCTGAAGCTGACCCAAGTCGTGCCGTTGCTGATCGATTATGCCGACCCGGAATTTCCACAAACTGGCGAGCCGATCGCGGCGCTCGACTATGAGGCGTTTTTGATGTCGGGCGACCCGGAGTTCGCTTGGCGCATGCCAGATGACGAGTGGGACAGCCTCGCGCTCAACTACACCTCGGGCACCACCGGCAACCCAAAGGGTGTCGTCTACTCCCATCGCGGCGCCTATCTGATGTGCCACGCCAACACCATCGAGACCGGCATGGGCCGCCACGCCGTCTATCTGTGGACGCTGCCCATGTTCCACTGCAATGGCTGGTGTTTCCCGTGGTCACTCTCGGCCGTCGCGGGCACGCACGTCTGCCTGCGCGCCGTTCGCGCCAAGCCGATCTACGACGCTATCGCCGACCACAAGGTGACCAACATCTCCGGCGCGCCGATCGTCATGAGCGTGATCCTTAACGCCAAGGCTGACGAGCGCCGTGAATTCTCCCATGCCGTCACGTTCAACCACGCCGCCGCCCCGCCGCCCGAAGCCGTACTGACGGCCATGACCGAAGCCGGCTTCAAGCTGACCCACCTCTACGGGCTGACCGAGACGTATGGCCCGGCCGTCGCCAACGCCTGGCACGACGATTGGAACGGGCTGCCGAAAGACCAGCTCGCGCAGAAGCGCATCCGCCAGGGCGTTCGTTACGTCGCGCTCGAAGGCCTGACCGTGATGGACCCGCAGACCATGGCCGAGGTGCCAGCAGACGGCGAGACCATGGGCGAGGTCATGTTCCGCGGTAACATCGTGATGAAAGGCTATTTGAGAAATCAGCAAGCGACCGACGAGGCCTTCGCCGGCGGCTGGTTCCACTCCGGCGACCTGGGCGTGCTCCATCCTGACGGCTACATTCAGCTGAAGGACCGCTCGAAGGACATCATCATCTCCGGCGGCGAGAACATCTCGTCGATCGAGGTCGAGGACGTGCTCTATTCGCATCCCGCCGTGCTGGCCGTCGCCGTCGTCGCCAAACCCGACGAGAAGTGGGGCGAGACGCCGTGCGCGTTCGTGGAATTGCGGCCCGGCATGACGGCCACGCACGACGAGATCGTGACGTGGTGCCTCGAACGGCTGGCCCGCTATAAGGCCCCGCGCCACATCGTGTTCGGCGAAGTCCCCAAAACCAGTACCGGCAAAATCCAGAAATTCAAACTCCGCCAGATGGCCAAAGACGCGGACTGAGGCGGGGCTGGATGACACGATAGCGCGCAACCCATGCTTGCGGCGCGCTCAGCCTCGACGACTAGACGCGCCTGCCCGGGCAGTTCGCGCGGTAGTGGGGATGGCGGGCGAAAGTGGCGGTGGCGGTGGAATAGGGTTTGTACCTCGTGTGTGGTACTGTATTCTTCAGCTTAGCACTGCATGGGAACCGCTATCGCATGGAACGCGTCGTTCAATTGCACATCGAGCAGCTTCCTGAGGGGCTCTATCTCGCCACGTCGGATGACATCCCCGGACTTGTGGCACAGGGTCGTACGGTCAGCGAAACATTAGACATTGCGCGTGATGTCGCCCGCAAACTGCTGGAAGCACGTGGCCAAGACTTACCCGTTGTCGCAAAAGCCTTCGACATGCCTATGGTCGTTGCCGACTGATGGGGCGGCTTGCTGGTTTCCGATATCGTGACATTGTTCGTCGGATGCGGGCGCTGGGGTTCGAGTTTCACCGACACGCAGCAGGTTCCCACGAGATCTGGCGCAATCCAGAAACCGGCGACTTCACTACTGTCCCTAATCACCCTGGCGATATGCCTGAAGGCACGTTACGGGCCATTCTACGTGCGGCCAATGTGTCGCCGGATGACTTCCTCGATCTTTAGCAGAGCGCCCACCTTCACTCCCCCCGTCGTCGGCTCATGAACGCGATGCGTTCGAACAATTGCACGTCTTGCTCGTTCTTCAACAGCGCGCCGTGGAGCGGCGGGATCAGTTTGCGCGGGTCCTGCTCGCGCAGGGTGTCGGCGCCGATGTCCTCGTTTAGCAGCAGCTTGATCCAGTCGAGCAACTCGGACGTCGACGGCTTCTTCTTGAGACCCGGCACCTCGCGCAAATCATAGAAAATGCGCATGGCCTCGGCCACAAGCTTCTGCTTCAGGCCGGGGAAGTGGACCTCGACGATTTTCTCCATCGTCTCGGCGTCAGGAAACTTGATGTAGTGGAAGAAGCAGCGGCGCAGGAACGCGTCCGGCAGTTCTTTCTCGTTGTTCGACGTGATGATCACGATCGGGCGGTTTTTTGCCTTCACCGTTTCGCCAGTCTCATAGACAAAAAATGCCATGGAATCGAGTTCTTGCAACAGGTCGTTGGGGAACTCGATGTCGGCTTTGTCGATTTCGTCGATCAACAAGACCGATCGCTGGTCGGCGGTGAACGCCTCCCACAATTTGCCGCGCCTTATGTAGTTGGCGATGTCGGCAACGCGCGGATCGCCAAGCTGGCTATCGCGCAGGCGGGACACGGCGTCATATTCATAGAGCCCCTGCTGGGCCTTGGTCGTCGACTTCACGTGCCATTCGATGATCGGCACCCGCAGCGCCTTCGCCACCTCGTGCGCCAACACCGACTTGCCGGTCCCTGGTTCGCCCTTGATCAGCAACGGCCGCTGCAACGTGATTGCTGCGTTGACCGCAATTTGCAAATCGCGCGTGGCGACGTAATCGTCCGTGCCCTCGAAGCGGAGTGTCGGTTTTGCAATCGATGTTTCGGTGGGCATGCGGGCTCCCGTTTGCGGATGGCCAAGCGATAGGACTGCGCCAAGGGGGATGCAAGGCGGCGCGATGATGGCCACGTTGGCGGCTTAAGCGGCGACCCGCTTCACCGCTGCGCTGTCGGGGGCTGCCGTGGTGTCGGTCGCGGTTGGGGTATCGCGACGGTCGATGCCGGTGACCAGGGCCGCGACCGTCTCGGCCGTCGCTGCAGCCAACGTCCAGCCGAGGTGACCGTGTCCGGTGTTGTAATAAACGCCACGGGCTCGCCCGGCCCGGACAACCGGCAACATATCGGGCATCATCGGGCGTAGGCCTGCCCATGGTGTGGCCTCGCGGGTCGACACGCCGGGATAGCGTTTGCGGCACCATGCGACGAGCGGCGCGATACGGCTTGCCCGGATATCGCGGTTGGCGCCCGACAGTTCGGCCGTGCCGGCAATGCGGAGGCGCCCCTCGCCGAGGCGGCTCGAGACGATCTTGGCCTTGTCATCCAGGATCGACACCCACGGTGCCGCATTGCGGCTCGCTGCGTTGTCGAGCGGGATGGTGATCGAGTAGCCCTTGACCGGATAAATATTGATCCGGTCGCCGAGCGAGGCTGCCAGCGCGCGCGAGCCAGTGCCGGCGCAGATCACGACTTTATCGAAGCGGGTGCGTTCCCAATCGGCCGCACCGCGCGCCGACGGGGCCGCGCCAACGCTGCGGTGGCTGATGACGACGCCGGTCGGGCTCGGCTCGATTTTGCGCACGTCAGTCGACAGCGCGAGCCGCGCGCCGCGGCGTTCGCACGCAGATGCCAGTCCGGTCGTGAAGGCGTGGATATCGCCGGTAAAGTCAGACACCGTATAAAAGCCGCCGTGGAAGGTCCCGTTCAGGGCTGGTTCCAGGGCATGGATCTCGGCTCCCGATAGCGACTGCCGTTCCAATCCGCCAGCCGCCAGCAGTTTGCCGGTCTGTTCGGCCGCCCGATAGTCGGCGGGTGTCTCGTAAACGTTGAGGATGCCGCGCGTCACGTGGTCGAACGCGATTTGCTCGGCTTGCGCAATTTCGAGTAACCGGGCGCGTGATGCCAGCGCGAGGCGAACGGTGTGGATCGTACTGGCATCGTGTCGGCTAATGGCAGCGACGAACTCGGCCATCCACGATATTTTTTGCCACGTCGGCCACGGGCTGACGAGAAGCGGAGCGCCGGGCGTCAGCATCCACGAGATGCCCTTGGCAACGTTGGCCCAGCTGTTCCACACCTCGCTGTTGCACACGGATACTTGCGCGCCGTTGGCGTAGGACGTCTCGATCGCCGGGTAGGGATTGCGGTCGAACACGGTGACGTTGGCGCCGCGCAACACCAATTCGTAAGCGGTCGTAATCCCGGTAATGCCGGCTCCGATGACGGCGACGTTCGGCGCTGTGTCGGTCATGTTGCACTCCGTTCTCAGCCAGCGTGCCGAGCGGCTGTAGAGCGACACCGTAGCTGGTCCTTGCGCGAATTTGAACGCCGGGATTGTCGCGCTTGGATTGGCGCGCTTGGATCGCGAGAAGAGCGGATTTTTTGATCGGCGGCACGGCGGACGACGAAGTGGCGCGGTCGGCTTGCCCTAGGGTCGTATCAGATCAACCCGTGTAACACGCTAGGAAACCGGTCGGCCGTATGATCCGTACCACGGACGGCCGGTATGTTCGAGGAATGTCCACTTGGCGGCAACGAACGACAAACACTGATCTTGGGAAAAAGCCGCAATTTGTTGACACGGAACCGGCCTCTCCTATGAGAGGACAACCATTGCTCACCGCGGCGGCAAACGTCCGACATCGGCCGGTACCACGCGGAAGCTCGACAGGGCCGACTCATGAGCAAACGTGAATTACAGGGCAAGACCGGTGCGCCGCGTGTGCCACCCGATGATGCCGCTGCAGGTGCTGCCAGCCCGGCTGGCAAGCCAGCTGAAAACACGCCTGCTGGATACATTCCAAGCGACACCGAGCCGTTCATGAACCCGCAGATGCGGGACTATTTCCGCCAGAAGTTGTTGCGCTGGAAGTCCGAGATCGTCGAGCAGAACCGTGAGACGCTGATCGGTCTGCACGACGACAACGCGCAGCACGCCGACCTCACCGACCGGGCGTCGTCAGAAACGGACAAGGCGCTGGAACTGCGTGCCCGCGATCGTCAGCGCAAGCTGGTGTCCAAAATCGAAGCCGCGTTGCAGCGCGTTGAAGACGGCAGCTACGGCTACTGCGAGGAAACCGGCGAGCCGATCGGCGTAAAGCGCCTCGATGCCCGCCCGATCGCAACGCTGTCGCTCGAAGCTCAGGAGCGCCACGAGCGCCGCGAGAAGGTCTACCGCGAAGACTGACGGCCGCGACCTGCGGTTGTCGTAGCGATCTCCGCAATGAACCCGAACCGTACCGGAAGCAAACACGCGTTAACGGTCCGGCAAGGTGTAGATCGTAGTCTCGACATCAGGGGCCATGGCCGATCAGCGCCGCGTCCCGCGAGGTCGTGTGATGCCCAAAGCAAGCTACGAAAATGACGACGCCGACGCGTTTCCATTTTGGACACGCGGAGAGGTGACCCGAATTGCCGTCGTCTCGGCGCTTGCCGTCATCCCCGTTGCCGTAGCCTACGCCGACCATCGCGGCCCGGCCGTCGAGCCAGCGACTCTCATCCAGCAGTTGCCCGAACCAATGGCCCAGTCGCCGGGTCTACTGCGCGCGGTGCGGGTCACGACATTCCCGGTCGCGACCATGCTGCCATCGACGTTCGCCGACCGCGACGAACCTTGATTGAATGCGACCGGCGACCCCCGACAACACCGGACTGACAGACTATTGTGGAGCTGGCTGCGGCGGCACCGACTGCGCGTTGCGCGCGCGCTCTTCGATAGCGCGCTGAATGACGCCTTTGACGCCGTCGAGATCGCGCAAGTAAATGTCGCGCTCCGTAGTCGGGAATTCGATCCCGTGTTCGACGAATGCCTTGAAGATGCGCGTGCGCAACTCGGTTTGGACGCCAAGCCCCCGATTGATGTCCGGCACGACCGCGCGCACGGTGAATTCGAGCCCATCGCCGCCGAAATTATCGAGCGTGATCAGAGGGGCTGGCTGCTGCATGACCCCGGTCGTATCCCTGGCGCATTGGGCCAAAACCGCGAGTACCGCTTCAGGATCAGACTTGTAGGATGCCGCGACTTTGACGATCACGCGGCCCAGCGCGTTGCGATGCGTCCAGTTGGTCACCACGCTTGAAATCAATTCAGAGTTGGGCACGATCAGGCTCGACCGGTCGAACGTTTCGATCTCCGTCGAGCGTACCGAGATCGAACGCACATAGCCTTGGCTGCCATCCTTGAGCACGATCCAGTCGCCGACCTTGATCGGCCGCTCGACGAGGAGAATGAGCCCCGACACGAAATTGTTGACGATCGACTGCAAGCCAAAACCGATGCCAACCGACAGTGCGCCAGCCAGGATCGCAAGGTTGGTGATATCGATGCCGCCAAACGAGATGGCGACCAGTGCTGCAAGTCCAAAACCAAAGTAGCCGATGCCCTGATAGATGGAGTTGGCAATGCCGGCATCCATGCGGTCGGGCCGCAAGAACGTGTTGCGCAACCAGCCCTGAATGAGCCGCGTCGCAAACAGCAGCGCACCGAACAACGCGAGCGCGAGCAACAGCTTGAACAGCGATATACGGAAGTGCCCGATTTCGAAGCCAAACAGCGCCGAACGCACCCCGATCATCACGTCGCCGATGGAAAAGCCCCACGCCAGCATCAGCCCTGGGATCGCGACAACGGCGAGTGCGGTATGGAGCACAGCAGCCAGGGTGTGGCCGACCATGCTGCGGTGCGTTTCGCCAAGCCCTAGGCCCTCGGCCAACCACGAGCCAAGCAACGAGTCGGGCGAGACCGCTGATTTCTCGCTTGTTCGGATCGCGTAATGAAGCAACAGAACGAGGACCACCGCACTGCCGGTGATGACAACCTGCCCAGCCGCAAAGCGCGCCAGCGCGACGTAGCCGAGCAGCGCCGCTGCAACGATCGATAGCGCGATCAACAACAGTGGCAGCTTCAGCCAACGCGGCGCCCAGCGGGATACGGCCGGTAAAACCGGTCCCGGTGCATCGGCAATGACCTGGATTGCCGGCTGAAACGGTGTCGCGACGATCCGCAGCAAGACGATTGCGAACGCGATGGTCGTCACGAACGCCAGCGCAACGCTGAACGCCAGCGGCAGATCGAGGATGCGGATCATCTCTTTCAGCACGAGATCGACGACGTAGATCAACGCGATCATGCGGATGCTGCGCCAGAGCGATCCCGCCGTCGCGTCGGAAACATCGAGCAGTCGCCAAGCGGGTTTGCGCGGCGTCAAGATTGCGCTGGCGAGGCCCGACACGACGGCGAACGTGATCACGGCTTGAAAGATGTCGAGCACGAGAGCGTCGACCCGCGAATAGGTAAGGTCGAGCGTTTTTGCTCCAAGGTAGACGGCAGATGCGGCCGCAATGCCGGGTACGATGTAGAGCGGTGCGGCCAAGGTCGCGGCCCTGGCCCGGTTGGTGTAGGTCGGCAGATGCTCCACAATCCGCGGCGTCAACCGCCCGAGAATGCGGCGGGTGACTAGCCATAGCGCTGCGTAGAGAAGTACCGCGCCGCCAAGGACCGCGACGAGTTGCGACCACCGTTGGAGCAATATCGCGCGCCACGTGCCAAACACGCTGTCGAGTTGCCAACCGGCGCGTTCGCTGGCGGACGCGATATCCGTCCACAGTCCGGGAAGCACCGGCGACGCCGAACGCTCAAATAGGTTTTGCGTAAAGAGCGCCTGTCGCAACTCACCAATGTGGGCGGCCAGTTGTCGGCTGCGGACGCGGACGAGTTCTGCAGATTTCGTTGCGCCTTCGAGGGCGGTCATCATCGCCGACAAGCGGGCGCGTTGGGCTGCGATTTCGACTGATTCGCCCGGCTGGCCAGCTTGTGGCGTGGGACCAAGTTGATCGAGTTGCGCCTTCGCCGCGTCAAACCGCGGCCGGATCGCTTCCCCAGCCTTGTCGATTTCGGCCATGAGCGCGTCGATTTGCACGCGCTGCTGAGCAAGGCCTGAATCGGACACTTTGACCCGTTCGACGACCCGCTCGATCGTCTCGAACGTGTTGGCGGCGTCACGGGCTGGTTTCAAAAGCTCGTCGATTTGCAACGGCTCGATTGCTGGCGGAGCAGGTATCGCCGTCGCGGGTTCAGTCGCCGGTTGGCCGGCTTGTCCCGGAACGATCGCCGGTGGAGCCGTAGCCGGTGATGGGGCCTCGACCGCCTTTGCTGGCGGCGCGGTGGTGCTAGCGCCCCCGGCGCGGGCCGGTTCTGCGCCTATGCCCTCGATCGTGGCTAGCGAACAGACACCGACAACGAATACGATCGCGATGCGCCGCCAGAGATACTTCGAGACCAATGCAACGCGACGCAACACGATGGGCATCCTTCTGGGCACAGCCGCACGCCGGCCTGATCAAATTTCACAACACAACACTGATGGCAGGATGGACAAAGCGGAGACCATCGTACCGGCCAGAGCTTCTTGATCGAATTGCAATCGAGGGCAGCTACCACGACCACACTGCGAAGATCAAAACGTGGCGTTCAATCTCCAAGGTCTGCTGACTGCTTTTTCGCCAGCTCTCGACTCATTCAGCGGCTTTGGGCGTCGCGGCGGAACCCGGCTGTACCGCGCCAAAAGTCCGTGGCTGCCGAGCAGCGAAGCTGGGTTCGGGCGCAACCGGCCGCGCGACGGGCTGGTTCGATTGCGGCCGTTCGCCAATGCCGGTTTCAATCACGACATCGACCGGCCCTCCCGTCATGATCAGATGTTCGACATTGTCACGGCGGATCAGCACCAGCCGACGCCGAGCGTCGATGCTTGTCTGGTCGACAACGTCGAGACGCTTCTCCGGTTTTGGACCAAACAGCGCACCGCCGCCATTGAACCCGGCTCCTTGCCCGGTCAGGAACACGTAGCCGACGAAGCCGGCGCCCGCGAGCACGGCCAACAGCATGATCCACATGATGACTTCAAGCATCCACGCGTCTCCGTAAAAGGTGCGGCGCGGAGCATCCGTCGCCTGCCGGCGCTTCTCTTGTAACTGCGCTGCTGGCGTGTCGGCCGCGAACGTGTCGTCTGATTCTCGCCAACGATAGCGCCAGTTTATTTCATTTTAACCGCGTTGCGGGAAGTAGGGTGATGGCGGCACCCACAACCGGCGCTGGTCATGGTCCTTTAGCGTTTCGAACTTGTGAGTTTATGCCGATGAAGGCGTTGAGGACCTATGCAGCATTCGCTGCGAACGTTCAGAATCGGCTAACCCCTGTGCTTATGGAAGCATGGCAAAAAAGTAAACCAGCCCGAACGCTGCCGGCCGCACGCGCTGTTCAAGAGGCCTTGGGGCCATCCTGGCTCAGCCCGGCGACTTACGGCGCCTGCGCTCTTGGTCTTGGCCTGTTGGCGAGCTTCCTCCCCGAACCGCTGCCGCTGCTGCTGCTGTGCCTACTCGCTGCGACCGGATTGTTTTTCGTGCTGGCGACCATTTGCGGCCGGATTAAATTTGCCGATGGGGCTGGCACGCACGAGACCATTGCAGACGCATGGCCAGACGGCATTTTGATCACAAACCGGCTCGGGCTTGCGGCGTATGGCAACGCCGCCTTCGCCGGTTTGGTCCCCACGGGTGCGACCGGTGGATTGCCGTCACTTGAATTGTGGCTCTCGGGTGAACCCGCAGCGTCGGAAGCCCTGTTCCGTCTTGTCCGCGCCGGCGAACGTGGCGAAAGCCGAACCGAAGAGATCGACTTGCCAGCCCACGCCGGGGCAGCGACATCGGCGCGCCGCACTTACCGCATCGCCGTCACGTCGCTTGATTTCGGATCGCGTGACCGCGTTCCGCTGGTGTTGTGGCGGATTAGCGATATCACGCGCGAGCATGATGAAAAGCGGCTTGCTGCCCAGGCCACCGAATTGCGGCTCGAAGCATACGACACCGCACCTGCCGGACTACTGGTCGTCGATCCGGCCCAGGCTGTGATCCACATGAACGCCACCATTGAGAGCTGGATCGGGCTTGCACCCCAGTCGGGCGACGATGAACCCGTCTCGCTCGAAGCCGTATTTTCCGCCCACGGCGCGGAAATATTACGGCGCCATCTCGAACGTCATCCGTTGTCTGCCTTCCACTGCCCCCTCGACATGGCAGTCCGCGGGGGGCGCCGATTGCCCGTCCGCGTGTTGGCGACAGCGCCATCGGTGGGCGACGATCCACTAGGGGGCTGCCGCGTGCTGACAGTGGTGCGCGCGGAATGGGCTGATGCACTCGCGGCCTCAGATGGCGCCGACCGGACCTTCTCGCGCCATTATCAGGCTGCGCCCTTCGGTATCGCGACGGTCACCGCAGGCGGCGTCATCACGTCCTCGAACAGCGCCTTTTCGAGCATGATCCTCGATGGGACGGGCGGGATCGACGAACGCGCCGCCGACGTGCTGGCTCGCGACTGCGGACCAGACGCCAAAAAGCTTCTCGAGGCTTGCCTCGCCGACGTGATCGCTGGCCAAGGCGGCCTCGCGCCGGTCGACTTCCAGGCTGAGCGCAACGGTCGCGTCGCTGCCCGCCGTCTCTACGCCGTGCCGCTCGCCTCTTCGGAAGCGAGCCAGGATGCTGCCATCATCTACGTCGTCGACACCACAGAACAGCGCGAACTCGAAGCCAAGTTCGCCCAGAGCCAGAAGATGGAAGCCATCGGCAAACTCGCTGGCGAAATGGCGCACAATTTCAACAACGTATTGACCGCCATCATTGGTTCGGCCGAGCTGATGCTGCAAACATTCCGCGTCTCCGACCCGGCCCACAGGGATATCCAGAACATCCGGCAGAGCGCGTTCCGGGCCGCCGAACTCGTCAACCAGCTGATGTCGTTCTCGCGCCAGCAGACGCTGCGGCTCGAATACGCCCATCTCGGCGAATGGCTGACCGAGCTCAAGCCGACGGTGAAGGCAGCCCTCGGCGAGAAGATCGAACTCAAAATCTCGTCCGATCGCGAGCTTTGGTACGCCAAAGCCGACCGCACGCAGATCCAGCAAGTTCTGATGAACTTTGCCTCGAACGCGCGCGACGCGATGCCCGCTGGCGGAACCTTCAGCCTGACCGTGCGCAACGTCACCGAGCGCGAAGTTCTCCAGCGCCATGATGGTAGTTTGACGGTTGCAGAGTACCTGCTGATCGAAGCAGAGGATAACGGTGCTGGCATGCCGGCCGAGGTAAGGCAACGGATTTTCGACCCGTTCTACACGACCAAGGATGTTGGCAAGGGTACAGGGCTTGGCCTCGCCTCGGTCCATGGCATCGTGGAACAGCTTTCGGGCTTCATCTTCGTCGAAAGCGAGCCTGGTCGCGGTACGGTGTTCCAGATCTTCCTGCCGCGCGCTCATCCCGACGCCGAGGCGGAGTTGGCGCAAACCGCTCGCGCGCAGCAGAAAAAAGACGTCAAGCCCATTGATTTGACCGGCAGCGCCACGGTGCTGATCGTCGACGACGACGACATGGTCCGTTCGGTCGCCAAGCGTCAGCTCGTGCGCCTCGGCTATCGTGTGATCGAAGCTGGCAACGGCCGCGAAGCGCTCGAAGCGATTGCGCTGGAGAGCGGTAACGTCGACCTCGTCATCAGCGATGTCGTGATGCCTGAAATGGACGGTCCGTCGTTCCTGAAAGAGGTCCGTCCGCTCTACCCTGACTTGAAGATCATCTTCGTCTCGGGTCACACCAACGACGCGTTCCGCGAGACCATGGGTGGCGACGGGTCGTTCGTCTTCCTGCAGAAGCCGTTCTCTCTGCCGCGGTTGGCCGAAAAGGTTAAGGAAGAGCTGGCGCGGTGAGTCCCGCTGCCCGGGGCAGATCGATTCCAACTGGCGTTGCCGCCGTGCGTGGCATTACAGTGTCACGACGCTCAATCCGTTGATTGTATGTCATTTTTCAATGCTGGACAAACAAGAACAAAATTAGTACATAAAGGAACATTGCTGATCTACAACTCACCCCATAGTCTAGAGCCCACAGGTGCCATATGGATAAAGCCGCACTGCGCGTCGTAGCCCGTGACAGCGACGATGCCAAAGGGGAACGTATGGACAAGCATAAGGCGCTCGAAGCCGCCCTCGCCCAGATCGACAAGACCTTCGGCAAAGGGTCGGTTATGCGGCTCGGCGCAAACGAGCGCATGGCCGAAGTCGAGGCAATTTCAACGGGTTCGCTCGGTCTCGATATCGCGCTCGGGATCGGTGGCCTTCCCCTCGGGCGCGTCGTTGAAATTTATGGCCCAGAATCGTCAGGTAAAACGACGTTGACACTCCAAGTCATTGCCGAATCTCAAAAGAAGGGTGGCATCTGCGCGTTCATCGACGCCGAACATGCACTCGACCCGGTTTACGCCCGCAAGTTGGGTGTCAACGTCGAGGATTTGCTGGTCTCCCAGCCCGATACCGGCGAACAGGCGCTGGAGATTGCCGACACACTCGTCCGGTCGGGGGCGATATCCGTGCTGGTGATCGATTCGGTCGCAGCTCTCACGCCAAAGGCGGAACTCGAAGGCGAAATGGGCGACAGTCTACCCGGCCTCCAGGCGCGGCTGATGAGCCAGGCGTTGCGCAAGTTGACTGCCAACATCTCGAAGTCTGGGACGATGGTCATCTTCATCAACCAGATCCGCATGAAAATCGGCGTGATGTTCGGCAACCCGGAGACCACGACCGGCGGTAACGCCCTGAAATTCTACGCATCCTGCCGTCTCGACATCCGCCGTATCGGCCAGATCAAGCACCAAGACGAGGTTGTCGGCAACCAGACCCGCGTCAAGGTCGTCAAGAACAAGGTCGCGCCGCCGTTCAAGCAGGTCGAGTTCGACATCATGTATGGCGAGGGCATCTCGAAGGTCGGTGAACTCGTCGACCTTGGCGCCAAAGCCGGGATCTTGGAGAAAACCGGAGCCTGGGTATCCTATGGTGGAACCCGGATCGGCCAGGGTCGTGAAAACGCCAAGCAATACCTGAAAGACAACCCCGCAGTTGCTGCGGCTGTCGAGAAGGCGATCCGCCAGAATGCCGGTTTGATCGTCGACAAGATGCTGGCCGCCCCTGAGCCGGGCGAGGACGATGGCGACGATCCGTTGGCGATCGAGGCCGACACCGCTATTGCCGAGGTCGCCCCAAAAGGACGCAAGCGCTGAGGTGTGAGCGAAGGCACGGGGCCCCCCGACAACTCAGGGGCACCCCGACAACTCAGGGGCAGCCCCGGTCGCCAGGGGTCAAAGCCTGGGCGAGCAATCGGGCTTGCCCTCGGCAGATGCCGCAACTGGCCGCATTCCTGGACAGTCCGAGATGGGCTCACTACAACGACGCGACGCCCGATCATCCGGGCTCCCGTCAGGGTACACCCGCCAAGAGCCAAGACATGACCGGCGTCAACGAGATCCGCAGAGCGTTCATCGACTACTTCCGTAAGCACGGCCACGAGGCTGTTGCCTCGAGCCCGCTGGTTCCGCGCAACGACCCGACGTTGATGTTCACCAATGCCGGGATGGTTCAATTCAAGAACGTGTTCACCGGGCAGGAAACACGCAGCTACAACCGTGCCGTGACATCGCAGAAGTGCGTCCGCGCCGGCGGTAAGCACAATGACCTCGATAATGTCGGCTACACGGCGCGCCACCACACGTTCTTTGAAATGCTGGGGAACTTTTCGTTCGGCGACTATTTCAAAGACGTCGCGATCGAAATGGCGTGGAAGCTGATTACCAAGGAATACGGCCTCGATAAAAAGAGGCTGTGGGTGACCGTTTACCACGACGATGACGAAGCGTTCGGGATTTGGAAGAAGCTGACCGGCTTCCCGGACGAGCGCATCGTGCGCATCGCGTCCGACGACAATTTCTGGCGCATGGGCGACACGGGACCGTGCGGTCCTTGCTCGGAAATTTTCTTCGACCACGGACCGAAGATCAAAGGCGGGCCGCCGGGCTCCGCTGACGCCGATGGCGACCGCTACATCGAGATCTGGAATCTCGTGTTCATGCAATATGAACAGCGCGGCCCCGGCGATCGCGTCCCGCTTCCCAAGCCGTCGATCGACACCGGCATGGGGTTGGAGCGCATCTCCGCCGTGCTCCAAGGCACGCACGACAACTACGAGACCGATCTGTTTAGAGCGCTGATCGGGGCATCGGTCGCAGCCAGCGGTGTCGAAGCGAAAGGCGAAGCGCTATCGAGCCATAAGGTGATTGCCGACCACCTGCGCTCGACGGCGTTCCTGATCGCCGACGGCGTTCTTCCGTCCAACGAAGGCCGCGGCTACGTACTGCGCCGGATCATGCGCCGCGCGATGCGGCACGCCCACCTGCTCGGTACGCACGATCCGCTGATGCATCGGCTGGTCCCCGCGCTCGTCCGCCAGATGGGTGACACCTATCCCGAACTCGTTCGCGGCGAGGCGATGATCGCCGAGACGCTGAAGCTCGAGGAGACACGGTTCCGCAAGACGCTCGAAAACGGCCTGAAACTGCTCGACGAAGCCTCTGGCGGCTTGAACGCGGGCGGCGTGCTCGCTGGCGACGTCGCGTTCAAGCTGTACGATACCTTCGGCTTTCCGCTCGACCTGACCGAGGACGCGCTTCGCGGTCGCGGTGTTGGCGTCGACACCCAAGGTTTCACGGTCGCGATGGAGCAACAGAAGGCGCTCGCGCGCGCCGCCTGGAAGGGCTCTGGCGAGGCGGCGACCGAGCAGGTTTGGTTCGACATCCGCCATCGCGATGGCGCGACGGAGTTCCTCGGTTACGATGCTGAGAAGGCCGAGGGTGTCATCGTCGCCGTGGTCAACGGCGGCAAAGAGGTCAAGAGCCTCAAAGTTGGCGATGAGGCCGCGATCGTTGTCAACCAGACGCCGTTTTACGGTGAATCCGGCGGACAGGTCGGCGACACCGGCGTCATCACGGGGCTCAACGGCGCGACGTTTCGCGTAACCTTGACCGAGAAGCGGCTTGGCGACTTGTTCGTGCATCAAGGCACGGTCGAAACGGGAACGTTCAAGCCCGGCGACGCCATCGAACTCGCCATTGATCATGGGCGGCGGAATGCGATCCGCGCCAACCATTCAGCGACCCATCTCGTGCACGAGGCACTGCGCCAAGTTCTCGGGCTCCACGTCGCGCAGAAGGGCTCGCTCGTGTCGTCCGAGCGGCTCCGTTTCGATTTTTCGCATACAAAGCCGATGTCGGCCGATGAAATTCGCGCAGCCGAGGCCCTCGCCAACGCCCGCATTCTTGAGAATGCCGCGATCGAAACGCGTCTGATGGCGCAGGATGACGCAATCGCGACCGGCGCCATGGCGCTGTTCGGCGAAAAGTATGGCGACGAAGTTCGCGTGGTGTCGATGGGCGCTCCCGATGCGGGATCGTCGCGGTCGGCTTGGTCGGTCGAGCTTTGCGGTGGCACCCACGCGCGGCGAACCGGCGACATCGGTCTCGTCCGGATCGTCGCGGAGACCGGCAGTTCGGCTGGCGTCCGCCGCGTCGAAGCGCTCACCGGAGATGGTGCGCGGGCCTACTTGACCCGGTGCGACGAGATGGTGCGCGAGGCTGCTGGCGTGCTCAAGACCCGGCCCGACGATCTCGTCGATCGTTTGAAAATACTCGTCGACGAAAAGCGGCATCTCGAACGGCAACTCGCGGACGCCAAGCGTACGATCGCGCTGGGCG
>JAWXCP010000006.1:0-5015 GCA_034408685.1 Hyphomicrobium aestuarii | reverse complement strand
CGAGCAAAGCGTCTCTTTGGGCCAAGACATTGCAAACTCCCCGAGCCCTTCCGTGGACCATTTTTTCGGCTCCCCTTCGAATATGTCTCTGCTCGGATTTCGAAAAATTATTGATTTTCTTCTGAGCTCTGGGTCAGACAGAATAGTATCGAGTTCCCACTGCACCCCGGCGCTGTCGTCTGCGACTATTACGATTGCAGATGCGCAACGCATGAAATCAGCCACTTTTGTCTGCCAGTCTTCGTTTTCAGCATAATATCGCGCTGCCCCGTAGGGCAGAGTCGTGTCCTTTGGATTGCCAATGGCAACGACGGGTCCGACCGATGAAAAATCCTCAATCAATATATGGTCTAGACATCCTCGCGCTTGGCCGAAGGACATTGCAGCGTTAAACACTCCAGTCCTATCCGTAGTTAACGCGACCTGATCGTTGCCAAACGGCCTCAAGAAAACGATGGGCGGCCTATGATCATGTTTGCTCATTTGTTCGAAGCTGGTCCGTGAAATGTACCTCCCAAATTTGACCAGGTAATTCGCCGACACCATCAAAACGATGATCGTCAGCGCAAGAGTTAACAGAAAGTCCAGCTGGGGGAACGCCAAAGACCGCATGCAGTCATTAAATGCGACATTTGAGGCGTGAAAATTATTGCTGAGACGTGGGCGGGTGCCAAGAATAAGTTCGCACTGGATCGAGCTGACTTGGAAGACCGAAACGGACTTGTAAAAAACAGCTGAGGGCGCCGATACGGCAGCGCCAAAAAGAATAATCGCTAAAATAAAAACAAGCAGCCCGAGACGTGTTTTGCCTGCTGAGGCTGGCCCACTAGGAATGCCGAGGAGTCTGAGGATGGAGAAATCGGGTCGAAGCAGCCCTTTTTCAAGCATATTGAGTGCGCAAATTTTATCGATTCTTACTGAAATTGCATTAAAGAAGTAAATAAAAAATACAAGAGGCGCCAAAAGCACAATCCCCCACTCAACACCAATAAAATGCCGCAGCTCCCAAAATACCTTTGGATGCCCCATCAGAGGAACGATCGGGATAACCAGCGATACAACAACGATATTCCTGCGCGTTGCCTCCTGGGTTGGAAATGCAACTACGCAGGCGACATTCCAAATTTGCTTGGCAAAATACAGTCCGATCAATCCGAATACCCCGAGCGCAGCGATGATGTGTAAATTTCCAAGGGGATCCAACTGCAGGGCGTCAAACACGCTAGGAAACATAATCCAAAGCAAATAGTATTGTCCAACTGCAGAGATGAAAAAATACAGAGCTAGTCCAACAAGTATTCTTGAAACGACTCTTTGATCCACAAACGCTCGCGCAGCTACGTTTAAGTCGTTTTCGCCCACAGCCATCCTCCGTTAACAAGTTCGGGTTCTCTAAATAGTCAGGACGCGGGGTGTCGGGCCGTACAAAATTAATGCCACACCGGATCAAATTTAACTCTCTCACGCAGCTACCAAGCAGCGGTTGAATTTCAAGCTGTCCACGACAACATCTCAATTCGGCGCTTTTTCGCATTGCCTCCATGGTCTCTTACGATTATTCCAGCGATGACCGGACTATCGGATGTCGGCAAGCTCCGCTAAAGTATTCGTCCGCTCCGGGTCAAGGGCTGCCGATCACGGCCTATGATTTCCGTCGGCAGCACTTCCGTAAGCGACCGGTCGGCGAACGACAAGTGGCTCAAGCTGGTGCTCGCCTGCGTTTTCAATCACATCATGTTGCAATCGCTGGTCCAACGTGAGCCGCCCGCAGGCAAGTGCGTGCGCTTTTGTTCTCGGCAGCGATAATCTTGCTGTGAGGGCATTTATATCGATCTCCACCTCTCCGTATAACCCGCCTGCGGAAACCGCATGTAGCCCGGCAGCCAGCCGTCGACCTTCGTACGCCCATCCCCAGCGAGCGCTTTCTTGATAATCGCCTTCTTCTTGGTTCCAGTTTCCGTCAGATACGATCGTGCGGCCGTCTCGCCGATCACTTCGGTCAGCATGGCGCTGACGGCGTCGCGATCCTTAGCGAGGTTGAAGAACAGGTCATCGGGTTGCCAACGCTGGCCGACATCGACAGCGAGGTTCGGCCCCAAAGTGTCGATCAGAGTGGTGCCCATGGCCAGCGTCTCGGCCATCGCGACCGCTAGCAAGGCGAGTACCTCCTGGTCGGATAACGCGATCAGTCTGGCAAATACGCGGCCGGTGCGCTCCGCGTCGCCAACCGCGATCAGTGTGTCGTCGTCGAGGCCAAGCTGCGCGAAGCTGCGACTTGTGGTAGATCTTGGGAAGTTTGCGGCGGGTGGGGTTACTATATGACCGGCAAGATATTCATCAACTACCGCCGCGGCGCGCGCGGCGGGCGTGATAGTGACATCACTTTGAACGCGCGGGACTGAGGCGGGCATGGCGGACGTTTTCATTTCTTATCGCAATACGCCGGAACGGCGCGCGTATGTGCGCCGCCTCGCGACCATCCTGCGCGTTTACGGCATCGAAGTGTGGTGGGACTACGGGCTCGAAGCTGGCGACAGCTACCGCGACCAGATTCTAGCCAAGCTTGCGGCGGCCCGCGTGGTGGCGCCGCTGTGGTGCGACCTCAGCATTCATTCTCAGTGGGTCGCGATGGAAGCCGAGTTCGGCAAGGACAAACTGGTGCCCGCCCGGTTGCAGAAGGTCGTGCCACCATCGGCGTTCGAGGCGATCCAGGCCGCCGACCTCATCGGCTGGGACGGCGCGGTCGGCAGCCCGCGCATGCTGACATTCGTGCGCAAGATCTGCGAGCGGCTGGGCCGGCCGGGCCTCGCACCGGCAGATATGCTTGAGGACTTGGCCGACTTGAAGCCGTTGCCGCCCTTGCCGGAGGTGATGGTTCCGCTGCCGCCGCCGATCGTGCGTGTGGGCTTGTCACCTGATCATGCCTTCTATGAGCGGCAGTGGAACGAGCACCGCACGGGCGAAAACCTGACAGTGCTGCAAACCATCGCTGACGACGCGCCGCGCATCTTCGCGGAGCAGGCCAAGGCGCGGATTGCAGAGATTGTGGACCGGCAGCGTGAGGCAGCCGAGCGCGCGGCGCAGCACGCGAGCTACGAGGACCCAAAGACCGGCCTGATCCGCACCCTCACCGGGCATATGGAGCGGGTCTGGAGCGTTGCGCTGTCGCCCGACGGGCGTCTGGCGCTGTCGGGCGGGGGTGAGATCGCCGACGGAGCGGACTTCGCACTACGGTTGTGGGACCTAGCCACGGGTCGCGTACTGCGCACCTTCACGGGGCATACGGACAAGGTTATCTCGGTCGCGTTCGCGCCGGACGGCCGCACTGCGCTCTCGGGCAGCGACGACACCACGCTAAAGCTGTGGGATGTGGCCACAGGCCGCGCGCTCCGTACTTTCACCGGCCATATGAACTCGGGTGCGAAAGTTGCGTTCGCATCCGACGGTCGCACCGCGCTGTCGGATGGCGACGGCAAAACACTCAAGCTGTGGGACGTTGCCACGGGTCGCGCGCTGCGCACTTTCATCGGGCATACGAAATACGTCGATGCGGTCGTTTTCGCGCCGGACGGCCGCACTGCGCTCTCAGGCAGCCGTGACGAGACGCTCAAGCTGTGGGACTTGGCTACCGGCCGCGAGCTCCGCACGTTCATCGGGCACACAAAAGGCGTCACTTCCGTTGCCGTCATGCTAGACGGTCGTACCGCGCTGTCTGGTAGCGACGACGACACCCTCAGGCTTTAGGATATTGCTACAGGCCGGGAACTGCGCAGCTTCAACGGGCATACGGGCTTTGTTACGTCCGTCGCGTTCGCACCGGACGGCCGCACCGTGCTGTCGGGCAGCTATGACGACACCCTCAGGCTTTGGGATTTTGCCACGGGCCGCGAGCTGCGCACCTTCACCGGGCACACGGACACGGTCAGCTCCGTCGCGTTCGCGCCGGACGGGCGCACCGCGCTGTCTGGCAGCTTCGACACCACGCTCAAGCTGTGGGACTTGACGCTGGACCTGCCCGAGCCCAAGTCGTGAGGCGTGCAATCCACATGCCGATGGCACACAGAGTGCCAAGCAGATGACGTGGGCGCGGAGCGACCGGCCGGAGATCGTTGGCTTTGACACCAGTGCCGTCTCGCTCCAACAAGCGGGATCGAATAAGAGCCGTAGACCTCGTTGGCGGCGCGCCAAGTAGGCGTGCGTTTTGCGCTTCAAGGCGTGCCGCAGGCGCGCTGAGGCGATCCTCAGGCTGCGCGTTGCTGCACGGCGTCTGGTTGCAATCCGTCGAGGTAGGCGACAGTGGCTTGCGCCTTGGCAGCGGCGGCAAACACGGCCCGGGGGTTTGCCTTCAAGACCTTGAGCCAATGGTGGATGTAGCGGGCATGGTCGGGGTGTGGCTCGGCGGCGATACCGAGGCGCGCACATAGGAATGCTGCGCAGCATTCGGCGCAGGCTTCTTCGAAGCAATAGGCATCATCTCCAAAGCGCTTGCCGAAGTCGCGATTGAGCCGGTGAGGCGCGCCGGCCCAATGGCCGGTCTCGTGCCCGAGCACGGAATACCAAGCCTCGGTGCGGCTCCGGGTGTCGCTGTCGTAAAAGCGCGCTTCGTCGGGCATGTGGATGGTGTCGGTCGATGGCCGGTAATAGGCCTGCGCGCCGCCAATCTGCACCTTGGCCCCGGTCGCGGCAAAATACGCGTCGGCTGCTTTAAGCCGCGCGATTGGGTTGGGCGGCACGGCATTGGGACTCACGTAGCCATCGACCTGCTCGGCCCCAAATACCCAATAGCCGCGCGCAACGAACAGCCGGTCCTGCGCGTCGTCTTCGCCCGTTGCCGACGCGCTGCCCTTGTCGATCTCGGCGTAGAATACGATAGGCGACGCTTTCTCGCCCTTGCGGACGGTTGCACCTTTGGCCCGGTCGGGTAGGCGGACTGCCTTGCGGCAGTCCGCCCCCCTCAGAACCGTGCATGCGAGCTTTCCCCGCACACGGCTCAAGCAAACCGCTAACGTCGTCGG
>JAWXCP010000037.1:0-6595 GCA_034408685.1 Hyphomicrobium aestuarii | reverse complement strand
CCGGCGATCGGCGTGCGGCACGAGCCATCGAGCTTGGCCAGAAACGCCCGTTCGGCGCGAACGCAAATCGCCGTTGCCCGATGGTCGAGCGGCTCGAGCGCCGCGCGGGTTCGGGCGTCATTGCTGCGGATTTCGATTCCGACCGCGCCCTGGGCAACAGCTGGCAGCATATCTGCGGTTGAAATCGCGCTGGTTGCCCGGTCGGCCATGCCCAACCGGTTGAGCCCGGCCATCGCGAGGAACGTCGCGTCTGCAACGCCGTCGGCTAGTTTCTTGAGCCGCGTCTGGACGTTGCCGCGAAAATCGACGACCTGAAGGTCGGGGCGGAGACGGCGAACCTGGGCCTGCCGACGCAACGAGGACGTGCCCACGACAGCTCCGGCCGGGAGTTCAGCCAGGGCCCCGTATTTGAGCGAGATGAACGCGTCGCGAACGTCCTCGCGCGCTAAGATCGTGCTGATCTCGAGCCCACTCGGCAGCGCCGTCGGTACGTCCTTCATGGAGTGCACAGCGAGGTCGATGCTGCCCTCGATCAGCGCTTCTTCGATCTCTTTGGTAAACAAGCCCTTTCCGCCGGCTTCCGAAAGCGGCCGGTCGAGAATGATGTCGCCCGACGTCTTGATCACGACGATCGTCACGGCGTCGGGATCAAGTCCATGAGCGGCGATCAACCGGGCGCGCACGTCGTTGGCTTGGGCGAGCGCCAGCGGCGAGCCGCGCGTCCCGATGCGGAAGGTTGTCAGTGTCACGCGGGGCTCAAGCCTCCGATAGAATGTCGAGTGTAGCGATGCCGGAGGTGTCCATTGGAAAGACCGGTGGCTACCGTCAAGCAAAACTTACAAAAGAAGTGTGAGCGTTGCCCGCGTCTAGGCCCGCTTCACCACCCCCGGCGACAACCAAGCTATAATCCAAACCGTTACACCCGCCTGACAACCGCTATCGGCACCTGACGCCCGGTGATATTGTTTTGTCCGAACATGTGCAGCGCATCATGTCGGGGACATGCGATGAACTCGGTACTGACGGCGATTTTTGTCTACGTGGCCGTGCAGTTCGCCATCGGCGTGTGGGTATCCCGGCGGATGTCGACGGCAGCCGATTACATCCTGGCTGGCCGTTCGCTCGGGCCGATGCTCGTGGCATTCTCCGTGTTCGCCTCGTTTTTCGGCGCCGAAGCGCTGGTATCGTCCGCCGGCTCTGTCTACGAAACCGGCTTTACAGCCACCCTCACCGAACCGTTCGGCTACGGCGGCGCGTTGGTCATCTCCGGGATCGGCCTCGCCGCAGCGCTATGGCGGCGCAACCTGACGACGTTCGCTGACCTTTTCCGACAGCGCTATTCGTCTGGCGTCGAAAAGCTCGTCGTATTGATGTTGTTGCCCGGCTCGTTGTTCTGGGCCGCTGCGCAAATCCGCGCGTTCGGCCAGGTGCTGTCGGCGAATTCGACGCTCGATATCTTGACGGCGGTAACGATCGCGGCGGTGATCGTCGCATCCTATTCCGTGGTCGGCGGCTTGCTGGCCGACAGCATCACCGATGTAATCCAGGGCATCGTCCTGATCCTCGGCCTCGTTCTGTTGGCGGTGGCCGTCGTTTCGATCCCGCCCGATGCCGCGCCGCTGATCGAGGTCGCTAAAGCGGCAGCAAACGGTGTCGGGGCCAATCTCGCCCAGGAAGCCGCCCAGGAAGCCGCCGCTGCGAGCGGTGGCCTCTTTGCCCTCCTCGAAAAGCTCGCAGTGCCGATCTGCGGGACCATCGTTTCGGTGGAGTTGATCTCCCGGTTCCTCGGCGCACGCTCGGCCAACGTCGCGATGGCTGGCACCATTGGCGGCGGCGTCCTCTACATCGTCGTTGGCCTGATCCCGGTCTACCTCGGGCTCGCAGCACAGACGCTGATGCCGGGTCTCGACCAGCCCGAGCAGGTGATACCGAAACTCGCCAACGAACTGCTTCCGGGATTTTTGTATGTCATTTTCGTCGGCGCGATCGTCTCGGCGATACTTTCCGTCGTCCACGCCGCGCTCCACGGCGCAGCCGCTCAACTGTCCCACAACATCCTGTCGCGGCTTTCGCCAACCTTGAGCGACGGCGCAAAGTTGTGGTCGGCGCGATTGATGGTCATGGCACTGTCGGTTGTCGCGTTCGCTTTGGCGCTGACCACCGACCGCGTCAAAGATCTCGTCGAGACGGCCTCGGCGTTCGGCAGCGCTGGCGTGTTCGTCGTCGCCATGTTTGCGCTGTTTACGAATGTCGGCGGACCGCGCGCCGCCTACGCCGGAATGGTCACAGGCATGGTCGTGTGGCTGGCCGCCCACTATGGCTTTGCGGCCCAGACACCCTATCTCATGGCGCTCGTAGCCTCACTCATTGCTTATCTCGCGGTCGCGTTTCTGTTGGAAAGGTCCAATGTCGAGACGACGGCCGCCGCGCCCTAGCCAAACGTTCACCCTGGATCGGCGGACAGCCCGACCGCCGCGATGCCAGCAAACGCGCACAATTCGTCGTTGTCCGAGGTATCCCCGCTGACGCCGACCGCACCCAGAACCGTGCCATGTTCGTCCTTGACGAGCACGCCGCCGGGTACCGGGACGATCGCCCCTTGCGCCAGCGTGTTGACGGCGTCGATGAAGAACGCCTGCTCCTGCGCCCGTTTGAAAATCGCGCGCGACCCTTGGCCGAGCGCAAGCGCGCCATAGGCCTTTCCACGAGCGACATCGCCGCGCATCAGGCTGGTGCCATCCTGCGCCGCAAACGTGACCATGCAGCCACGGCTATCGAGCACCGCGACCGCCAGCGGTTTGAGTTTCAATTCGGCAGCCTTGTCCAGGGCGGTGTCGAGGATTTGGCGAGCGACAGTGAGTTTGATGGTCATGGCCGCGATAAATCAGACTGGCCCCGCTTTGGGAAGGGTCGGCTTTGCAATGACCTCACACCGTGCTGCCCCCGATCGCGGCGAGGCTGAGCCGCGCTTCATCCGCCGTATGGGCGGTTCCGTCCGACGCCAACCGCTTCAGTAGAGGGACAGCGGCCAAACCAAACTGCCGCAGGAAATAGGCGACGTTGAAGGTCGTCGGCACATCGGGAGCAAGCGCCGTAAGGCGTTCAATGATAGTGCCTGGGATCCGCGTATATCCATCAAATCTCAGCAACGCATAGATCAGGTCTAGGTCGCGCTCGACCAACAACCTCTCGAACACGGCGGTTATAAAATCCGTCATGTCCTCGTCGTCGTCAGACGCCGCGACCCGCAGGTCGATCCGTTTGAGCGCGTAGCGGCGCAGCTTGGGGTCGGGGTCGGCGAGGCAGCCGATAAGGGCCTGACGCACGTCGGCCCCGGCAAACGAGGTGATATCCCAGCGGGTCAGCTCCCAGTCGTCCGAAGACATCAGCGCCCAACGCAACGCGGTTCGTTCGCCCTCGTTGGCCGTTGCAGCTATCATTAAAGCGACAATGACGTTGCGCTCCATGTCGGGATAAACGCTTCCCGCCGCGGCCAACCGCACGGCCGAGGCCGGATCGTAAAGGGCATCACGCACGCGCGCCCCATAGTCGGCAGGCTTGCGCGGGACGTCGTCGGGCAGCCAGTGCGCAGCGATCAGTTTCGCCACAGCCGCATGGCGCACGTCTGGCGATGGATCGGCCGCAGTCGGGAGCCAAGTGTCGGGCGCGAGCGCCGCGGCAGCCAGACGGACACCCGCATAGCGCCAACTGGAGCGCTCGTCCTCCAGCAGGGCCAAAATCAGCGGGCGAGCTTTGTCCTTCAGCCGCTGCAGCAGTTTTCGACCAACACTAGATCTTGGGAAGTGGCAATGGCCTCGCCGAGCAGCGCCAATTCGTCCGTCGTCAAATCGCGGCCTGCAAAATGAACCATGACATCATAGGACGCGCTGTCGGCACGTGACCGAGGGACTTGCCAATACATGTCCTCGTTCACATACGTCGAATAGTCGTGAAGCGCCGTGTTGACGAGGCGCCGCAGCGTCTCCAGGCTATCGTCAGGTGACGACTGAGGATCGGGCGCGGTCATCGGTGGCCTCCTTATCGATCTCGTCAAGCGTCCCGTCATGGATGTCGTCGAACATCTCGCTCCGAGACGGTGAAGCAATAGTCGCAACCGAACGCAGTAAGGTTCAAATGCCGCCCCACCAGAACGGCCGCCAGCTTTTGCATTTTCAAGTCGATGTCGTCAGCGCCGGTCGCGACCACCTGCACAACGTGCTTGCCATTGCCTTCAGCGACGTGGCCGTTTTCGGCATAGCGGGCAGCTTCACGCGGCGCGATCATGCAACCCATGTGCTGATCGAGGGTAGACGGCAAATGACCTTCTTCCAGTCTTTGGGCGGGGACGGTCTCCGCAACCCGTGGAACGCGAAACAGCGCTACGAATCGGCGACAGCGTTCCCGCAACCAATCCGCGCGGCGGAGGCGACGCAGATGGCGTGGGACTGGTTACAGATCGCGGATTTCGGCGAAGATGAGAGTGACGGCGGGAGTTACAACGGTTGGCGCGTTTTCAACCAGGATGCGGGGATCGTCGACGGCCAGTGGGAAGCCTTCGTCGCAATCCAGCCGATGTGGGTCTACATTCCCAAGTAGACAGTCACCAACCGGTTACCACGGTCCGCCATCCGAACTCGGTCCCCCGCCGGTGTCGTCGATATCGACGGGCGTGGAGCTGCTCTCCCGCCGCGCTGTTGCACCGTCTTCTCCTGGCGTGGCGCCAATCCGGCCGTGTTGGCGCTTGGCCGATAGCGCGGCTTTGGCGGCTATGAAATCCGCGTGGACCTCCGGCGCGGCCTGTTGCCAAAGGCGATCGACGCCCGTCTCGACCTCGCCATAACGCGCTTCGAGCAAGGTGAGGTCGGCCAGCGCAACCGGCCGTGCCGGGTCGGTCAGCTGCAATCGGACCAACTCGCACGCATCGAAGTCAGCACCGAGCAAAGCAAGGTCCCCGACCGAGCTCGCCTCTGCTCCCGCGAGCCGATCGGCACCGAGGCTCCGCTTGATCGTAGCAACGGCACCCGTGACGCGTTGGGCCGTCGCCTCCAACCGGCTGCGAGCCCGCTGCACGTCGCGGATGGCTAGGTCGGTGCGCTCGGCCAACAGCCTGTAGCGTTCGGCAAGAGTGCGCATGTCTGCCAAAACCGCCGGATCATCCGTCGACCGCGCAAACAGCTCAGCCCGAGTTAATTCGAGGGTGGCCCGCTCGGCGTCCAGCCCCGCGTCAGCAACCCCCGATTGCTTGCTCCGCTGGCGTGCGGACTTTTCCGATAACTCAAGCGACGACCGCGCGATCTCGACCTCTTGGCGATATCGCTGACGGGTTGCCCGGCGTGCCTGCCAACGGCCGAACGGAGCCGCCGACCACATGCCGGCAATTCCGCCGGTCGACAGTGCCGCGAGCAAAAGCCCACCAACGAGCGCCCCAACTCCGATCATCGCCAACCGACCGACCATGCGGTTGGCGTCCTGCCCAGAAGCAATCGCCGCGTCGAAGGCATCGAGGGTCGCAACGATCCCGTCTGCTGTATCCCCATCATTGCGCCGCAGAGCGGCGTTGAGCGTCCTGTCGCGAATGGCCCGCAGCGTGACCGACGGCAGAAATTCGCTCCACCGGGAACCGGCCCGCAACTCGCTATAGCGCGGGGCATAGCTCACGTAGATGGCAATCGCCGATGGCGCGATACCCGCGTTGCTGGCAAGCCCCAACGCCTCGGCATTAAGGCGGTCGGTCAGGTCGCGACCTGTGTCGTCTCCCTTATCGGCGACGAACACAGCAACGTCGGCCCCGCGCGCAAGGATTGGTGCGGCCGCCCGTTCAACCAGCGCGATATCGACTGCATTTCGCTCATCGCGAACGACCAGCCGCGCCGCCGGTTCGCCTGAACACGCCGACACCAGCACTGCCATCGCGATGCCCGCGAGCATAGCAAGTGTACCGCCGAGGGTCCTGTTCATTTGTTGTGTAAACTACTGTTCTCTGACCTACGGCCACGCGAACGTCGGCTCTGGATCACCTTCAAACGTGCAACAAGGTATTTTTTCAAACTCTCGAGCGCCGCTCGGTTGATGATCCGCAGCAAGGCTAAACTCCCAACGTGGATCAGCCGAACAATAACACCACTTGGGATAACAAATTGCGGCCTTGCATAAGCTTGCTCGCTCTTTCAGTTTCGACTCAACATCGTCGTTAAAGCAATTCCTCACCTTAAGCACTTGTATTTGTGAATCGAAGATTTCGTCGAATTCTCTTTCCACCTTCCCCACATCAGCTGCTGCTGCTGGTTGGAAATGAAGGTCAACGATAAAAATTTGAAACTCTTTACAGAATTTATCACTTCTAATATGTGGCGAACCTTTGCGCTTGCTTTTTGCTTTTTCCTCAGCCTGCTTCCGGATTTGCTGTAAAAACCATCCACGATGAATAGAGTTTTCTGCAGCAACGATCGGAGCCCAGGTGGCTAAAAGCGACGGATCCTGCTGACAACGATCGTGTATCATGCCTCTCCCCTTAGTTCCGGCGCAGTCAGCGGGTATGTGATCTCCAACAAGGAGATAGCCCATGACGCAGTTGCTGCCGGACGATCTGTGGCGT
>JAWXCP010000036.1:0-9185 GCA_034408685.1 Hyphomicrobium aestuarii | reverse complement strand
GTGCCATCTGCAGTTGCCCGTTAGTCCGGGGCGCCGGAGATGAAGTGAATGTTGGCCGCCGTCTGGCGGGGGTTTCGGGCCGCCTGTCGCAAGCCGACATTTCGATCGTCCTTGACGAAGATCGCGCATCGAGCGTCGCCGATACGTGGTTGTTCGAAGCCTGGGCCGCGCGCGAACGGGCCGCCTTCACGCTGGCGCCCTCGCTTCTCGCCGTCGAGCCAGGCGATACGATCGCAATCGACCAAGGCGGCGACATGCGGCTTTATCGCGTCACCGAAATCGGCGACCGTGGACCGCGCGCCATCGAGGCCCTGTCATTCGACCCGGAGGTTTACGGCGCAAGCCTCCAGCCCGAACGCCCGCCGCCGCCGTCGCCCGACGTGTTCGCTGGACAACCGGCCGTATTCTTCCTCGATCTGCCGCTGCTGTCGGGTAACGAGCCGCCGCATGCGGGTTACGCCGCCGTGACCGAGACGCCGTGGTCGGGCGGCGTTGCAATAAATGTCTCGCCAGAGACCACCGGCTTCCGACTTGCTGCCGTCGCAAACGTCGAAGCCACGATCGGGGAACTCACGTCGCCGCTCACCAGTGGCCCGGCGTGGCGGATCGACCGCGCCAATACTCCAACGATCGTACTGACGTCGGGTGATTTGCAGTCGGTATCGCCGACGCAGCTACTCGGCGGTCAGAACCTGCTCGCCATCAGAACTCCTTCGGGGGTTTGGGAGGTTGTTCAATTCGAAACGGCCGAACTCATTGCACCAGCGACGTACCGCCTGAGCGGGCTGTTGCGCGGCCAGGGCGGGACCGAGCCCGACATTGCCGCCGAAATCCCCGCCGGTAGCCCGGTTGTGCTGCTCGACGGCGCCGTGACGCGGCTCGACCTGTCGCCAGCTGAATCGCGCCTTCCTCTCAACTGGCGCTATGGCCCGGCGAACCGTTCAATCGGAGATGCCTCATATGTGACCACGCCATACGCTTTTCGCGCGCTTGGCCTTCGCCCGCTTTCGCCGGTCCATATCCGCGGCGTTCGCGCCAACGGGGATCTCACCATCACGTGGATCCGCCGCACGCGGTCAGGTGGCGATACCTGGGACGGGCTCGAAGTACCGCTGTCGGAGGACACGGAGGCCTATGATATCGATGTCCTCGACGGAGCCTCGGTCAAGCGCACGCTTTCCGCCGCGACCCCCTCGTTGATCTACCCCGCCGCGCTCCAGGCCACTGACTTTGGCTCGCCGACTGCCAGCGTGACAGTGCGCATCGCTCAAGTCTCCGCCGTTTACGGACGCGGACCGGCCCTCACCGCCACCATCTGATCTGGTCACCCATGAAAAACTCGACGACAGCTGGTCAACTCGGTCCGGCTTGGCTTCGCGCGGCCTGGACCGAACTCGGCCAGCGCGAACGCGACGGCCCCGCCGCAAACGCCCGCATCCTCGCGTTCTACCGCGATGCCGGCCATGCCGACATTCGCAATGACGACGTCGCCTGGTGCGCAGCCTTCACGGGTGCCATGCTTGCGCGATCCGGCCTTGCGCCAACCCAGTCCCTCTTGGCGCGATCCTATCTCGCTTGGGGCGAAACGATCGTCGAGCCAAGGTTTGGCGCGATCGCCGTCTTTACCCGAGGGGCTGACCCTGGTGCCGGACACGTCGGCTTTGTGGTCGGCGAGAACGCGGATCATTTCGTCATTCTTGGTGGCAACCAATCCGATGCTGTCACCGTGGCCCTGTTCCCGCGCGCGCGACTGCTAGGGCTGCGCTGGCCATCAGCCGACGCCACGGTGCATCGGGCCAAAACCATTCCGCCGATCCAGGTTGGCGCGGGCTCGCCTCCGGCTGGCTTTGCTTCCGCTCTCGACCACGTGCTTTCGCAGGAAGGCGGCTACACCGATGACCCGCTCGATCCAGGCGGGCCGACCAACCGCGGATTGACGCTCGTCGACATCACACGCCATCGCGGCATCGCCCTGACCGCTGACAATCGCGATCAGCTCATCGCCGACTTGGGCGCCATCACGGATGCCGAACTCACCGCGATCTACCGGCAGTATTACTGGCGCCCGGCGGCTTGCGACGCGCTGCCGCCATGGCTGGCCCTTTTCCACTTCGATACCGCTGTCAACATGGGCATCGGCACGGCGATCCGCATGTTGCAGGCCGCGTGCGGGGTCACCGTCGACGGCGAACTCGGCCCTCAGACGCTTCAGGCCGTAACGACCGCCAACCCGGATACGCTGCTGGCCGCCTACGCCAACTTGCGCCGCGCGCGATACCGGTCGCTATCGACGTTCTCGCGTTTCGGGCGCGGCTGGCTCAACCGCGTCGACCGGACCCTCGCGACATCCCTTTCCCTCGCCAAACCAAAAGGCACACGCTCCATGACCAATTCATCCGCCACCAGCAGCCCGTCTGACAGCGAAGCCAAATGGTGGGGTAACTCCACCACCATCTGGGGTGCCGTGATCACTGGCCTTGCTGCCGTGCTGCCAGCCATAGGCCCAGCAATCGGCATCGAGATCGGAGCAGGGACGATCACGCAAAGCGCTGAGCAGATCGGGGCTATCGTCCAAGCGGCGACCGGCCTTGCTGGTACGATCCTTGCGATTTTCGGCCGCGTCCGCGCCGTCCGGCCGATCGCGCGCCGAGAGATCAAGCTTCCGATTTAGTCTCGGCGTCTGATCCGCCGGTCAGAAAAAGCGATCCCGGTCCACCGGACCGATGCGAATGGCCCGGCTGAACGTCATGCACCGTTCATGACACATTCAGTCCACCGGGCTAGCCTGCGGTTTTTCAATCGGGGTTAACTCGAATTATGTTCCGCAGGCTGACCGCACTCTTTGCGTTCGTCGCTGTTATCGCCACCGCCCCACAAGCGGCGCGCGCAGAAGCGCCGCTGTGCCTCAGCAATTGGTCAGAGGCCCGTGCCGTGGTCAAGCGCGAAGGTCTCGTCACGGTCGAGCAACTCGTCAAGCTGGCCCCGTCCAAGTTTGGCGGCGACATCCTTCGGATCGCCCTATGTCAATCTGATGACGCGTTCACCTATCGCCTCGTCATCCGCGAACCATCCGGCATCATCCGCCAACTGACGGTCAATGCGCGGCAGCCTTTTGACCCGTGAGGATTTGCGTCCCTTTATGTTGCTCCGCTCACGATGCTTGCCGATGGCTTTAGGGGCGGCTACCACGGCGTAATGCACTACGGGACTCGATTGATCTTCTTTTGCTCGTGTCTTGTTGCTGGCGCACAAGCTGCTGCCGCTGGCGCATGCCAGCGTGCCGATTTCGAAGCGGTCGTTGACGAGGCAGCCGGTGTCCTGCGCGGCCTCAACGCCGCCAACAAGCCAAAGTTTCAAGACAAATTACGCCAGCTGAAAGCAAAACGCGGCTGGAGCCAGGACCAGTTCCTGAAAGAGGCGGCCCCATTGGTCGTCGACGACGCAATCCAAGGCTATGACCGCAAATCGGGCGAACTGCTCGAGAAGATTGCCAGCGGTGGGCAGGTTGGCGCGTCCGCAGCGTCGCCGGACTGCACCATGCTTGGCGGATTGCGGGTCAGCATGACGTCGTTGGTCGAGGCCCAGACCGCAAAATGGGGCTACATGAACGCTCGGATCGACGCCGAACTGGCCAAGTAGCGCGTGTTCCCTAAATGTGTGCCCGGCCGTGACCGGGCACCCTCAGTGTTACGCCTTACAGAACCCGGAAAGATGCGCCCGATACCGAGCGGGCGCGCTCGCGCACCTGTCCGCCATCGTTGCCGGACAACACGATCCACTTGCCGTTGCCAGCCTGCCCCGTGATCTCGCCAACGTGACTGTTCCAAACAACGATTGCGCCGACCTGTGGACCGGACACCGGTGTCCCACGTTTGCGCCAGTTTCGGGCGAGGTTGTACTCCGCACCACCGCCGTGACGTGTGCGCATGTACCAGCCACACCAACGGCCTGGACGTGGGCCAGCTCCATAGCCGCCGGTATTCGTCACGCTCCGTGTCCGGCTGTAGCTGCGGCCACTCCGGCGCGTGGGCCGCGCATCGTCGTCGCTGTCGTCGGCCTGATAGCGCTGCTGCCTTGCCTGACGTGCGCCGCGCCTCGGCCGTTCATTCTGCTCCCAGAACGGAGCATCTGCTGGCTCTGACCAAGCCGCGTCCGAACGGGGACGGGCTTCTGCTTGAGACATCCCCGAAAGGAAAACAAATACGGCCGTAAACAGAGCCGCAATCGCTACTTTCATCATTCCACTCGCCTCATCGTTACTAAAGAATTACGAGCGACGATTAAAATGTGGCGAAATCGTGTTTATTAATGCATCTTATCGCGATTACGCGGCAATCAGCCCAGTTAACCTTTCTGTCTGCGGCAATACCGCGCGATTTTTTTCGCGCCAATGGACAATAGTTAATGCTCGTATGCAAAGATCGCAGGCTTAGTTTTCGTTCGATTTTTCAGAATTGCTATTGCGAAAATAGGCTTCAACCTCACCTTTCAGCTTGACCGTCATCGGCCGCCCCAACCGGTCTTTGGCTTTACCGGCGGCAACCCGGATCCAGCCCTCGCTTACGCAGTATTCTTCGACATCGCTCCGCTCGCGGCCGTTGAACCTGATCCCGACGTCGCGCTTCAGCGCGTCGGGGTCAAAAAACGGGCTTCCAGCATCGGCGGACAGCCGGTCCGGCGGGGCATTGTTAGACATGGAGGGTGCTTCTGGTTCGAGATCAGCGCAATTTCAAAGCGTCACGACGCTCAGCGGGTTAAAGCCTCTGCAGCCGTGCCGCCGCTGGTGAGTAACGGATCGATTTCCGCCTGAAGCGACGGCCAGTCGAGCGACTTCTTGACCAATTTGTTGCCAATGAAGAAGTTCGGCGTCCCAATAATGCCGAGCTTCCGCCCGCGATCCTTGATCAGCTTCAGACCATCGACGAGGCGCACATCCTGGCGGCACGCGTCGAACGCGGCCCGTGACAGTCCGACTTGGCTCGCCACGGCGTAGATCGGATCAAGTCGAATCTCCTGGGCAACCCAGCTTGGCTGCTGGGCAAGGTAGCGGCCGTACAGATCAAGATACTTTTCCGGGGCCGCGCAGCGTAGCGCCACTGTGGCCTGCCCGGATGTGCGGCCGATCGGGAACTCGCGAAGAATGAACCGCACTTTTCCCGTGTCGATGTATTCGCGCTTCAGTTTTGGGTACACATCCGCTTGGAAGCTCCGACAATGCGGGCATGTCAATGACATGTACTTCACCAGCACGACGGGCGCGTCGGGCTTGCCCCAGGACATCTCCGGCAGATGGGGCGTGGCTGGCTCGAGCACCTCGGCCAGCGTCGGGTTGGCGATTACTTCGCGGCCGCCAAGGGGCTGACCCGTAATATCGTTGAATGGGTTCAGCGGCTCGGATGGACCCTGGGCTGCGATCTCCTCAGGTGACAGGGCGATCATGTCGGCCGCCACCTTTGGTTCCGCCGCCCCTGCTGTCGCGCCGGTCATCAAGGACGGCCCGGTACCCGAACACCCGGTGAGCGATGCGAGAACGATCGCGCCAATGAACTTCATCGGGGCGATCGCGCGTGGCCGGGCGGCTTGCCTATCCCCCCTCATCTTCATTTTGTCCCGAGAAGCGGATCGATTGCCTTTTCAAAGTCGGCCAGCTGATAGCCACCCGTCAGGCGCTGCCCGTTGATGAAGAATGTCGGCGTGGCGGAAATCTGGAACTTTTCGCCGGCAGCCTTGCGCGCCGAGACAAGCTGATCGAGCAACTTCTGGTCCTTGAGGCAGGTTTCGAAGCTTTCCTTGGTGAAGCCCGCCTGCTTGGCGACCTCCATCAGTTTCGGCAACGGCTCGTTGCCGAGCCATTTGTCCTGCGTCGCGAACAGCGTTTCGGTCATGTCGAACGCCTTCGATTTATCGACGCAGCGTGTGAGCATCGATGCGGCTGCCGCCAAGTTATCGAGCGGGAACTCGCGCGACACGAAGCGAACCTTCCCCGTGTCGATGTATTTCTTTTTCAACTCAGGAAACACGCCGGTGGCAAACCGTCCGCAGTGGCCGCACGTCATCGACGAATATTCTACAATCGTAACCTTGGCGTCGGCGCTGCCAACGGCAATGTCGGGAAGTTCGCCCGGCTTCATGAGCTCTTCGACCGAAACCGCGGCCTTCTGTGCTAGGGCAGGTGACCCGCCGAGCATTGGCGGCGCGGCTAAAACCGCAGCGAGAACGCTGACGGCAAACACAGAGGATTTAGACAGAAGCGTCACTGCGCTGCTCCAGTAAATACGGTGCCAACACGCGATGTCGCGATGGTCCTTTGGCACCAAATGGTCGGCCGGGAACCAAGCCCGGCGATCGTGGCGGGCATTAGGCCAAATCGGCTGTGAATGCCACCTGAAAGGTAGCGCGCGTCAGCCCTGTCGGGCCTGGAGACCAGCCTGCATGCGCTGTAGGGCTGCCTTCAGGCCTTCGTCCGTGATGCCATCGAGCGGCAACGCTGCGGTTTGCCGCATCCGGGCTGGCGTTGGCCGAGGCGCAGCAGCCGGTTCGCTCTGACGCGCGATGTGGCCTTGGACGATGCGCAGGTCCGAAACGGCGCGGTAGCCGAAATAGGCGTTGATCCGCTCGACGATCATCGCGGACTTGTACTGGACGTCGAGTGCCACGGCCGGTTCGACCCGGATCACGAGCGTTGCTCCACCGCGCGGCCCAGCTGCGGTACTGTCGCCCTCAACCTCGCCGGGCCGCTTCGGCCACCGCAGCTTGTCGGGCGCCGTGGTTGCCGCGAGACGATCGCCGACGATGGCGCGCCAATCGCCAACCAACTGCGCGGTTGCAAACCCGAATTTCTGGAATGCGGTCTTCGTGACCTTCGGCGTCAGCGCGCCGATGGTGCGAGCGGAGATATAGTTTCGGGCTCGGAATGGCGCGGCCGGATTATGCCCCGTTTGTGAGTTTCCAGACTGCAGCGGCACATCCCGGCGGGCAGTCGCCGCGTATCGAACCGCGGTGGGTCTTGTTTCCGGCATAGAACTGTCTCCCCGCCACACGCGGCTCGGTCGAATCGAGCTACACGTCTGGCGTGATTCGCACGCGATCGGACACCCGTGAGGCAACTGATGACCGCTGTGGCTCAAGTGCAACGTCCTCTGACTGTCCCGCCGGCCGGGATCGGCATCGCTGAGCCTTTGCTTGCGTGGTACGACCGGGAGCGCCGGGAGTTGCCTTGGCGCTATGCGCCCGGAGTTGCTGCCGACCCCTACCGCGTGTGGTTGTCGGAGATCATGCTGCAGCAGACGACCGTGAAGGCGGTTGTCCCGTTCTTCGAGCGGTTCCTCGATCGCTGGCCGACGGTGGCCGACCTTGCTGCAGCCAGCGAAGACGACGTTCTAGCGCTTTGGGCCGGCCTCGGGTATTATTCGCGCGCCCGCAACCTCCATGCCTGTGCCCGCGCCGTTGCAGCCCGCCCTGCCGCAGCCTTTCCCGATACCGAAGCCGAATTGCTCGAGCTACCCGGCATCGGCCCATACACTGCTGCAGCCATCGCCGCGATCGCGTTCGGCAAGCGTGCGGCCCCCGTCGATGGCAACATCGAGCGGATCGCGGTGCGATTGTTCGCCCTCAAGCAGCCACTTCCAGCCGCCAAGCCCGAAATCCGCCGCCTCGCCGCGACGCTGACACCTGCTACCCGCGCGGGCGATTTTGCCCAGGCACTGATGGACCTCGGGGCCCGCATCTGCACGCCGAAGCGACCGTCGTGCCTGATGTGCCCGCTGAAACACGCCTGCGAGGCCCGTGCGCTCGGTATTGCCGAAGACTTGCCAAAACGCGCAGCCAAGCCGGAACGCCCGGTTCGCCGCGGCACCGCGTTTCTGGTGCTCAGCGAGGACAACCGCATACTGTTGCGGCGGCGGCCGGACCGTGGCCTTCTTGCCCGCATGATGGAGGTTCCCTCGACCGTTTGGACCGAAGTCAAACCCGGCCGCCGCGTCTCGATCGAGGCTGCGCCGGTTGCCGCCGACTGGTATCCGGTCACCGGTCAGGTCGAGCACGCCTTCACTCACTTCAAGCTCGAGATCGATGTTTTGCGCGCGGTCGTGTCCGCCGACGCATCGCTGATGCTTTGGGCCGAGCCAGACCGTTGCACCTGGGTTCCGCGCTCAAAGCTCAAGACCGAGGCGTTGCCATCCGTGATGCGCAAGATTATCGCCCACGGCCTCAAGGGCGGGTAACGGTATCGAGCCGCGCTTTGCTTCCAGCTGCTATGACAACCGTGCCAGCCGATAAGCACCGAGTGCCACGGCGGCACCGAGGAAGGTCCCGAAAATCAGGTCGCTGACCCAGTGGTAGTTGCACCCGACCATGCCGATTGCGACCAAAGCAATCGGAACCGGCGCGATCCACACGAACCTGCGGAAATTGAGCGCAAGCGAGACCATTGCGACCGCAATGATCGTCATGTGGCCCGATGGGAAGGCGTGGTAGCCGCGCCCGACTTTCTCGGCGAACAGCGATTTCAGCGGGAAAAAGCCGAAGACACCGTCTTTGATGTAGGACGGGTTATTGTTTGTCCACGTCTCGGGCCATGTGCGGCCGGTCAACACCTTCAGTTGTTCCTTGATCGCGATCGCAACAAGGACGGCGAGCGCGATCTGCAACGCGATCCGCCCTCGCGGCCCGGGCTTTGCGCCAAACAGCAAGCCAATCGCGTACCAGGCCGTGATGAGCCCCGCGATGGCCGGGATCAGGTCGGGGATATCGGTCAGCATCCGATAAAACGGCTGCTCCTTGCCGCCAACGCGGAGCACGCTATGGGCAAAGTCGGCAACCGGGCGGTCGACCAGCGCGATCGCAAGGATGGTCAGGGTGAAGCACAGCCCGATAAGCATCGCCATGCCGCGCGTGGTGATCTCACCATTGGCGGGATCGACAATCGTCAGACGACGCGATGGAGACGTGGACACGGCCATGGCTGGCTCCCTGGTGGCAGACGCGGTCGTGTACGATCTGGCGATGACGTGCGGTTGACATTTTGTCGACGGGCCGTGACCGTTGCTAACACGCGGTCGGTCGAGCCTGTAGTCAGCGAGCCTGTGGTCAGCGAGCCTGTAGTCAGCGAGCCTGTAGTCAGCGAGCCTGTAGTCAGCGAGCCTGTAGTCAGCGAGCCTGTAGTCAGCGAGCCTGTAGTCAGCGAG
>JAWXCP010000258.1:0-11713 GCA_034408685.1 Hyphomicrobium aestuarii | reverse complement strand
GGGCCACCAAATCCGCCGCCGGGGCCGTCGCGATCATCGCGATCGGACTTGCGCATCATGACCGACGGTTCGGCTTCGAGTTCTTCGACCTTCACGGTCAGGAAGCGCAAAACGTCGTTGGAAATGCCCATCCGGCGCTCCATCTCGGCCACTGCGGCCGGTGGGGCATCGATGTTGAACAAGGTATAATGCGCCTTGCGCGCCTTCTTGATTTTGTACGCCAGGGTCTTGAGGCCCCAGTACTCGGACTTGGTGACCTTACCGCCGAGTTCCTCGACGATACCTTGGTATTCTTTTGTCATGGTCTCGACCTGTTGGGTCGAAACGTCCTGGCGCGCCAGGAACACATGCTCGTAATACGGCATGAGCCTCTCCTTATGTCCACGGTGCCCCAGCGCATAGCCCCTCTTGAGCCGCGACCCGAGATTGGGTGGGAGGCTCTTGATGGAACGACTCGAAAGAGCGGAGACACCGGGACGGTCTGGTTCAGCTGCGGACGCAACCTGGCCAAAACAACGACTGCCGACAGGGGAACTGCCGGCAGCCGGTCCCATTCAGCCTCCGACTGGGGCGAATGAAGCAGCCCTTATACAGGTTCGTCACACGATCTCAAGTTGCGTTTTGGGTTGGCTCAAGTTGAGTTTTGGGTTGGGAATGGCGGCGGCATGGTCAGGGTGAGTGGAGCCTGAAGCGCACGCCAACGTGCCCCGTTTCAAGTGAGGGCCGCGCGTCGGGCGCTGGGACGATGGAGGGAAGATTGCGTCAGTCGAAAAAGTCGAGGAACCGGCCCATCCCTCGTTTCTGCTGCGGGTCGCCGCCACGTCGATGGCGATCACCATCATCATCATCATCGTCGTCGCCACGACGATCGGCGTCGCGGTAGGACGCTTGTGAGTAGCCACTGCGGCCTTGTTGATCGGTGAGCGTGGCGGCTATTTTTTCGAGTTCGCCTCGGTCCAACCATACGCCTCGGCACTTGGTACACGTATCGATTGTCACGCCAAGATGCACGACTTCGCGCATGACGCCCCGACAAACGGGGCACATCAAAACAGACATCATTATCTCCGGAGAAGGGTCGTTTAAGCGATGCTCGACGGGTGGATCGGTAATGGTAAGGCAGCCAATCGGCGGAGCCGATTTTCAACCGCGAGGCGTAGCGCTCGAAGTCGGAGCAGAGCTAAATTGCTGCCACCGCAGTTGCGATGGAGTTCGGCAATGCGCCGGTCGATCCAGGCGCGGCGGTGCAGAAGCATAAATGGCGAATTCGTCATGTAAGATCCCACTCTGTTCAGGTGGCCCGCCAGGACGGAGGTGCCACGTGTCAGCGTCCGACATCGCAGCTCCGCTTATGCGGTAGCTACCAGAGGGGCCCGGACGGCTAATTCGATATAAATGGGATAGTCCATGGGAAGTTCAAGTACTCCCTCGCAGTGCGGCATGATGGTCGCCCGCTTGACACATCGACAGTGGCGGCTCCAAAGCGCGACAGATCAAACCCAGCGGATCAAAATCCGTCACATGCCGTTCATTCACTCTCGGGGCCTCGACGACCCATGGCGATCGCATTCGTATTTCCCGGACAGGGCAGCCAGGACGTCGGCATGGGCAAAGCTCTTGCCGACCGGTTTCCTGTCGCCAAAGCCGTGTTTGACGAGGTCGATGCCGCGCTCGGGGAAAAGCTGTCAGCCATCATGTGGGACGGGCCTAAAGAGACGCTGACGCTGACCGAGAACGCTCAGCCATCGCTGATGGCGGTTTCGATGGCAGCTTTGCGCGTGCTCGAAACCGAAGCGGGCTTCGACCTTGCCCGGGATGTCCGCTACGTCGCTGGCCACTCGCTTGGCGAATATTCAGCCCTTGCAGCGGCCGGTACGTTCTCGCTTGCCGACACGGCTCGGCTCTTGCGGTTGCGTGGGAAAGCGATGCAGGCGGCCGTGCCGGTCGGACAGGGTGCCATGGCAGCCCTTTTGGGCGTTGATATCGCGACGGCGCGCGTCATCGCCGCCGAAGCGGCACAAGGGGATGTCTGCGACGTCGCCAACGATAACGATCCGGGCCAAGTTGTGCTCTCTGGCCACAAAAGCGCGATCGAACGCGTTCAAGAGGTCGGCAAGCCACACGGGCTGCGCCGCGCGGTTATGCTGCCGGTCTCAGCGCCGTTCCATTGTGCGCTCATGCAACCGGCCGCCGACGCGATGGCCGCCGCGCTGGCCACCGTCGAAATGCGCGCGCCGACCGTCCCGGTGATCGCCAACGTCACGGCCAAGGCCGCCGGTGACGTGGCCGATATCCGACGGCTTCTGGTTTCGCAGGTAACGGGGACCGTGCGCTGGCGTGAGTGCTTGCTGGCGATGGCAGCCGGTGGCGTGACGGACATCGTCGAGGTCGGCACCGGTAAGGTACTGGCGGGCTTGGTGAAACGCATCGACGCCAATGTGCGCGCGATCAGCGTTGGTATGCCAGACGATATCATTGCGGCCCGAACGCTTCGCTTGGCGTGACGCGAAATTCGCGCACAGCCGCAACGTAAAACACGTGGATGGTAGAGAAAGAGACGGTTCGATGTTTGATCTAACAGGCAAAAACGCTCTGGTCACCGGCGCAACGGGTGGCATCGGCGAGGGCATCGCGCGCGCGTTTCACGCTGCTGGAGCGTCAGTGGTCCTGTCCGGGCGCAAGGTCGATGTGCTGGACGGATTGGTCGGCGAGCTCGGTGGCCGGGCAAGCGCCATCCCGTGCGACCTGGCTGATCGTGTCCAGGTTCAAAAACTCGTAGATCAGGCGGTTGAGAAGGCCGGGCGGATCGACATCCTGGTCAACAATGCCGGGTTGACCAAGGACAATCTGTTGATGGTCATGAAGGACGAACAGTGGGACGACGTCATCGCCGTCAATCTTACATCGAGCTTCATGCTGTGCCGGGCAGCAAGCCGCCACATGATGCGCAACAAGACCGACTTCGGCCGCATCATCAACATCGCATCCGTTTCGGCGGTGTTCGGCAACCCTGGGCAGGGCAACTACGCCGCGGCCAAGGCCGGTATGATCGGCATGACCAAGTCGCTCGCGCGCGAGGTCGCGTCGCGAGGAATCACCGCCAATTGTATCGCGCCGGGGTTTATAAAGACCGCCATGACGGATGTGCTCAACGACAAACAGAAGGGCGAAATCTCCCAGATGATCCCGGCCAAGCGGTTTGGAACGGTCCGCGACATCGCAGCTGGCGCGCTGTATCTGGCCAGCGACGAGGGCGGGTACGTGACCGGCCAAACGCTGCACATCAACGGTGGCATGGCGATGGTGTGACGCCTAGGCGTTGCCTCTCACAAGCCGGGCAAACGGGTGCGACGGGATGCCCAGCGCCATGAAAAAAACCAGCTTCTGGTGCGCTGGCCAAGCCAAATGAAGTGTGTTACCTGCCGAGCGCTTGCGGCGTTGCGTTCAGCATCCAACCGGCGCCGACTTGGTCACAGCATTGATGGAACGCTGTACAATGGCAGCGTTTGCCCACAGTAGCAGGTTGACCGAAGATCTCGGGCCACCTGCGTCAGACGGGGATATCCAAATTGTACGGGGGCGCCGGACCACGGCGACCATGTCAACAGAAACGGCGCTGGCTACAGATTGTACCGACGCTGAGAATCAAACCAAACCACACTGGTAGACGGTAAGCTGCCGGTGCAACTATCCGAAAAACGCGAGGAATTCCCATGAGCGACGTCGCTGAGCGCGTGAAGAAGATTGTCGTCGAGCATCTCGGCGTAGAAGCCGAAAAGGTAACCGACAACGCTAGTTTCATCGACGATCTGGGCGCCGACAGCCTCGACACGGTTGAACTCGTGATGGCGTTCGAGGAAGAGTTCGGGTGCGAGATCCCCGACGACGCCGCCGAGCATATCTTGACGGTTGGCGATGCCGTGAAGTTCCTCGAAAAGAACGCATCGACGGCAGCCTGACGGCTGGCGGCGGGGCTATCTTATGGCGCCGCCATCGTTTCGTGTCAGCAAGGCGCCAGTTTCAGATACAAGACTAGGTCAGATACAGGTCTGGCGTCGCGTTCCCGTAGCCGTCATAGCGTTCTGCGCGATCGGGGGGTACGTCGTTAGGGATGTGGTCTCGCCGAAGGGGTCATCATGCGCCGCGTCGTCGTCACAGGCTTGGGTCTCGTCACGCCACTTGGCAGCGGTGTCACGGCCTCCTGGCAAAATCTGATCGCAGGACAGAGCGGCGCTCGGCGGGTCGACGAGATCGGCGTGGAAGATCTGAGCTGTCAGATTGCCTGTATGGTTCCGCGTGGATCTGAGGCCGACGGGAAGTTCGATCCCGACGTCTGGATGGAGCCGAAAGAACAGCGCAAGGTCGACGATTTTATCATGTTCGGCCTGGCAGCCGCGACCCAGGCGATCAACGACTCAGGGCTAGAGTTCAAAACCCGGGACGAGCAGGAACGCGCAGGCGTGCTGATCGGATCCGGCATTGGCGGCCTCAACGGGATCGCCGAGACGGCGCTGTTGTTGAAGGAAAAAGGTCCGCGCCGGGTCAGTCCGTTTTTCATTCCTGGGCGCTTGATCAACCTCGTCTCGGGGTATGTGTCTATCAAACACAAGCTGCGCGGACCAAACCACGCCGTGGTTACCGCTTGCTCGACGGGTGCTCACGCGATCGGCGATGCCGCGCGCATCATCCAGTTCGGCGACGCCGACGTGATGGTCGCTGGCGGCGCCGAGAGCCCGGTATGCCGCTTGGCTCTGGCCGGGTTCGCAGCCTGCCGTGCCCTATCGACGGGTTACAACGACCGGCCGACCGAAGCATCTCGCCCGTACGATAAGGATCGTGACGGGTTCGTGATGGGCGAAGGCGCCGGCATCGTCGTGCTCGAAGAATATGAACGCGCGAAGGCCCGCGGCGCTCGCATCTATGCCGAGGTTGTTGGCTACGGCATGTCGGGCGATGCCTACCACATCACCGCGCCAGCCGAAGATGGCGATGGCGCGTTCCGGTGCATGTCGGCAGCAATGAAGCGGGCGGGCGTTAGCCCCGTCGACATCGACTATGTCAACGCCCACGGTACCTCGACGCCGATGGGCGACGAAATCGAACTCGGTGCGGTCGAACGGTTGTTCGGTAACGCCGCTGGCAAGTTGACCATGTCATCGACCAAATCTGCGACGGGGCACCTCTTGGGCGCCGCAGGTGCTGTGGAAGCGGTGTTCTCGGTTCTAGCCATTCGCGACAACATTGCGCCAGCGACGCTCAATCTGCACGCGCCTTCGATCGAAACCGTCATCGATCTTGTGCCTCACCGCCCACTACAGCGGGAAATCAATACGGTACTGTCCAACTCTTTCGGGTTCGGCGGCACGAATGCGTCACTGATCTTGCGCCGGGTGGCCTGACGGGTGGCGCCTGACGGTCGGCGCTTGACGGCCGGCGCTTGACGGTCGGCGCTTTACGGTCGGTATCAGCGGCGCGTCTTGCGTTGTCGTGTCGAGGATGCGGTTTCCATCGGCTTTAGCGCCCAACCGTTTCATCCCATCATAGGGTTGCAGTCCGGCTGCTCCGTCCCCTATCGTTACGCCACAGGCCGCTCGCCGGGTTCGGTCACGGGATAGGACAAGAATGTCGGAGCAGCAGAAATTTCCAGAATTCTACGTTACGGCTCCGCAGCCGTGTCCGTACCTCGAAAATCGCTACGAACGTAAATTGTTCACGCATCTGACCAGCGAGAAGCCGCTGGCGCACATCGATAATCTGCTGCGCAGCGGCTTTCGTCGCAGCCAGAACATCGCCTATGTTCCCTACTGCGATGGCTGCCAAGCCTGCGTGTCGATCCGCGTTGCGGTCGATGACTTCCAGCCGACGCGGTCCATGCGCCGTATCGTCGACCGCAACGGCGATTTGCGCGCCCGCCGCATCGAGCCGGTGCCGACATCCGAGCAGTACGCGCTGTTCCGCAGCTATATCGACAGCCGTCACTCCGATGGCGGCATGGCCGACATGAGCGTGCTCGACTATGCGATGATGATCGAAGACAGCGTGATCGACACGTTCATCACCGAATACCGCGCCCGCCCACCGGGTGTTCCGCACGTCTCTTACCGCGATCGGGCCGACGCTTGGCCGCTCAAGGCCGTGGCGTTGTGCGATAAACTTTCTGACGGCGTCTCAATGGTTTACAGCTTCTACGACACGACCGAAGAGGCCATGAGCCTCGGCACCTACATGATCATCGAGCACATTGCACACGCCCGGAGCCTCGGTCTGCCCTACCTCTATCTCGGCTATTGGATCGCAGGCTCGCGCAAGATGAACTACAAAAGCCGGTTCGGTCCACAAGAACACCTGGGGCCGGACGGTTGGGTGCGCGCGACGACCGGCAGCACGTGACGCAAGGCCACCGGCCGCCACATATCGCCCTGGTCGGACCGGTGCAATTTCGTTTGGGAGCCCCACCAGCGTTCGCACGGCTGTTCCAACCATCGAAAAACAAGGTTAATTGTGGTTTACAGCAGTCGGCCGGAGATCGAATCGCCGATACATCCAGCCTGGACCTTGCACCACGGTGTACAGAACCGTGTGCAGTAAAATGCCATTTTGTCAGGAGACGCGCGCCATGACTTTGACCCGTCGACACATACGACCAGCCGGCCTGCTTACCGGCCTACTTACAGTCCTGGCGCTGGCCGTCGCACTCGTCGCAGCGCCAGCGTCGGCGCAGGACCCGAAAGCCGCTGCCGGGAAGCCCGCTCCAGCGGCACCGGTTGCCAAGATCCCGGCGTGTGCGGTCAACCCCAACGGCCTCGGCATTTCGCGCGTCGTCGAGATCGATACGACGGCGGGTCCAGGTTTCGGATTCGAGCATTACAAGGCCTATGACTTTTTGCAGAACAAAGAAGTCGTGCTGACGTTCGATGACGGCCCTTGGCCCGGCACGACGAAAGCGGTGCTCGAGGCGCTGGCTTCGCATTGCTCAAAGGGGACGTTCTTTATCATCGGCAAGAATGCGCTCGATTACCCCGATATCCTAAAGCAAGTGGTCGCAGGCGGTCACACGATCGGCACGCATACGTTCCTGCACAAAGATCTGTCGAAGTTGCCGTCTGACAAAGCCAAGGAAGAAATCGAAAAGGGTCATTCCGCGACGAAACTCGCTGCCGGCGTCGCACCGTCTTCGTTCTTTCGCTATCCGTTCCTCAAAGATAGCCCCGAAACGGTCGCTTATCTGGGTAGCCGCAACATTGCGATGTTCTCTACCGACATCGATAGCTTCGACTTCAAGTTCAACCGGAACCCCGACCTCGTGGTCAAGACGGTGATGGACAAGCTAGAGAAGAAGGGCAAGGGCATCATCTTGATGCACGACTTCCACAAATCCACGGCAACATCCCTGCCAAAGCTTCTGAGCGAACTCAAGGACAAGGGCTACAAGCTTGTCCATCTGAAGTCGAAGGCAGAAGTTACCACGCTTGCCGATTATGATGCTGAAATCGCCAAGAGCACCAAGGGCTTCACGACGGGCACGGGAACTGGCCAGCCAACGTCAAGCGTCATCAAGACGATCGCGGGTGACGGTCAGCAGAACTGAGATATGTCGTGACATGTATGCGCTGTGCCCACTAAGGCGCATCGAACGGCCGGGTTGCCCCGGCCGTTTGCATTTCACCCGCCGGGCCAGCCCGCTTCGTCGCCGTCGCGTGTTGACGGCTATTTCACCTTGATCCGGTCGCGGACGTCGACGGTCAGTGGAGCCTTTGTGCCCGCTGCTGGCTCTGACACCACGTAGTTTTTGGACGCGGCCTCATAGCGGGCCTCAAAGGCGCGTGCTCCTGCGGCTTTGATGATCAGCGGACCGGTTTCGCAAGAGGATTGCGATAGCGCCATCTTCGGCGCAACGACCGATGTTTTTCCAGCAAATGCCATCGTGACCGGGACCGTCGAAGTATTTGACACCTGGAATTCAAACGACAGCGATTGCGGCCGACCGAACAACTGGACCAGCAAAAACTTCGGATCCTTGTCAGACGCTTTGGCAATGGCGACGCCAATCTCGGTGGCTTCCGACATCAGAATGTTTTTGGCGTGGCCCGGCGAATTGAGCCAGCCCTCCATTGCTGAAACGGCAAGCTCGCGGGTCGCAAATCCTCGGCTTGACTGGTGCATCGCCAGATTTTCGGCAGCCGTGCACGCCTGATAACCCGACTTCTCGATCCGTGCCGACATGGTCGTGCCATCGGCGGTGTGGCTGAACACTTTCGTGCGTGCGAGCACGTCGGCGTAAGCCTTCGCGGCGGTGGTCAACTCACGCGAGACCGTCACGCGGGCGAGCTTGGCTTCCACGCGCTTGGCGTTGGTAATTTCGACGATGGCCGCGGTCACGGCAGGCAGATCAGGCAATGTCGTCATGGCGGGGCTTTTTGTTGATTGGAACAGGCCTACGTTATGATGTGTTTAATCGGCGGAACAGCGGCAACGGCATCGGTGGTGTCAGACCGCATCATCGTGGAGCGGGTCGGTTAATGGCTAGCGGATTTGAACGCGCGCGGCGAGTTGTGGTCGTTGCAGCCGTTGCAGCAATTGGATGTGTCAGCCAGTTGCTGTCCCATACTGTCGCTGCAGATGATCGCGGAGCGAGTGTCGGAACCCGAGAGGTAACGGCTGGGGCGCCGAAGGGGGAGGCCTCCGTGCCCTCTGAGGCGCGTTTGCCGACGAAGGCTGCTTCTAGCACGGTCAAACCCCGCAAACGTCGGCCAGCCATTGGTGGAGGCACGCGCGTACCCATCCTTCCGGGACCTGACCGGCGGCGTTCGGAAGCGGGTGTGTGCCGTTCCCAATGCAACCTTCAGCGCAGCTCCTGTGACAGCCGAGGTCCTGGCACCTTCCGCGATCGATCCGACCAGATCCGCGCCAGCCAATCGAGTTGTTATCTCGCGGTCCAATCGTGTCTGGCGCGGTGCCGTTAGGCGGTGCGTCGGCGACGGTCAGACGCTTCGCGCGGCGATCGCCCCGGTGCCGCCACCCTCACGCCCCCCAAAGAATACCCTGTGCCGGATAAATCATCCCGTCCCGGATGGTGAGCCCCCCGGGCCGGTCGCGCGCCAGGAGCAGTGGTCCGTCGAGGTCGACCCAGCGTGCGTGTTGCGCCAGGAGTAGGGCGGGGGCCACGGCGAGCGATGTCGAAACCATCGAGCCGACCATGACTTCGAGCCCCGCCGCGCGAGCCTCGATCATCACCGCGAGCGCTGCGGTCAAACCTCCGGTCTTGTCGAGCTTGATGTTGACGGCGTCATACCGGCCGACAAGGCGCGGCAGGTCGGCGCGCGTGTGGAAGGCCTCGTCGGCACAGACCGGGACCGCGCGCGACACGACCGCAAGCTGATCGTCGTCGCCCGCCGGCAGCGGCTGTTCGATCATCTCGATCCCGGTCTCAAAGGCGACCGCCATCAACGGCTGGAGCAGTTCGCCTGTCCAAGCTTCGTTGGCATCGGCAATGAGGCGTGCCGTCGGACGGGCCACTCGCACCGCGCGAAGGCGGGCATCATCGCCTGCACCGCCGAGTTTCAGCTTGAGCAGTGGAAGATGCGTGACTGCGGCGGCCTTGGCGGCCATCGTGTCCGGCGTATCTAGGCTTATCGTGTACGCTGTCAGGACCGGTTTTGCGGGGGTGCCACCGAGCCCTACAAGGCTTGCCACGGTTCGGCCGCTGGCCTTGGCCTCAAGATCCCATAATGCGCAATCAATCGCGTTGCGGGCAGCACTTGGCGGAAGATGCTCTAAGGCATCACGCCGTATTTCGGCGGGCGTCAAAGCATGGAGCCGAGCGTCCGCCGCATAGGCACGGATCGTGTCTGCGGTTGCCTCGGGCGTTTCATTATATCGCGCGTAGGGCACGCATTCGCCACGGCCGGTGTGGACGCCATCACCGATGCGAACGACGACGACCTTGGCTTCGGTCTTGGTCCCGCGCGAGATGACGAACGGCTCGGCCAGCGGCCAGCATTCGATGGCGACGTCGAAGATCAACGGCATTGGGAATCAGACAAGGCGCCCGCTCGCGTGAGCGAGGAACAGGTACACGCGGCCGTTGTCCGACACGAGGTTCTGTTGGACGACCTGTCCGGTCGGATCGCGGGCTTCAGAATCCCGCAAAATACGCTCGAAGTTGGCCAGGAATTGCGTGATCATATCTTGTAAGCCGGGATCGGTTTTCACGCGGCGGTTGATCTCGTCGTAGGCGGCGCGGCCGTCCGGCGTGTAGATGCTGCGCGCCATGATGCCCCGTTCGCCGCGCCGTAGCCGCGTCCAGATGGCATCGGCTGCTGCCGGATCGAGCGCGCGGGCAATAGTTTGCACGTTGAGCGCGAACGGCTCGTTTGAAGGGCCAGCCGAACCGAAGCCCGCCACAGGCTCGTCCTCGTGCGAGGCGCGTGCCAAGAGGTCGCCGAACGACCAACGGTCCGCAGTGGCAGCTGGCCGGTCGCGTGACGGTAATGTCTGCAAAGCTCTGGGGTCGCCACCTGGATAAACGGCCGCGGGGCTGAAACCGGGTGCACCTCCAGCTCCTGGTGGCATACCAGGTGGCATCCCGGGCTGCATTCCCATAGCCATCCCAGTCGGAAAACCCGGCATCGGGCCTGACGCTGAAGGTGGAGCTCCCATTGGCGGGGAAACGTCGCGGTTGAGCGCTGTCCTGTTCGCCAATCCCTGGAGCTGATCCAACGCCATCAGCTGTTCGTGCAGCGATGACCGCAAGTTTTCAGCCGTTGCCCGGGTCTGTTGCGGCAGGCCGTCGAGCTGTGCCCTCAACCGAAGCTGCTCCTGAGCGATCTCATTTGCGGCCTGCGCGGACTTCGTTCTCAACGCGCTCGTGACGTCGTCAAGCTGGCTGGAAAGGCTGCCGATTTCCTGGGCGACGTCGCCACTGGCGGAGGTGAAACGCTTGCGCAGGTCTTCCAGTGCTCGCTCACCTTGCGTGGCGCTTTGTGCCGTCAACTGTTCGATTTGAGCGAGTGCGACGCGAGAGCGCTGTTCCGTCGCAATACGCAGGTCCTCGGCGGCCTGACGGGCCTTCTTTTCGGCCTCGCTGACGGTGCCCTCGATCGTACTCGAATACTGGGTGATGTATTTGCCAAGGTCGTCGGCGGAGCCGGAGATGCGCTCGAGCGTTCGCGACAAATCGCCGTGTCGCGCCTGCAACGTCGTGTCGATCTTGAAATTTGCCGTTTCGAGAGCGTTGGCCGCTTTCAGGATGTTCTGCCCTTGCATTTCGAAGCGGTTGGTCACCGAGTTGATCTGGCCGAGCAAGTTCTCAGACACGTTGCGCAGCATCTCGGATTGGCTTGCGAGACCCTCGATGGCCTTGATCGACTGCTTGGTAATGTTCTCGCTCGACCGCCGGACGGAGCTGATGCCATGCATCAGCGACTCGTCCATTTCACCCGCCTGCCGTGCGATGGTCTCGCGGAACACCTTGGCGTGGGCATCCAGCGCGGTCGTAAGCGCGGCCGATCGCTCGTTTACCGCTCCGTCAATGGCGATTGTGGAGCGCCGGATCGAATCGTCGAACAGCTGAAGTCGTTCGGTAAATGCGCTATCGAGCGCGGCGGTGCGCGCGACGAGCTGCAAGTCGAGAGCTTGGGCGCGGTTTTCCAGCGTGGTGTCGAGCGCGCGTGCGTATTCTTCGAACACGGTCTGGAGGTTCTCGGTGCGATTG
>JAWXCP010000035.1:0-26734 GCA_034408685.1 Hyphomicrobium aestuarii | reverse complement strand
GCCATCGCGCCGCGAGCAGCCATCGCGCCGCGAGCAGCCATCGCGCCGCGAGCAGCCATCGCGCCGCGAGCAGCCATCGCGCCGCGAGCAGCCATCGCGTCGCGAGCAGCCATCGCGCCGCCCAGGTTTCTCGATTAACTCGCATTCGGGTTCTGCGCCTCCGCGATTGTTCCAAGTCGATGCTGCCTGAGTTGTTCCTTGACGAGCCGAGGGAGAAAACGATGTGTGGGTCAAAATCGTCGCTTTGGACTGCGGTCTTATCAGTCGTGTTACTGGCCTCGATCCCGAGTGCGTCAGTTGTTACAGCCTTTGCCTCCCCCGGCCCGCCTTCCAAGCCAACCTGGATGACGAGTACCGACATCAAAACCACGTTCGGCGGCAAAACGATCCAAGGCCACTATGCCAGCGGCACGGCGTTCACCGAAACCTACCACGCCGAGGGCGGCATCGACTACGTCGAACGAACGCGCCAATTCATCGGTCACTGGTCGCTCCAGGGCGACGCATTCTGCACGATCTATCGCGCGGACGGCAGCGGCGGCTGCTATCGCGTCAGCCACCTCAGTGAGAATTGCTACGAGTTCTACTTCGTCGCCCGCACCGAATATGACGCCGCCAACGCCCTGACGATCCCACCATCGTGGACAGCACGCGCCGCCGTTTCCGACCGCACCAGCACCTGCGATGAACGCCCTGCGGTCTAACCAGGCCGCTGAAGGCCGGGGTCTACGCTTGCAACGTGGCGCTGTCACCCAGGCCACCCGCACCACCCTAGCAGCGACACCCTTGCTGGCACGGCCACACGGTTGAGTTCGACCTGCACGTTCGGCATTAACGTTGTTTTGAAGCCGATCGGTCAATCTGCGCGCTGATGAACCGCCGGGAAACCGGGAGAGCCGCACGTGTCACACCCACCATCGACCGCCGATCGCCGCCGGTTCGGGCGCAAGCCCTGCCGGGCCAAAGCCATGATCAAGGCCGCGCGGCTCGAGCCCGTGCCCTGTATCGTGCTCGACTATTCCGATGGCGGCGCCCGGATTGAGATGGACACGTCCGTGAAACTGCCCGCCCAATTTGACCTGTGCTTCGACGACATTAACCTCGTCGTGCCGTGTAACCTGCGCCACGCATTCGGCCGCAGCGTCGGCATCGAGTTCGCCGAGCAGCCCGGCCGCCGGTCGCTCAGCTCCGCATTCGGTACCGAGAAATTGCTCGCATGGCTGGCCAAGGAGCAGCGACCCGCCACAACTGCCAACCTCGCATTGTGCTTGCTTCACAGCCCCGCCGGCGCGCGGCCCGCCCTAAATAGTGCAGGATCGCCTCCTCGCGCCCCTAGCCACCCGCTACGATGCTCGCTCTACACCAAGGCCGTTATGGCTGAGCCCGCCAAACTCGCCGACGTTGTGGCACCTCCAACCAATGCCAACCCGGCCCAAGCCGGCCCGATCATTGCCAACGCCGCATCACCACCGCCCGCGCTTTTGCCCGTGCCCGCCACCACGCTCACGCTTCAGCTGATCCAATAAGCGGCCACGTCCTCATCGCGCAGGCGGGAGTTCGACAGGACTGATCGAACGGCCTTCGCAAATTTTTGCCAACGATAATGCAAAATCGTGGGCAAGAACACGCGCTCATGCTATTGCCAACTAAAATGCTTATTCGTGGGCAACATTGTGCCATGGCGCTCCGGCCTGTACCTTTGAATCTAGTAACACTCTACGCTGACCTCGTGCAGAACGTGCGCGCCGAGGCGGCGGCATATGGCTCAGTGGTCACTCGCACTCGCGGCCGACACCAATATCTCTACGTCGTTTCAAAAGACGGCAATGTCCGTGACGAGCGCTACATCGGTCCTGCTGACGACCCCGTGGCCATGAGCGAGGCCCAGCAAATCCGCAGCGCAGCGCAACAGGCGCGCTCGAATCGAACGGCGGTCTCACTGTTGAAGCGTGCGCGCATCCCTGCCCCGTCGCTACCACTCGGTCGCGCCATCGAAGTCATAGCCAACGCGGGGCTGTTCGAACGCGGGATTGTTCTGATCGGCACGGCGGCCTTCCAAGTTTATGCGCCGCTGGTCGGCGTTTACCTGCCCGCCGCCGCAGCCATGACGAGTGATGCCGACATACTGGCGGCATCGCTAATCTTGAGCGGTTCGCCCATCGACCTCGAAATGGTATTGCGGCGGGCTGACCCGACTTTTGCGGCGGAATATGCCCGCGACGATAGGCTACCCAAGTTGTACCGGGCTGCAAACGGCCTGTCCGTCGACGTAGTGACGAAGTTCGGCCGAGGCAGGGTCAGTCCGGTCCAGATACCGAGCCTCGCCTGCTCGGCGGAAGCACTGACATATATGGAGTATCTTGCTTCAGACAGCATGGAAGCCGTGGTGCTTTACGGCGCGGGCGTACTTGTCAGAGTGCCGCCGCCAGCTCGCTTCGCCGTTCACAAATTATTGGTCGCTCAAGAACGCCGCGGCCGGTTCCTCGCAAAGCGAGGTAAAGACCTGATCCAATCGCGGGATCTGATGGCGGCTCTGCGCATAGGCGATGCGATTTCGCTCGACGAAGCAATGGCCGATGCCCGCCGCAGAGGCCCCGCTTGGCGCAAAGCCATCGATGCCTCCCTCAGCGAGATCGATCGACTGCCGTGAACTCGCCCTTACGCCGCCGCCAATAACGCCTTGAACTCGGCCTCGATCGCGCGGCCCATCTCGCTGGTGCCGACCTTCGTCATGCCCGGCTGCATGATGTCGCCGGTGCGCAAACCCTTGGCGAGCACGGCCGCGATAGCTGCGTCGAGCACGTCGGCCGCCTTCGCCATCCCGCACGAATAGCGCAGCGCCATGCCGAAGCTGGCAATCGTCGCTATCGGGTTGGCCTGCCCCTTGCCGGCAATATCCGGCGCCGACCCGTGCACCGGCTCATACAGCGCCTTCCGCTTACCGGTGTTCGCGTCTTCCGCGCCAAGCGACGCCGACGGCAACATGCCAAGCGAGCCGGTCAGCATGGCCGCCGCATCCGACAGGATGTCGCCAAATAGGTTGTCGGTGACGACGACGTCGAACTGCTTGGGGTTACGCACCAACTGCATCGCGCAGTTGTCGGCCAAAATCGCGTGATACGCGATCTCGGGTGCATACGATTTGTGGACAGCCGCCGTCACGTCGCGCCACACGACGCCGGTCTTCATCACATTCCACTTGGCCGCCATGTGGACTTTTTTGTTCCGCACGCGCGCCAGATCAAACGCGATTCTGGCAATCCGCTCGATTTCGCTCGTCGTGTACGTCGTGGTATCAACCCCGCGCGTCTGGCCGTCTTCGAGCGTCACGATTTCCTTCGGCGAGCCGAAATACGTGCCGCCGGTCAATTCGCGCACAATGAGAATATCGAGCCCCTCGACCAACTCGCGCTTCAACGACGACGCCTCCGCGAGCGCTGGATAACACAGCGCTGGCCGCAGGTTAGCGTAGAGGTCGAGGTCCTTGCGCAATCGCAAAAGCCCGGCCTCAGGGCGGATGTCATACGGCACGTTGTCCCACTGCGGGCCGCCAACCGCGCCAAAGATGATGGCGTCGGCCTTGGTCGCCTTCGCCATCGCCGCGTCTGTGATGGCGACGTTGTACGCATCAATCGCCGCGCCGCCGACGAGATCGCTCTCGGTCGTGAACCGTCCTGCTTGGCTGCCACCCTTCGCCCCCACCGCATCGAGCACGCCAATCAAACGCTCGACCTCCGCCATGGTCTCGACGCCAATCCCGTCGCCGGGAAGAAGGAGCAGGTGGTGGGTGGTCGAGGTGGCAGTCGAGGTGGACATGGGTCAAGTTCCGCGCGTTGATCAAGCGCGACGGTGTAGGTGACAGCGGCGATGGTGGCAATGGGGGCTGAAACCAACGTATTAAACGTGATCACGGTCAGAGCCGTAATTGTCTCGGAGAGTTGGTCTTAATTGGTAGCTCGTAGAGAGCGCCCGGAGCTGCTGCACCGGCCAACGTTATGATATTGTCCCAGAGCGCACACAAGCGCTCCAGCTGCTTGATAACTCGAGCTTTCTTAAGAGCTGGCGCCATGAAGAAGCCCGTCAATTTGGACGATTGGAACACAAGGCGCTCGGATCGCTTCCGCGTAATTTGCGTATCGCCGGATATCACGATCCAATGCCCCTCTTGATTGAGCGCAGTGATCCAGTCGACATCGGCGATGGTTCGCGGAAATTTTTGCTCAAGTGCCACTATCTCGTGTTCATTAATGAACACCGCCTGCAATGCCTCGGCGAGCGCGTGCGAAAGGTTGTGATCGAAGAATACTCTCACGCTGCGGCGAGCCCTCTCTCAAACTTAACTGCATCAGCGACAACATTGCGCGGGACATTGAACAATTGCGCGACACGCTTTTCGCTACCTTCTGCAGCGACAGCGTCGGCAAGTGTTCTCGTTGGCACTCCTGTCTCCGTCGTGATCGGCTGACCAAAAGCTCGGTGGGGGTCAATAACAATCGTTCGTTTGCCATCAAACGGACGCCAACGCGCGACCGCAGTTTCATCGAGTTCCAGGTCACGGAAAGATTGTTCGATTACGCCACCAAAGACATACTGTTGCGTCTTGAGGTCGATAAGGCGCGCACGCTCGAACTCAGGAACGTCTGCCAAAACTTCGTCGGGGTGAGCGCTTGCCTCTTTGATAAAAGATAAAAAGATGGTGCGGCCGTCCGTGCTGAATCGGCGCGTCGAAAACGGTCTCTCGTCATCAACGATCCTTCGCGCGTGTTCAAGGCAGCGCCTGATGATGAGAATGCCGAGGCCTTGCTTCAGAAAAGCCGATACGAAGCGAAGCTCGATAAGGTCCCGGAACCCAATTTCGATGTGTCGCTCCCAGGCTGGAAGTTGCGGTTGCCAAAGGGGCGGCATCACGTGCTGCGTGCCGTCGCGGCGATGGAAAGTGTAGCCGACAAGCCAACGGTGAATGTTGCGCCGCGGAATGCGCAGCAGCGCTTCGGCATCCGCTAAATTGTAGAGCCCGATCCCAAAAGGTGGGGCGTTCGTAGGAGGTCGCTGCGGCATGAGGAGTCCTTAGCAGCCTGTCGTTTCTCAGACGTTGTGACATGCTGAATCAGCGGAGCCAATCGTTTCAAACGATGTGCTGTAAAAACGTAGTTTGAGTTTATGTTGATCGTCCGTTCTCTAGTCGAATATGGCCGCGTCTCCACACTATAGCCTCACACCGACGAACCGACTTCGACCCTTCCCGCTCCCCCAAAAAAACCGCCTCCAGGATAAACCCCTGCCGCCCGCCCAACCTGCGCGATACCCATCTTACTTAACCATCGTGCCGTATTTCGGGTCGGGCGCGTCGACGGTGCGGATTTGCCTCACGTCGCCGCCGCGACGAGCGTGAACCTCAAACAACTTGCCGTCTTTCTTGGCCAACACCGCAAGGTGCTTATTGTCAGCCCCGGCCCACATCCCTGGCCAAACTTACCATAACCCCACGCAGCCACTCCGAAATCGACCAGCTCACAGTATGACGCTATAAGCCGTTGCAAACGCTGGCGGCCGTGGAGGATGGTGCGCGTGCAACGCGATGTACGATTACGCGGGCAGATGGCCACGCTGCACGGGCAGCTTCACGCGACGAGCGCCAACCTCACCGCCCGCCTGATTCCCGGCCTGACGTCCCTGCGCGACAGCGGCGCGTGGCCCGATCGCGACCCTAATGATGACCCCGATGATGAACTCGCGTTCGCCTACTTCTGCGCCTGCGAGGCGATTAAACCCTCGGCCTGCCAACACGGCGGCGTCGTCGTCGAGCAGGACGGCCGCCCGGTCGCCATCGCGCCAACGTTCACCACCGCATTGCCGCTCGAAATCATCCTGTCCGGCCCGCTGAAAACGCTCGCCGTGTCGGTCTCGCAGCGCTTTCCGAAACTGATCGCGTTGCGATTGATCGCGCTCGGGCAACCCTACTGGAACCGGTCGGGCATCGCGTTCGCCCCTGACCTCGAACCGGCCTCCCGCGCTGCCTGTATGCAAGCGATGCTCAAAGCACTCGAAGACCACGCCCGGAAAAACCGCTTCCTGTTCACCATCGTGAAAGACGTCTCCGACATGGAGATCGACACGTTCGGCACAGCGTTCACGGCCCGCCGGTTTGCCAAAATCGCGGTCCTCCCGCAAACCACGCTAGCCGTGCCGCCCACCAACGCGGCCTATATCGACAGCCTGTCGGCCAACATGCGCAGCAATATGCGCCGCAAACTCAAGAAAGCCGCCGGCCTGACGATCGAAACGCTGACCTCGCTGGATGGCATCGAGAACGAAATCGTCGGGATGAAAAAAGAAACCGCAGCCCGCGCCAATGTCGACTTTGATTTGTTCTCATCCGTCCCGCCAACCTACTTCCGCACGGTGCTGGAGGAGATGCCAGGCCGCGCCTTCGTCCGGCTTTACCGGCTCAACGGAAAGCCAATTGGTTTCGCACTGATGGTCGCCGACGGAACGCAGATCATCGAAACCTTCACCGGCATGCATTATCCAGCTGGTCCCGAGAACGGCCTGTTCTTTCACAACTGGATGGAACACCTCGACGATGCCCGGCAACGGGGAATGGCCCATATCGAGACCGGGCCAACGACCTACCTCACGAAGCAGCGCCTCAATTGCACGTTCCACCGGTCGTGGCTCTACGTCCGCGCCGTCAACCCAGCCTTGAACCGCATCACGCGGTGGGGCGCCCCAAGGCTCGGTCTCGACCAGGACGATCCGGAGCTCAAAAACATGGGCGACCTAGCGCCCTACGGCCCAGAACCCACGCGGCCAGCGCGTGCACGTCGCAAACCGTAGCCGAGCAAAGCAACGCTATCTAACCCGCGCCGCCATCATTGACCGCACCGCGTCCTCGACCCCGAGCAGCAGGATCTGCACGCCGACGCACAGCAAGATGAAAGCGGCCAACCGCGACACGACCCGCGACCGCGATTGGCCGAGCAACGCCACGAGCCGGTCGGCCTGCGCGTAACAAGCCCCGACAATGACGGCGACGGAAATGGCGGCAATCGATGCCCCGATCAGGAACGACGCGCTGGTGCTGCCCGCCGCTGGCCCGTTCGCGCTCAATGCGATGGCGACCGCAATCGTGCCCGGCCCCGTGGTGAACGGCAGCGTCAGCGGAAAGAACGCGACGTCCTCTTTGGTGCTCGCTGGCGCCGCCTGCTCCTGCTTGCGGTCCTCCTGTTGCTGCGGCCCGAGCAACAGTTCCCACGCCCGCGCGGCGACGACGAGCCCACCAGCGATCCGTAAAGCCGCCAGCGAAATCCCAAAGAACCCGAGTATCGGCGCGCCAGCCCACAGCGCCACCAGCATGACGATTGCCGAATACAAGGCGACCCGCCACGCCAGCGCGACGCGCTCATCGTGCGTCCGATTGGCTGTGACTTGGCTGTAGATGATCGCTCCACCAAGCGGATTTACGATCGAGAACAGCGCGGAAAACGCCAGCAGAAAGCTCGCCAAGGCATCATATGTCATGACGCATCACGCGAGCAGGATCGCTGGTTGGAAACGCGAAGGAAAAGCCTGGACATAGCGGCCGTGGTCCGATCGGAGTGGCGACGTTTTTGTTTAACAGCGCGAACGCAGCGCGCAAGCAGAGCGTCCCATTCCACCTCATATGGCACGCCGTGACACCGCGCCCGGGCAGAATCGGTTCGGACAGCTTGGACAGCCCGGGCAACTGACTTAATCCCCATGACGACACGCGGCCCCGGGCCGCCGGACCGCGCGCAATATGGGATGAGACTGCATGATCCGGCTCGACAACATCAGCAAACAAAACGGCCACCAGATCGTCTTCATCGAGGCCTCCGCCGTCCTCAATCGCGGCGAAAAGGTCGGCCTCGTCGGGCCCAATGGCTCCGGTAAAACCACGCTATTCCGCTTGATCACCGGCGAGGATCAGCCCGACGAGGGCCAAGTCTCGGCCGATCGCGGCATCACGATCGGCTACTTCAGCCAAGATGTCGGCGAAATGAGCGGCCGAAGCGCTGTTGCCGAGGTGATGGACGGCGCCGGCCCGGTTAGTTCCGTCGCAGCCGAGTTGGCCGAACTCGAAGCTGCGATGGGCGATCCAGCCCAGGCCGACGATATGGAGAACCTGATCGAGCGCTACGGCGAGGTCCAGGGCCGCTATGAGGAACTCGGCGGCTACGCGCTCGACGGCCGCGCCCGCGAGGTGCTGTCCGGCCTGTCGTTCAGCCAGGAAATGATGGATGGCGATGTCGGCAGCCTGTCGGGTGGCTGGAAGATGCGCGTGGCGCTCGCCCGCATTCTGCTGATGCGGCCCGACGTGATGCTGCTCGACGAACCGAGCAACCACCTCGATCTCGAAAGCCTGATCTGGCTGGAGCAGTTCCTCAAGGACTACGAGGGCGCGTTGATGATGACCTCGCACGACCGCGAATTCATGGATCGCATCGTACGGAAAATCGTCGAAATCGACGGCGGCACGCTGACGACCTATGGCGGCGGCTACGAGTTTTATGTCGCCCAACGCGCGCAATCCGAAAAGCAGCAGCAGGCGCAGTTCGAACGTCAGCAGGCGATGTTGGCGAAGGAAATGAAGTTCATCGAACGCTTCAAGGCCCGGGCGTCACACGCAGCTCAGGTCCAAAGCCGCGTCAAGACGCTGGAAAAGATCGAGCGGGTCGAGCCGCCAAAGCGCCGCCAAACGGTCGTGTTCGAATTTCCGCCCGCGCCGCGCTCGGGCGAAGATGTGGCAAGCCTCAAGAACGTCCACAAACGCTACGGTAATCGCACCATCTACGACGGGCTCAACTTCCAGGTCCGCCGCAAGGAACGCTGGTGCGTGATGGGCATCAATGGTGCTGGAAAATCAACATTGCTCAAGCTGATCACCGGCTCGACCCAGCCAGACGATGGCACGGTTGCGGTCGGCGCCAGCGTCAAGATGGGATACTTCGCTCAGCACGCTATGGACCTGCTCGACGGCGAGCGCACGGTGTTCCAAGCGCTTGACGATCAATTCCCGCAAGCCGGGCAAGGCGCGTTGCGGGCGCTCGCTGGATGCTTCGGTTTTTCTGGCGACGATGTCGAGAATCGATGCCGGGTGTTGTCGGGCGGCGAGAAGGCTCGGCTGGTGATGGCCAAGATGCTGTTCGATCCACCGAACTTCCTGGTGCTCGACGAGCCGACCAACCACCTCGATCTGATGACCAAGGAGATGCTGATCACGGCGTTGGCGCAGTACGAGGGCTCGATGCTGTTCGTCAGCCACGACCGGCATTTTCTGGCTGCACTGTCAAATCGTGTGCTCGAACTGACGCCAGAAGGCATCCACCAATATGGCGGCGGCTACACCGAATATGTCGCCCGTACAGGTCAAGAAGCCCCCGGCCTGCACAGCTAAGCGGCCTGCACAGCTAAGCAGCATGAACCAGCCGTGCTTATCGCTGGCCGCGTGTGAGGCGGGGCACACGCGCTGGAACCATGGCGGGCACAACGTTGGGCGCTGGTACATCCGGCGTCGCCGCACGCGCAGCCCGCCAAGCGTGGCCGATGAACACCGGATTGCCGATCAGATAGCGATGCGCCATGCGTCGCGGTTCCATCGCCAGCCGCCATGCCCACTCGCAACCGAGCGAGCGCAAGATCTTGGGCGAGCGCGACACAGCGCCGGAGAAAAAGTCGAACAGCCCGCCAACGCCTGCAACGACGCTGGCGTCGAGGCGCGGCGCCACCCGCTCCGCCCATTGGTCCTGTAGCGGCACGCCGAACCCGACGAGAACGATCGCAGCGCCACTTGCGTTGATGGCGCCGATCACGCGGTCCTCCTCGTCGGAGCCGCGTTTGAAATAGCCATGATGCGTGCCAGCGATCGCCGCGCCCATGCCGAAATCGGCCATCGTCCGAGCCGCGGCTGCGGCGACACCGGGCTTGCCGCCGATTAGAAAAATCGTGACACTGCGGGCGATTGCCTTGCGGCAAAGCACTGGAAACAGGTCGGTCCCGTTGACGTTGTCAGCGAGCGGCGTGCCGGAAATTCGCGCAGCTAGCGCCATGCCGCTGCCATCGGCGAATATGAGGTCGGCCCGCGCCACGGTCCGGCGGTAGTCGTCGTCCTCGTGGCGTGTGTTGATGGCGTGCGCATTGGCAAACACGACGCGCAGGCGTCGGCCCTGCCGCGCCGCTTCCGTCAAGTCGCCAGCCGCAAGGTCAAGGCTCGTGTTCTCGATCGCAAGCCCGAACAGCGAAATTCGGCGCGGCGCACCAGGAGTGCCCCGCCATAATGTCCCCGATGGCCGAGCTGCGCCCAATAGGCTGCGCGCCAAAACGTCATTGGCGGCCCGATTGCCAACCCGATTGCCAACCCGGCTACCGGGCGGGCGATGTGCCAAAGTCGCGACAGCCGCCGTGCTGCCCACCGCGACCTCGGTCGCGATCCCAGGTGTCTGACCCATAGTGTCCTACGCAAAACTGCTCCCGGAAGCATGCTTTGCGCAGCCGCGCTCAACGCTGGCTTTAAAGAATTCCCCGCATTTTACGGATGCGCCGCATCTCCTCGATAAAAATCGAGAAATCAGATTTGCGATAAATCAATCGTAAATATTACCGCGTCTTAGCCTTCCCGCAACGATTGTCGGTTAGCTCTTCGTGTGCAGTCGCCCGACGCTTGTGGATCCCATCTCGTTGGGGGCCAGGTTCGGTGAAACCGGGCGCGACAAGTCTTTAGAGCAAAGGTTTGCGCCAATGGCGTGCGTAAGCGTTGTCATCCCGCTTTATGAAACTGAGCGCTACGTCGCGGAAGCAATCCGTTCGGTGCTGGCGCAGACCTACACAGATTTCGAAGTTATCGTTGTCGACGATGGCTCGAAGGATAACGGCCCCGCCATTGCTCGCAGTTTTGATGACCCGCGAATTCGCGTCGTCTCGCAGACCAACCGCGGCCTCGCTGGCGCGCGCAACACCGGCATTCGCGAGGCCCACGGCCGGTACATCGCCCTGCTGGACGCGGACGATGCCTGGCATCCAACGAAACTTGAAAAGCTCGTTGCCGTTTTGGAGCACGACGGCGGGGCTGGTATCGTCTTCGCGGCCTCCAACTTTATTGATGACGACGGTGCTCCACTTGGCCTCGTCCAGAAGCCCCAGCGGACGAACTACACCCCTGCCGACGTGTTCTGCCGCAATCCCGTCGGCAACGGGTCGTCGCCGATCATCCGCCGCGAGACCCTCGACGCAATCGCATTTGACGACGACCGTTATGACCGCACGTGCTGGTTTGACGAGAGTTTCCGCCAGTCCGAGGATATCGAGTGCTGGACGCGTATTGCGGCACTCACGTCCTGGCGCTTTGCCTATGTCGATGAGGCGTTGACCAACTATCGCGTCAACAGCACCGGGCTGTCCGCCAACACCGGGCGCCAGCTCGAAACGTGGCGACGGTTTCGCGCCAAGGTCCGCTCTTACGCTCCCGACCTCGAAGCGCGCCACGGCAACCTCGCCGAAGCCTACCAGCTCCGCTATCTCGCCCGCCGGGCCGTTCGCGGGCAATCGGGTGCAGCTGCTTTGCGCATGTCGCTGCAAGCCGTCGCATTGTCGCCCCGCATCCTCCTGGAGGAACCAGCCCGGACCGTCACCACGGTAGCCGCAGCCGCGCTGCAAGCTGTCCTGCCGGCCCGTCTGTTTGCGACGATCGAGGCGTTGGCGATCGGCCGGTCAGCGCGCCCCTCGGTTGGGATCGCTAGCAATGCCGCGCCTGTTCCGGCGCCCGGCAGCGCGGTCCGGACCTGAAGCATGGACACACCAGCCGACGCATCGATTCGCGCGACGTCGTCAGCGACCATGGCCGGCCCGGCTTGGCTGCCTGACCGGTGGCGCCAGTTGCTTGGCGACCGGCTGATGCGCAACGTCGGCTGGTATTCTCTTGCAGAAGCCGCCAACCGCATCACGAGGCTCATTACCGCGATCGTCCTTGCGCGCGCCTTGATGCCGGACGAATTCGGCATCGCCGCCATCGCGATCACCACGTTCGAAATCGTCAGCGTGTTGTGCATGAACGGCATTGGTCAGGCCGTTGTCCGCGCCCGCGATGACGAATTGCCAGCGCTGTTGAACACGGCGCGACGCGCCAGCTGGATCGTGTGCCTCGGCGCTTTCGTGCTCCAGGCTGTCATCGGCTTTATCGCGGCCTGGGCCGTCGGCCGCCCCGATGTGTTCTGGATGATCCTGTGCCTTGGCCTCGTCTATCTGACACTTCCCTTCGGCCAAATTCACGCCCACCTGATCGTCCGCGACAATCGCCTTCACGTACTCGCCGGCATTGCCGTTGTGCAGGTCGCCGCCGATAATATCCTGACGGCAATTTTCGCTTTTTCCGGCTTCGGCGCCTGGGCGATCGTCCTGCCCAAGCTTTTGACGGCGCCGATCTGGGTCATAGGCATGCGCCGCGCGCAATCCTGGAAGCCCGACCGGTCGGCAGGCTTTGCCCCGTGGCGGCCACTCGTCCGCTTCTCGTCAGCCGTCATCGCCAGTGAATTGCTCGTCGCCGCCCGCTTCAACCTCGACAAGGTTCTGGTCGGTGCGATCCTCGGCCTCGAGGCACTCGGCATCTACTATTTCATCTTCAACGCCGGCATCGGCTTCAGCCTGTCGTTGACGAACTCACTCGCCGCCTCCGTTTATCCCCATCTGGCCGAACTCGCGTCACGGCCGCGCGCCATGCTGGCCCGTTACGACCAGCTGATGATCCGGGCCGCGATCCCGGTGGCTGCGATCATAACAATCCAGGGCTGTCTTGCCGTCTGGTATGTGCCGGTGGTGTTTGGTGAACGCTGGCAGCCGTACGCGGTACTCGTCGCCTGCCTGTGTTTCTCCGCCGTGGCCAAGCCGGTGTTCGATAGCGCCTGCCAGCTGTTGCGCGCCTTCGGACGCCCGCGCCTCGAGGTTTACGCCTCGGCGACCCTGACCGTGCTCGCCCTGACCGCGCTGGCCGGTGGTCTGCAATTCGGGCTCGCCGCCGGCGTCGTGACCTACATGGCGACTGTCATGGTCGCACAATTCGCAGCCGCAGTGGCGATCCGTAAATGGTTCGGCGTGCAGTATCCAAAAGCGAAGGGTTCTGGCCAAGAGGTTGCCTACGCCCTGACTGGAACGAGGGCAACGGTGCCGTGATGAAGATCGCACATCTGATCGAGACCATCGAACTCGGCGGCGTCCTGCGCAATCTCGAGACGCTGATGGCGCACATGCCCGACGTCGAGCACTCGCGTTTCGAGGTCGCCCCGCGCCGGAGCCTGCCGCCGGTGGTCCCCGCCGACCGGCTGGCAGTCATCCACTTCACGGCGTCGTGGTCGAAAATGCCGTTCCTGTTCGCATTGCGGGCCATGCGCGGCCGGGCACCGATCGTCATCGTCGAGCATAGTTATACGGAAAACTATGAGCGCTTTTGCGTGACGAACGTCGAACGCTTCCGCACGATGTTGAAGCTGATCTATGGCACGGCCGACCGCGTTGTCGCCGTGTCCGAACGCCAAGCCAGTTGGCTTGTCGGCATCGGCGCCGTCTCGCGTGACAAGGTGTTCGTGATACAATCATCGACCGAACTGACGCGCTTCCACAGCCTCGCCCCGCCGGCGCCACGCGAAAGCGGCATGCCCCTGCGCCTCGGCAGCCTCGGGCGCTATCACGAGCAGAAGGGCTACGCCAACCTGATCCGCGCGATCGCCAAACTGGCCGATGGCTTCGCCACGTTGCGCCTCGCCGGCCTCGGCCCCTACGACGAAATGCTGCGCGCGATGGCCGCCGGTATGCCCAACGTCGCCATCGAAGGTCCAACCACGGACGTCCCCGGCTTTCTATCGTCGATTGACGTGGTCGCCATGCCGTCGCGCTGGGAAAGCTTCGGCCAGGTCGCCCTCGAAGGTCGCGCCGCCGCCCGGCCATTGATCGCATCGGCCTGCGACGGATTGGTCGACCAAACGCATCCGTCGTGGGGCTGGAGCGTGCCGTGCGATGACATCACTGCCCTGGCCGACGCCATCATCGCGGCCTCGAAAGCCGATCTCACCACTATGGGCGTTGCCGCCCGCGCTTCAACGCACCGTCATCTCGAAAACAGCATCGATCGCTGGCGCGCCTTGACCCACGAACTGATGCCACAGGCAGCCGATCAGAAGCGCGCGGCCTGAGGCGGACGGCTCGATTCAGCAGGCCGCAGGCAGCGGCACAGGCACGATCCGTTCGCGTGCGATCTCAGCAGCATACGCAATAGCCGCACGGATATCTTCGGCCTGGAGGACAGGATAGGCAGCCAGAATATCGGCCTCGGTGTCACCGCTCGCTAAAAAGTCGAGGATCAGGGACACCCAAATCCGAGTCCCCTTAATGCAAGGTTTCCCGAAACAAATATCAGGGTTTATCGAAATGCGTTGAAGCAGCGGGTCCATAACGTAATCATAGCAAAATTCACGATGACAGGATAGTGTCACAATATGTAACGACTAACGAGCCTCCTCGGCCCGTGGCTCGGCGCTTCCGTGCAGCAGATTGCGCCGTTCCGCAGCCGTGCCATCGGTATAGAGCCGGTAGACGATCGGCGCAGCCGTCGCCAATTCGCGGGCCAGAATTTGCTCACCGGTCAATTGTTCGAGCCGCATGATCAGCGCCCGCAGGGAGTTTCCGTGCGCGGCGACGATGACGCTGCCACCGTCTCGTACCATCGGCCAGATATTGGCGTCGTAGTACGGCAGAACGCGCGATGCGGTATCCTTGAGGCTTTCGCCGCCCGGCGGTGGGATGTCGAACGACCGCCGCCAGATCATGATCTGCTCGTCGCCCCACCGGGTCCGGGCTTCGTCCTTGTTGAGCCCCGACAAGTCGCCGTAATCCCGCTCGTTGAGCGCAATGTCCCGGACCACCGGAATGCCTTGCTGGTCGAGCTCCGACAATACGATGTCGAGGGTATTCTGCGCCCGCTTCAACCCGCTGGTAAAGCCGGCGCCAAACCGGATCCCTTGCGTTCGCAGCAACCGGCCAGCCCAACGCGCCTCGATCAAACCGCGCTCGGTGAGGTCCGGGTCGCGCCATCCTGTGAACAGGTTGAGCTTGTTCCACTCGCTCTGGCCGTGCCGCAACAGCACGAGGACGCCCGGAAGAACATCGGCCGCCCGCTCGGGGTCGATCTCCAGGATGGGTGTCGTTTTCGCCATGGCGTTCACTACCGCTACTCCGCCGTCCGAGTTTGCGCCATGCCGAGCACGTCGAGCATCGAGTAAACGCCTGGCGGCTGGTTTCGGCCCCAAAGCGCCGCCTTGACCGCGCCTCGCGCAAATACACCTCGGTCCGTTGCCACATGGGTCAGTTCGATCCGTTCGCCATCAGCGGCAAACATCACCGTATGCTCGCCAACGACCGACCCGCCGCGCAACGACTGAAACCCGATATCGCCGCGCCGCCGCGCTCCGGTGTGCCCGTCACGCGACCGCACACTGGCCGTACTGAGCCGGATGCCACGGCCGTCTGCCGCGGCTTGGCCCAGCATCAGCGCCGTTCCCGATGGCGCATCGACCTTGTGCCGGTGATGCATCTCGACGATCTCGATATCGAAATCTGGGTCGAGGGCCGCTGCAACAAGCCGCGTGATCGCCGTCAGCAAGTTGACGCCGAGGCTCATATTGCCGGCTTTGACGATGACCGCGTGACGCCCGGCGGCCAGGATTGCAGCCTCGTCGTCTAGCGAAAACCCGGTCGTGCCGATGACGTGAACGATCCGCGCGTTGGCGGCCAGCCCGGCGAAGTCGACCGTTGCAGCCGGCGTCGTGAAATCGAGGATGGCGTCGCACCGGGCGATCAATTCGAGCGCATCGTCGGTGATCGGCACGCCGATCGGCTCCAATCCGGCGACAACGCCAGCATCCCGGCCGAGAATTGGCGAGCCGGGCCGCTCGATCGCGCCCGCCAAGCTGCACCCGCCCGCAATTGCAGCGCGTATGAGTTCGCCACCCATGCGGCCGCCAGCGCCCATCACAGCGACCCTCAATCCCGACGGCGGCCCGCCTACTGACGGCGAGCCCTCGGACGTTGAGTTCGGCGAAGGAACGGCTGCGTCTGCCATGGCTGGGTTCACGCCTTTTGTGCGTCAGCGTAGGCTTTGATCGATGCCATCACGATCTTTTCGGCATAAGCGACATCGCCCCAGCCCTTGATCTTGACCCACTTGCCGGGTTCGAGATCCTTATAGTGGGCAAAGAAATGCTCGATCTGCTCGAGCGTTATCTTTGGCAGGTCAGCGGTCGTCTTGACGTTGTCATACCGTTTGGTCAGCTTGGTCGACGGAACCGCCAGCACCTTCTCGTCGCCGCCGCCATCGTCTTCCATGATCAGCACGCCAACCGGACGGCAGCTGATGACAGCGCCAGGGACGATCGCGCGCGTGTTGCAAACCAGGACGTCGAGCGGGTCGCCGTCGTCAGCTAAAGTATGCGGCACGAACCCGTAGTTTCCAGGGTACCGCATCGCCGTGTAAAGAAAGCGGTCGACGAACAGCGTGCCTGACGCCTTGTCCATCTCGTATTTAATAGGTTCACCGCCGACCGGCACCTCGATGATCACGTTGAGTTCGTGCGGCGGATTATTGCCGATGGGGATAGCATCGATGCGCATAGTGGGCTCCAAAGTCTCGGGCAGGCGGTGACGACCGGTAGTATCCGACGCTATCAACCTTTGCTACTGCGACCAAAGGGGAGCCCAGTTGGGTTTTTGATACGTATCGCGTGAATGCTGATGATCGTTGGTAATTTGGCCCTGCCAGTACGGCACGGCCGATACTTTAGCGTACAGTTACACAACTGGGCGTGCATCGCTGAGGAGTATTCATGCGGACACCGATACGACCGCCCCATGCTCATCGAATTCGGCCAACGGCATGCCATCCGGTGGCCGGCCTCGCGGCGGTTGGTTTACCGACAGCGGCCGTGTTGTCGGCCGCATGGGCAATCACCGCGGCAGTGGATCTGGGCCGCAGCCAAGACACCAGCTGGGCAAGCGGCCAAGGCGTCACGGTGTTCCAGCGCAGCGCCTACACCACGGCAGACCTCAAGGATTGCAAAAAAACCAAAATTGGCACCAGCGACCAGTATGTCTGCAAAGGGCTGCCGGGTCACGGCGTGTCGATCACTGAAACTGGCCAGCGCGCGTTTATAGGGTTCGGCGCATCCCCGCTGAAAACCCAAGCGGCGGAACAGACGTTGAGCCCGTTCAATACCCCGTTCAAGAGCAACACGGCCCGTTTTCCCGTCGAGTGGCGGATCGCTATTCGCGACGCCAAGCCGGTGCCGTATGCGGCGATCGTCAAGTACTACACGCGCGGCAACGGCGGTAGCAGCGAAGTTCTGGTTGTCATCAAAGTCGCTGGCGGAATGGCCTGTCATGTCGCGCACATCGATGCGGTCGCGACCGTTGACGCAATCGTGCTCGCCCGTCAGATTGCAGACGATCGCGCCGCTGGCTTTGACTGCAAAACTGCCCCAGCTGTGTATGGAGGGCGTGGCCAAGCTTCGCCCTGACGCCGTCGGCGAGATAAGCCCGAAGCAGCCAGCGAAAAGTTGCGCCGCGCCGCCTAGGCCCAGCCAAGCGCGATTTTGTCGAGCTTGGCGCTGCCAAACCGCTCGCTATTGCGGCCCACCTGACGGCCACCCCTCCGCGCATAAAAATCGAGTGCTGGTTCGTTGGCCGCCAAGGCCCACACGATGAGGCCCGGCAGTCGCCGCTGGTCGAGGCGGTAACGGGCCGCTTCGAACAAATATTCACCGAGCCCCAGCCCCTGAAACGACGGGACCATGTAAAGCTCGTAGATCTCGCCTTGATAAGCGCCCCGTGACCGCGCAGGGCCAGCCGTCGCGCAGCCGCCGATCGTTCCGCCGACTTCGACCACCAGCACCTGCTCGCCAGCCTTGACGCGTGAGCGCCACCATAAGCTGTCGCGTCGGGCGAGGACATTGATGAGGTCGCTATGCGGGATCACCCCCGCGTAGGCGTGGTGCCAGCTTTCTCGGCACACGGCCGCAAGACGGGTGGCATCCCGCAGCTTCGCACTACGAACGACGACCCCAGACATCGAGCTGATCATGGCTCCCTCCTGCCTTATCTCAGCCGGTCCGGGTGACCCCGAAACTACGGTGAGTTCGGACAAAGCGAAGCCTAGGCGCGTGACGCTTTGATGGCCACAGCAAGTTCGAGTTGCGCAGCATTGCAGGCGACCAATGCCGGCACAAAAAAGCGCGGCACCCTGGTGGGTACCGCGCTGCGGACGCCGACCGGCCGGAGCCGTCGATGATTATGGCTTGCGAACCTGTTCCATCGAGCGCGTCGCAGCCTGGTTCATCATCTCGAAGTTCTGCTTCGTGACCTTGGTCGACAGCTCGAACAGCTCCTTCGTCTGGGCGCTGGCGAGCGCCATCTGCTGCTGCATGAACTTGGCTTGGATCTGGAACGCTTCTGGAAGCGTCTTGGCGCGGGCCATTGCCTGGGCTGCGTCGAAAGCAGCTTCAGTGTTGGTGATCGTGTTCTGGAGCAGCTTCTCGCTGATCGCCTTGTTGCCGGCGGTCGAAGCAAGGATCAGGTCTTCGGCGACCTTGACGTTGTCCTTGGCAGCGACGCTGAACTTTTGGAAGGCTTCGCGCGACTTCGTGACCGACTCTTCGGCCATGTGCTGCATGTTCTCGGGGATGCGGGCATCCTTGGCAGCGGCGAACATGTCCTGGGCCTGGCGGGTGAAATCGTCTTGGATCGACATGATAGACTCCTTAAGTTGGGGTGGCGGTCGTGAAACTGGGCTCGGAACGTTTGATCCGGCTTCGAGTTGATCAAGTATTCAACTCGCTTGCCCGCACCATAGTGCAGGTATTATTGCAGCGCAACATGTTTTTGCACTGCGGCATTGGACGATCGTCAAGTGCCTGAAAAACCGGCAGTTTCTGCCGCGATACCGATCTGAAGTGACTGATCCAGACTGCTGGCGGCGTTTCGACCACTTAAGCCAACAGCGGGAATCGCTCGCGATAGCCGAGAGCAGCAGGGTCGAAGATGATGTCACGTGGCATCAACGCGCGATCAAGCACGAGGCCTTCGAGCGTGCGAGACCGCGACAGCGCGACATAGGCTTGCCCGTGTGCAAACGTTCCACGCCCGAGGTTGAGGTAAACTTTGTCGAGCGTCAACCCCTGCGCCTTGTGGATCGTCAGGGCCCAAGCCAACCGGACAGGATACTGCTTGAAGGTCCCCGCAACCCTTTCGACGATTTTGCCCTCTGTCTCGTCGAATGCGTAGCGGCGGTTTTCCCATGCGACGGGCTCGATCTCGAGTTCATCCCCGTCGATGTCGAGATACACCCGTTTTTCTTCGAGCCGCGAAACCCGGGCGATCGTGCCATTGACCCACCGCCGCTCGCTGTCGTTGCGCAAAAGAATGACCTTTGCGCCAGCTTTGAGCGTCAGAGCCGCGTCGGTCGGATGCGCTGAATCCGAAAACTCGCCGGTCACACCGGCCGCATAGGTGAACGGCGTCCCCTCCAACGCGTTGAGGTATGCGATGTTGATGCGCTGGGCGGCCGCGTTGGTTGGCGTCAAGATCACATAAGGGTCGCCCTCGCGCAGGGTACGCAGCGGATTGACGCGCTTGTTCAGCAGCTTGAGGCCGTCCGTCGTGGCGAGGCCATCGCGGATGGTATTCAGTATCTCGATCAGTTCCGGGTCGGTCTGCCGGAACACCTCTGTCAGTTCCAGAAGGTGCGTACCGGCCCCCTCGACCAGCGCCTCGATGGTGAAGAAAAATGGCCCGCCATGGGCCGCCTCGAGATGGCTCGCGATATCGCCTTCCGGCACCACTGGCGCAAGCTGATGGAGATCACCGAACATCACCAGCCGGACGCCTCCGAACGGTTCGCGCAACCGCCCGCGGTTGACCCGCAACATCTGATCGATGCCCCACATCAGGTCCGACCGCACCATCGACACCTCGTCGATGATCAACACCTTGAGCCGCCGCATCAGCGCGCCGTTGCGAATCCGCTTGATGTCCCGCGGCCCGATCAACCGCGGCGGCAGCCCGAAAAACGAGTGGATCGTCTGTCCCCCGACACTGACCGCAGCCAGTCCGGTCGGCGCAACGACGACCATGTCGTCGGTGATCATGCCGGCAAGCGCCCTGAGCAGCGTCGATTTTCCTGTGCCAGCCCGCCCGGTGACGAACAGGTGTCCTTCGTTTTCGGCAAGAAATCGGCGCGCGGCCTGATACTCAGCCGTTGGTTTGATGCCAGCAGGCCATCCGCGCATTGTCTGACGCCCTCCGCCGATTGCCGCCGCGATGCGCGCCACGATGCCCGACATTCGGCCGTCCCTGTTTCACGAGAATCGCACGCGCCCGGAATCGCACGCACGTTGATACGGCACCCAGCCAACGGGTGCGCGCAAGGCCACCCGTTGTCAAAGCCGAACTGACGCGACCCGACCCATGTCCGAAACGTGACCATGTCTCACCAAATCTGGCGCGCGTAACGAGCATTGCATTTTTTGCATGGCAGACTACATGCTAGGAAACGCGCGCAGCCGAGTTGACCGCCGCGTGGATAGGGACCGCCGATGGATTGGGACAAGCTTCGCATCTTCCACGCTGCCGCAGAGGCGGGCAGCTTCACCCACGCCGGCGACACGCTCCACATGAGCCAATCGGCGGTAAGCCGACAGGTCTCGGCGCTCGAGCGTGAGCTTAAAGTTCCGCTTTTCCACCGCCACGCCCGTGGGCTGCAACTGACCGAGCAAGGGGAGATGCTCTACCAGACCGCCGCCGACGTTCTCGCCAAATTGCAGACCGCCGAGATGCTGCTCACCGATGCCACCTCGAAACCGCAGGGCGAAATCCGGATTTCGGCCCCCGTCGGCCTCGGTACGGTTTGGGTCACGCAACGACTGCGCGAGTTCATGGATCTGTACCCCGACATTCGCATCGACCTGATCTTGAATGACGATCAGGTCGATCTGACGATGCGCGCCGCCGACGTCGGCATCTGGCTCCACGAGCCGACGCAAACGGACTTGATCCGCAAGCCGCTGGCGACAATGAACGTCAAAGCGTATGCGTCGACGACCTATGTTCGCCGCTACGGCGTTCCGACCTCGGTCGAAGACCTCGATAAACATCGCCTGATTTCTTACAGCGGTAACCCACAGCTCTATTCCAACCTTGGTTGGCTCGAGACAATCGGCCGACAGGGCCAACCGCCGCGAACGCCCGCGTTCAAGGCGAATAGTGTCGTGGCGCTCAAATATGCTGTCCAGGCCGGCATCGGCATCGGCATGATCCCCGACTACATGACCGAAGAGGCTTCCGAGCTGGTCAGCGTCTTGGCCGACGCCGCGCAGCCGACGCTACCGATCCTGTTCGTCTATCCCGAAGAGCTCAAATCGTCGAAGCGCGTCCAGGTTCTCCGCGACTTTCTCGTCGCCCAGGCGCGTCAGTGGAAGTACTGAAGTGACTGTAAATGTTCGAATATTTGGCGTAGAACGAAATTGCCACCGCCGTCATCACGCGTTATCCCCGGGCGCTAAAAATTATTTAGGTCAAGGGGTGGTCGGCGACTAACGACTTTCGTATAAGACTCCATCCCGACAGCGAGGGGCGCTGGGTTTTTTTGCCATCACCCGCCGGACTTCGCCGGTTAGGACAAGACCTTTGACTTGGGGCCAGCACTGCGCAAGCAGGCTGGCCTTTTTTCGTTGCATTGCCGACGCATCGTAGTGGCGCTATCTGTGCAAGCGGAACCGCCAGATCCGAGCTGCGAGCTCCAGTCGAAGCCGCCAACAATCCCCGCGAAACCCTAGAAAGACGCTGACCGATGTCCGCTGCCGGCACCCCGAAGACCCTCTACGACAAAATATTCGACGACCACGTCGTCGACCGCCAGCCGGACGGAACCTGCCTGCTCTATATCGATCGACACCTGATCCATGAGGTCACGAGCCCCCAGGCTTTCGAAGGCCTGCGCATGTCAGGCCGCAAAGTCCGCGCGCCCGGCAAAACGCTCGCGGTCGTCGATCACAATGTGCCGACGTCGGACCGCAGCCAAGGCATCGCCGACGACGACAGCCGCATTCAAGTGGAGACACTGGCCAAGAACGCCGCCGATTTTGGCATCGAATACTTCAACGAGCGTGACCGTCGCCAGGGAATCGTCCACGTCGTTGGTCCCGAGCAGGGCTTTACCCTGCCCGGAACGACGATCGTCTGCGGCGACAGCCATACGTCGACGCACGGCGCTTTTGGCGCGTTGGCCCATGGCATCGGCACCAGCGAGGTCGAACATGTGCTTGCGACGCAGACGCTGATCCAGTCGAAGGCCAAGAACATGCGCGTCACGGTTGATGGCGCGCTGCCCTCCGGCGTTGGCGCCAAGGACGTAATACTTGCGATCATCGGCGAGATCGGGACCGCAGGTGGAACCGGCTCGGTGATCGAATATGCGGGAGAAGCGATCCGCTCGCTGTCGATGGAAGGCCGCATGACGGTCTGCAATATGTCGATCGAGGGCGGCGCCCGCGCTGGCATGATCGCCCCCGACGACAAGGCGTACGAGTTCCTCAAGGATCGCCCCAAAGCGCCGAAAGGCGACCATTGGGACAAAGCGCTGACCTACTGGGCGACGCTGCACACCGACGACGGCGCCCACTTCGACCGCGAGGTTCGCCTCGACGCCGCCAGCCTGCCGCCGATCATCACCTGGGGCACCAGCCCGGAAGATGTCGTGTCGATCACAGGCGCCGTTCCCGATCCAGCCAGCGTCGCAGATGAAAACAAGCGCGCCTCGATGGAGCGCGCGTTGGCCTACATGGGTCTCGCCCCGGGCACCAGAATTACCGACATCGGCCTCGACGTCGTCTGGATCGGTTCCTGCACCAACGGGCGCATCGAAGATCTGCGCGCGGTGGCAAAGGTCGTCGAGGGCAAGATGGTGTCCGAGCGCCTCGCCTACGCGATGATCGTACCGGGGTCTGGCCTCGTGAAGGCCCAGGCTGAAGCCGAGGGTCTCGACAAGATCTTCCTCGCCAGCGGCTTCCAATGGCGCGAGCCGGGCTGCTCGATGTGCCTCGGCATGAACCCGGATCAGTTGAAGCCCGGCCAGCGCTGCGCCTCGACATCGAACCGCAATTTCGAGGGCCGCCAGGGTCGCCAGGGCCGCACCCATCTCCTGTCACCGATCATGGCGGCCGCTGCTGCGTTGGAAGGCCATTTCGTCGATATTCGAACCTACGACGTTCCAACCTACGACGCTTGATCGTTCTTGACGCCTGTCTGCGCTGGGCTCAGTTTTCGAACAGGGCTTGGCCCGCTGGCGGGCTCCCGGCGAAATGGAAACACCAACTGGCGAAACAACCCCTCGGGCACCGGCGTGTCCGTCCCGAACGTCTGCAGCATCCCGAGCGTAAACCGCGCAAACAGGCAAAAATATTGGTCGCATTAGTAAAAGATCATCGACAACAGCTAAGGCGCTGGATACCAGCATTTCTTGCCGAACACGGAACAATACCCACACGCCGGGAGGATCGTGCTTGAGCGCGGATCGTCAAGCGCCCGTTTATCGTGGCGACATCGAAGGCCTCCGCGCTCTCGCTGTCGTGCCGATCCTGCTGTTTCATCTCAAACCGTCGTGGTGCCCTGGTGGCTACATCGGCGTCGATATCTTCTTCGTGATCTCCGGCTACCTGATCACCCGCATGATCCTCGCCGAGGGAGAAGCATTCCGCTTCGGTCGCTTTTGCATCCGCCGTTTCTATCGTTTGTTTCCCGCCCTCGTCGTGACACTCGCAGTGACGCTCATTGCCGGTTGGAAACTCCTCCCGCCCTCGGACTACGCCGCACTCGCCAAGTCGGCGGTCGCCGCCTTCTTCGGCGTTTCCAATACCTATTTCTGGACGACGATCGACTACTTCGATGCTGGCAGCTACCTCCACCCGCTGCTACACACCTGGTCGCTCGGCGTGGAGGCCCAGTTCTACCTGGTATGGCCTACGCTCATCATCCTCGCCTACCGTGCGTCGCTTCCCCTGGCCGCGACCGCGCTCGCCGTTGCCGCTATATCGATCGCAGCAACGGTTCTGTTCCGCGATTACGCCGCCGAGGCCGCTTTTTACCTGATGCCGTTTCGCATGTTCGAGTTCGCCGTTGGTGCGCTTGCCGTGTCTCTTGGTGGCCGCGCGGCGCGTCTCCCAAATTGGGCGACGGTGGCCCTCGGCGCCATTGGCCTTGCGGTCATCGTGACGGCGTTTGCCGCCCTCGACAACCACACGCCTTGGCCCGGCGCGTGGACCGTGGCCGTATCGTTCGCCACGGCTGCGCTGATCATTGCAGGCAGCGGACCAGTGTGGGGCCGAGCATTCAGCGTGGCGCCAGCCCGGTATCTTGGCCGCATTTCGTATTCGCTGTATCTCGTTCACTGGCCGATTATCACGCTCTACCGGCATCACGCGGTAACCGACCCGAGCCTTCCAGAACTCGTCGCTGTTGGCCTTGCTTCACTCGCTGCCGGCGCCGCTCTGCACGCGCTGGTCGAGCACCCGTTCCGGTCCTTCGGGCAGCAGAAGCTGTTGCATGCCGACAGTGCAACGTCTTCGCGACCTCAGCTGGCACGATCCCTACGTCAGTCTGCGCTCTACCTTGTTTCTGCGGCAACGCTGGCCGGAAGCGCCGCGATTGCAGCAACCGGCGGCGTGCCGTCGCGCATCGATCGCGAACGGGTAGCGACGCTCGACGGCGGCCTGTCGTTTGGCGGCGACCTGTGCAGCACGCGCGCATCGCGCTGCGCCATCGGCGATCCATCCGCGACGCAGACTGTCTATCTCGTCGGCGACAGCCATGCGCTCAACCTCGTGCACGGTCTCGATCGAATGCTTCGCAATCATGGGATGAAGGGCATCGTGCTCTATGACCATGGTTGCCCATATCTCGTCGGCACCGTGCGATTTTCTAAAGGTATTGTTGACAAGAAGTGCCGCAATAACGTGGCAGACGCCTTTTCGATCCTCGCCGCCAACCAGCACCCTGTCATCCTGGCGGGAGCCTTCGCGGGCTACCTCTCCGTCGTTGGTAACTCCGATGCCGCTGCGCCGTTGCGCCAAACCGAAACCGAATATGCCGCGTGGTTAGGGTCAAAGCTGGTTGCAACTCTAGACAAGCTGGATACCGCGAATAGAACTGTTGTCGTCATCAAGCAAGCCTATACGGCCGGCATCGACCTACCGAAGTGCCGCTATTCGCCAACGGTCGACGGTCGCAGCCCAAGCTGTCGGACGTTCGCCCGACAAGACGTCGACCGCGTCTACGGCCACGCCGATCGGGCTGTCGACGCTGCGGCGGCGCAGTTCCCGGGCGTTCGAACGCTCGACCCGAAGGATGCGTTCTGCACGGGGCCGGACGGGACATGCATAACCGAGGTCCAAGGCGAACTCCTGTTGCGGGACGCAACACACCTGACAAAAGCTGGCTCGGAATTCCTGGCCTCGGCGTTGCAGCCGAGTTTGCTAGATGCCATACGCGATCGCCATCGGGCTCGTCCAAAGCGCAGCCGCCCCGACCTCGAACCGAGATAGCAACGGGCACTCTAGCCTATGCGACCATCTGGATCAGCTTGCGGTCGGTAAGCACCCGCAAGATCACGGCTGCACCACACTGGTTCGATACGGCGTTGCCGTCCCAGACGTTGTCGGCGACGAACTTGCCCTTGGTATAGTGGTTGGAGAAGCTCCACAGATAGGGCGAGTTGATGCCGTAGATTTCGCGAGACCGGAAACCGTTGAACCGCTCGATGCGGTAAAGGGTGCTGGCGAGGTGCCAGTCGGTCCGGTTGTTCCACTTCTTGATGTCGAGCGCGTCTTTGGCGCTCTCCGCCCACGTGAACGGCGGCGAGCCGGTCTTTGGGTAGCCAGCGGGCACATGGTAGGTTCGAGCGGTCAGCGGGTCGCCATTGTGCAGGTGCGTATCGAAGTTGAACGTCGCTTCCAGGGCATGCAGCACGCCGATCACCCACCACGGCACGCAGATGTCGTCTTCGAGCTTTTCGTACTGGGTCCGGTATTTCGCGCTCGTAATCTTGTTGACGTACCACTCGATCTGGTTCGCGCGGTCGGGCCGCACTTTGCAGGTTTCAAACAGCTTGGGATAGCTGTCCTTGTATTTGAGATACCGTTCCTCGGTCTCGCGGTCCTGAGCGTTTGCGGCCGTGATGAAAGCAGCAAGCCAGCCATATGGCTCGGCGTCGGCCCGGCGCGGCACACGCTCGCGGCGGCTGAGATCTTCGAGTAGCTTTTTGGCCCGCGCCTTGATCGGCTGGGCCTTGGCCTTGAGAGCATCAGGAGCCTCGTCGATATCGTCGATCAGATCGACCGCGGCCGGCAGGATTTCGTCGAAACGCGCATCGCCTTTGGGCGGAGCCGTCACCAGCGGTGTATTGATGCCGAGTTTGCGCGCCTCATCGACCATCTGCGCGAGTTGCTGCCAATCCTCGACCTTGACCAACTGCGCGATAGCATTTGTCGGCATGCCTGCGAGCCCGAGACCGAGCCCAGCCGTGGCGGCAAGACCAGTTGCGGCGGCCCCGGCGACAAATGTCCGGCGGGATGAACTTGGGCGTATCGGACGCAAGTGATCAGACATCTGAGGCACTCCTTCAACACATGGG
>JAWXCP010000257.1:0-11494 GCA_034408685.1 Hyphomicrobium aestuarii | reverse complement strand
GCCCAGCGCGCCCGCCTGGAACAGGTTGATGGCCAACGCCATCGTCGCGACGAGAAATGTCTGTCCAAGTGCCTGAACGAGTTCGTCTTTGCTCAGCCCAAGTGCGGCCAGATACGGCACTGCGGGCACCACGAATACGCCTGTGGCCGCCGTGATCAGCCCATTGACAACACCGCACAGCGGCCCGGCCACCGGCTCCCGCTGCGGCGCGAGGGCAAACCGCCACTTCGCGAGCCCGAGAGCGGCGTACCCGATGATCACGACGGCAAGCAGCGCCTTGGCCGTGCCCGCGTGTGGACCCATCATCCCGATATCGAGGTATCCGCCAAGCCATGTGCCAGCGCAGATACTTGCCAGCATCGGCCAAATCCGGGCGAATACGGCACCCGCCGCCGGGCTGGACGCGATCTGCCATGCATTGCTGACGAGACCGGGGATGACGAGCAGCGCAGCAGCCTCCAATGGCGGCATCACGAGGACGAGAAGGACCATCGGCAGGACTTGCAACCCGAGACCGATGACGCCTTTGACCACCCCAGCAACGATGAAAACGGTCGCGATGATAAGCAGTGTGGTGGTGAACATCGGGCTGTGACCGGATAACTGAGCTGGCAGGCGCGAGTTGGGGAACGAGCGGGCAGGTGGTAGTTATTTGCAGTGTGGTGCGAGTCGCTGCAGGCAAGTGGATGGCGACGACGTAAGCCAACGTGCGGACCTACCCGATGAAGAAGCGCATCGCCATCCTAATTTCAGGCCGCGGCTCCAACATGATGCGCCTCGTCGAGGCCGCGCGCGACCCTGCCTATCCGGCCGAAATCGCGGCTGTTATCTCGAACCGCCCGGACGCCGAGGGGCTGGCGTGGGCGCAATCCCATGGCATTCCCGCGATCGCCATCGACCACAAAACCTTCGCGACGCGCACCGCATTCGAAGCGCGGCTGCACACGACATTGCTCGACCACCGCACCGATATGATCTGCTGCGCCGGTTTCTTGCGCATGATGACGGGTGGCTTCATCGACCGCTGGCACAATCGGATGCTCAACATTCACCCATCGCTTTTGCCAGCGTTCCCTGGGCTCGATACCCACAAGCGCGCGCTCGACCAGGGTGTTCGCATCGTAGGGTGTACCGTCCACCTGATGCGGCTGGAGATGGATACGGGGCCGATCATCGCCCAGGCGGCCGTGCCCGTGCTCAATGGCGACACCGAGGAGACGCTGGCCGCCCGCGTTCTATCGGCGGAGCACCGTCTCTATCCCCACGCCCTGCGGCTCATTGCGTCAGGCGCCGTCACGGTCTCCGGCGAGGACATCGATCGTAGCGGCGAACTGCCGGGTTCCGGCGGTGTGCTGTTTTCCCCGCCGGTCGGATAACCATTCGCGCACCGACAACTTGAGCCGCATCCGAGCGCGTTGACATACATATGTCACGGCCATACATATGTATGCATGAGAACATCCGTGCACATCCCCGACGAACTGCTGGCCCAGGCCAAGCTGAAAGCGGCCAAAGATGGCCGCACGCTCACCTCGCTGATCGAGGAAGGGTTGCGACTTGTTGTTCTGACTTCAAATCGCAAATCGGTGGACAATGGTCCATCGACGCCAATGCCCATCTCTCAGCGGCGATGGGAGCCGCACACCGGCTTCGATCCAACTAAGCTTGCGACTGAGCTTCAAGAACTTGATGACATCGAGCGATATGGTCGGAGTGCTAGCGACACATGATCATGCCGGATGTCAACGTCCTGATCTACGCTTTTCACGCGAACTCTCCGCACCATGGCCGTTGCCGACCATGGCTTGAGTCCGTCGTGCGCGACGACGCCGCCTTTGGGATTTCAAAACTCGCGCTCAGCGCCGTTGTGAGGGTAACGACCAATCGGAAGTCCTTTGCAGATGCAGTGAGCCTAAAAGAAGCTTTTGCGTTCTGCAATTGGCTCCTCGAACAACCCAATGCGCGTCTGGTCGAGCCAGGCGAACGGCACTGGCGCATCTTCGAGCGGCTGTGCCATGAAACCGATACGACCGGTGCGCGCGTCACAGACGCATGGTTTGCCGCGCTTGCTATCGAGCACGGCTGCGAGTGGGTGACCTTCGATCGGGATTTCGCGCGCTTCCCCGGCCTCAAATGGAGTGTACCCGCTAGTGTTCCGTCTCAGACATTTGCCTCCCCCAGCGGCGAGGTTTAGAGCAAATGTCTGAGACACGAGGAACACTAGCAAGCTCTTGTTTCTAGTGTTTCTTTTGTATCTGACGTTTGGTTGAGACATCAGATGCGGGCGGGGACCAAACGTCAGATACGAAACACTAGCGCATGACACTGCGCAGGCTATTGCCAGTCACTCGCTAGCCCGTCCGCCCCGCCTCATCCCTTCTTCGCCCTTGCCCGTTCGTAGAGTGGGATCACATCCTTCATGTTGGCCTCGATCGTCTGGACGCGGCTCTCGTTCGAGGGGTGCGTGGACAGCCACTGCGGTGGAGCGCCCTTTGAAGCCGCAGCCATCTTCTTCCATAGCGAAATGCCAGCGCGCGGGTCGTAGCCAGCCCGCGCGGCCAGTTCCATGCCGATAAGATCGCCCTCGATCTCGTCGCTGCGGCTGAACCGGCGTCCGAGCAGGTCCCCGCCCATGCTGGCCATTTGGCCCGCCGTCTGGCTGCCGGTGATGACCGCAACGCCGATCGCCCCGATGTTGGTGATCGCCTGCTTGGCCGCCCGCTCGCGTGCGTGCTCGCGCAACGCATGGGCAATCTCGTGGCCCATGATCATCGCGACCTCGTCGTCGGTCAGCTGAAGCTTGTCGAGAATACCGGTAAAGAAGGCGATCTTGCCGCCCGGCATGCAAAACGCGTTGATCGTGCCAGGGCTGTCGATGAGGTTGACTTCCCACTTCCAATCCTTGGCCTTGGCATTCCACTTCGGCGCGGCCGGTAGCAGTTCATCCAAAATCCGGCGGAGCCGCCGCACTTGCGGATGGTCGTCGGACAACAAGGCCCGCTGCTGGGACGCTTTGCGGGTCAGCGCTACGTATTGGTCGGCCGCTTGCTTATCGAGCCAAGAGGACGGGTAGAGATGGCGGGTCAGTGACGCGCGCCCGAGCTTGACGCCCTCCTTATCCCAAGGTTGTTCGGTGCTCTGTTCTTTGGCGACATCGCGGGCGACTGTCGGAGCTGGAATTGTCGTTGTGAGAGCGAAGCTGGCAAGGACGAGCACCGCCACACGGGAAGGTAGAGAGAAACGCAGCATGACGTGGTCGCCTCCAGTTCATTGGGAGCCGCGGCGCGGTCCCGACAATCCGGTGTATATTTCGCAAGCGTGCCGAGTTGAAGCGGGAGTTTGGCCAATCGCAATTTTCAACTGAACCCGTTTCACCTGAAACTGTTTCGCCAGATCCTGTTATGCCCGATCGGGTCATCAGCCAGTCTTTGGCACTGCCTGGTCCTAGCCACGCCGCGACCGTATAAAAATGAGAGCCAGTTACGGCCAGTCCCACGACAAGGGTTCACGCGGCATGGACACGACCAAACCGACTGGCAGCAAGCAATCTGGCGGCAAGGCTGACGGTGGTCGGTCGGCTTGTGGCACGCCGCTTAGTCCCGCTGGCGATCCCGACCCGGTTGAAACGCCGTCGCCCCGTTTCGTTGCGCGCACCGTTTTAAAAATAGCCGACATCGACGCTGTCCAGTGGGATGCTTGCGCGGTTCCCGATCCGGCGCGGGCCAATCCGTTCGTCACCTACGCGTTTTTGAAAGCGCTTGAAGACGCCGGGTGCGTTGGCGGCCGCAGTGGGTGGACGCCGCTCCACGTCGTGCTTGAACGCGAAGGTGCTCCGGACGTGCCGGGCTCGGCAGAGCTGGTCGCGGCCGCGCCGTGCTACGGCAAAGTGCACAGTCAGGGCGAATACGTGTTCGATTTCGCCTGGGCCGATGCCTACCAGCGCGCTGGTGGCAACTATTATCCTAAGCTTCAGGTCGCTGTACCGTTCAGCCCGGTGCCGGGTCCCCGCCTTCTGGTCAAGCCAGGGCCGGAGGCCGCTGACACCCAAGCCGCGCTGGGATTGGCGCTCGCCCGGATTGGCGAGCAAATCGGTGTCTCGTCGGTCCACGTTACGTTTCTCGACGAGGCAGCGGCCCATCGCCTGGAGGACAGCGGCTTTCTCGTTCGCACCGGGCAGCAGTTCCATTGGGCGAATGCCGGATACGGCACGTTCGACGATTTTCTGGCGACGCTGTCTTCGCGAAAGCGCAAAGCCATGCGCAAAGAACGAGAGCAGGCGCTGTCGCCCGGCATCGAGATCGAGCACGTGACGGGAGCGGCGATCACAGAAGCGCACTGGGACGCGATGTACGCGTTCTACGTCGACACTGGCGAGCGCAAGTGGGGCCGCCCCTATCTCAACCGCAAATTCTTTTCGCTGCTCGGCGCGTCGATGGCCGACCAGTGCCTGCTGATCTTTGCCAACCGCAACGGTCGGCCAATCGCTGGCGCACTGAACCTGATCGGGGGCGATTGCCTCTTTGGCCGCTATTGGGGCGCCATCGAGCAACATCCCTCGTTGCATTTCGAGATCTGCTACTACCAAGCCATCGAATTCGCGATCGCTCATGGTCTCCGGCGCGTCGAAGCTGGCGCGCAGGGCGAACACAAGCTGGCGCGCGGCTACATGCCGGTGACGACCTACTCCGCCCACTGGATCGGCGACACCGGGTTCCGCCGCGCGGTCGAGCGTTTTCTTGTCGCCGAGCGCGAGGCCGTGGCCGAGGCGATAGCCGAATACGGCGGGCTTGCCCCATTTCGCCGCGGGCCGGTGCCGTGTTCGCCTGGAACTGCTGCGGCGGCGTGCGAAACGGCTGAAGACGGGTCGCATGCCACTGGCGCCGGTGGCGCCATCATCGCCGCATCAGGAACAGACCCGCGCGGCGACGATCACGATTGATGGGCGTTGGCCGCCGGACTGACAGGCAAACGAATGGTCACCACCGCCATCGCGGCGATGCCCTCGCGGCGCCCGACAAAGCCGAGTTCTTCCGTGGTGGTCGCCTTTATGCCGACGTCGCTCGGCACCAGCCCGAGGGCAGCTGAAATCACGGCCTGCATGGCTGGCCGGTGAGGGCCGATCCGGGGAGCCTCGGCCAGGATCGTAATGTCGACGTTGATGATACGGCCGCCGCGCGCCCGCACCCGCCGGGCGGCGTCTTCGAGAAACAGGATCGAGGCCGCACCCTTCCAGCGCATATCCGACGGCGGAAAGTGCTCGCCGATGTCGCCGTCGCCAATCGTGCCGAGCAGCGCGTCGGTCAGCGCATGCAGCGCCACGTCGGCGTCCGAATGGCCCGCAAGTTTGTAGCCGTGTGGGATGCGGACGCCGCCGAGCCAGACCGCATCGCCGGGGGCGAACGGGTGGACGTCGAAGCCCAATCCGCTGCGGTATACAACTTGAGCCGAAGTGGGCGACGCGCCGAGCAGGCGATCAGCCCGCGCGAGATCGTCAGCCGTAGTGATCTTGGCATTGTCGCTCGATCCCTCGACCAGCCTGACCGGAAGGCCTGCCCATTCGGCGATCGCGGCATCGTCGGTGAAGTCGCAACGGCCCTCGGCGGCAGCCTTGCGGTGGGCGGCAAGGATGTCGCCGTAGTGAAAGCCCTGCGGTGTCTGGGCCCGCCACAGCCCCGCGCGGTCGACCGTTGCCGCGATTGTTCCATCTAAAGCTGCCCGCTTCAGCGTATCGGCGAGCGGGTCGGCGGCGATCGCACCTCGTGCCAGATCGAGCGCCGCGATGACGCGAGAAATGAGCCCCTGACCCACGAACGGACGGGCCGCATCATGGATCAACACGTAATCCGGCGCCAATCCGGTGAGCGCTTCGAGCCCCGCCCGGACGGATTCCTGCCGCGTGGCACCGCCGTCGACCGTTGCCGTAACCGTCAGTCCGTCAGCAGCCTTGGCGTATAGCGCGTGGTCGTCAGGATGGATGACGACGACGGTCGCCGTGATCAGCGGGTGGTCGAGAAACGGCTCCAGCGTGCGCGCCAGAACGCTGCGGCCTGCGATCTCGGCATATTGCTTCGGCAGGCGGTCGGCACCGCTGGCGCGGGTACCGCGACCGGCGGCGACGATAATGGCAGCGGTGAGGGTCAAGACGGCTCGCTGTCGGCACAAGGTTGAAAACACGTTGCCGGGTCATAGGTGGACAGGAGGCTACCCGGCAACGCCGGATTTATGCCGCGACGCAATACGATCTTGAACGCGCCGAAGGCGTTGGAAGCCATGCAATGGCCGCAAACCCGCCGTCCGAACCGCCTGGCCGTCCTGTGTGGTTCGCATTGCACACGCGAAGGGCCTTGCCTTCGTTCAGGATTCGACATAGCGTGCCTAAGTGATAGGCACGATTTAAAAATGCCTACAAATTAGACAGAAAGCGCGGAAGGTGGACGCTCAGCGCCTTGAAATTGGACCCGTTACTGTCGCTAACCCGGTCGCCATGGCGCCCATGTCGGGCATCAGCGATCTGCCGTTCCGCCGCCTCGCTCACCAGCTCGGGGCCGGCTGGGTGGTGTCGGAAATGGTTGCCTCCGTGGAGTTGCTCCGCGGACGGCGCGACATGGTCCGCCGCGCCCGGAACGCTGATGTTGCCCCGTTTGTCATGCAACTCGCCGGGCGCGAGGCGGCATGGCTGGCCGAAGGCGCCAAGCTGGCCGCCGACATGGGCGCCGACGTGATCGACATCAATATGGGCTGCCCGGCCAAGGAAGTGACGGGGATGCTCGCTGGATCGGCGTTGATGCGGGATCTCGACCACGCGCTGACGCTGATCGACGCAACGGTCACGGCTGTCGATGTACCTGTAACGCTCAAGATGCGGCTCGGTTGGGACGACGCACTGCGCAATGCGCCGGAGTTGGCGCGCCGCGCCGAAGCCGCCGGTGTGCGCCTCGTTACGGTCCATGGGCGGACCCGATGTCAGTTCTACAAGGGGCGCGCCGATTGGGCAGCCGTCCGCGCCGTCAAGGAGGCCGTGTCGATCCCGGTGATCGTCAATGGCGATATCACCACGCCGATCGAGGCCAAAGCCGCACTCGCCGCATCGGGGGCCGACGGCGTTATGATCGGACGCGGCGCCTATGGTGCCCCCTGGTTGCCGGGGCAGATCGCGACCGCGCTCGCGACCGGGGTCGATCCCGGCCCGCCGTCGCTTGCCACCCGGCAGACCATCGCCATAGAACACGTCGAAGCAATGCTCATCCACTATGGCCGCGCGCTCGGTCTGAAGAACGCGCGCAAGCACATGGGTTGGTATCTGGAAACCAGCGGAGCCCCCATTGAGGCGGTCAAAGCATGGCGGCGAATGTTGTGCACGGATGACGATGCTGGTCGCGTGCTGTCGGGTCTGAGGACGTTTTTCGACGAGCGCATCGCCGTCACTGACCCGCAAAGGGCCGCTGCATGAGCCCGCGCAACGTCAAACGCCCGACAGCAGCCCCAGCTCCCGTTGCGACCCCTGCCGTGAGTGCAGCCCCCGCACCACCATCGATCACCATGCCCAACAAGCCCCGCCGGACGTTCGACTTCGATCTGCTGCTGGCTGCCCTTCCGCACCCGATCCTGGTGATTGGCGCCGACGACCGGGTGACGTACGCCAACGCTGCGGCCGAGACATTTCTGTCGACCTCGCTTGCGATTTTGAAACGCGATGCGTTCGGGCAAATCGTGTCGTTCGGTTGCCCGTTGATTTCGCTGATCGAGCAGGTCCGCCGGACCGGGCAGACGATGAACGAATACGCCATCGAGATTACGACCCAGCGCCAGCCGCAGCCCAAGCTCGTCGATGTCCATGCCGGTCCGTTCCCCGATCATCCCGGCTTGGTCATCGTCATGCTCCAGCAGCGCGCCATGGCGCAGATGATTGAGCGCCAACTGACCCACAGGGCCGCTGCCCGTACCGTGTCGGGCATGGCCGCCGTGCTCGCCCACGAAATCAAGAATCCCCTATCTGGCATTCGTGGCGCCGCGCAATTGATCGAACCGTCGCTTGGCGACGAGGACCGCGCCCTATGCCAACTGATCTGCTCGGAGACCGAGCGTATCCGCAACTTGGTCGACCGGATGGAAGTGTTTGGCGACGAGCGGCCGTTGTCGAAAGAGCCGGTCAACATTCATGACGTTCTCGATCATGTTCGCCGCTTGGCCGAAAGCGGCTTTGGCCGTGGCATGAAATTCGTCGAGGATTATGACCCGTCGTTGCCAGCCGTCGCTGGCAACCGCGACAAGCTGGTCCAAGCATTTCTGAACCTGATCAAGAACGCGTGCGAGGCGATCCCGCAGAAGTCGCGCGACAACGGCCGGATCGTGATCACCACGGCGTTCCGCCCAGGGGTACGCCTGTCCGTGCCCGGATCGGATGCCCGCATTTCGCTGCCGCTGATGATCCAGATCGAGGACAACGGCACCGGCGTGCCCGAGCACCTGCGGCCCCATCTGTTCGATCCGTTCGTGACGACGAAGCACAACGGCACGGGTCTGGGTCTTGCCCTGGTCGCCAAGATCATCGGCGACCACGGCGGCATCATCGAGTGTGACAGCGAGCCGTCGCGCACGGTGTTTCGCGTGCTGCTGCCAATGGAAGCTGCATCCAAGCGCAAACCGGACGCGCGCCGCCAGGAGCTCGAGACATGACGCCCACGACAGACCTTAATTCGGAAAGGACACCATGGCGCGCGGCACCATTCTGATCGCCGACGACGATACGGCGATCCGCACCGTCCTCAATCAAGCGCTGGCGCGTGCTGGCTATGCCCCGCGTGCCACCGGCAACGCGGCGACACTCTGGCGCTGGGTGCAAGCGGGCGAGGGCGATGTCATCATCACTGACGTCATCATGCCCGACGAGAACGCGTTCGACTTGATCCCCAGGATCAAGAAACTGCGTCCGGATCTACCAATCATCGTCATGAGCGCGCAAAATACGCTGATGACCGCGCTGACAGCCGCCGACAAGGGCGCCTACGAATATCTGCCAAAACCCTTCGACCTTTCGGAAATCGTGGCCGTAGTTGGTCGCGCGCTATCCCAGCCCGACCGCAAGCCGGTACGGATCGTCGAAGGCCCCGACGAGGAGCTGCCGCTGATCGGCCGGTCGGCGGCCATGCAGGAGATCTACCGGGTCATCGCGCGGCTGACGCAAACCGATCTCACCGTGATGATCAACGGCGAGAGCGGCACGGGCAAAGAACTCGTTGCCCGCGTGCTGCATGATTACGGCAAACGCCGCGGCGGGCCGTTCGTTGCGCTCAACATGGCCGCCATCCCGCGCGAATTGATCGAGAGCGAACTGTTCGGGCATGAGAAAGGCGCGTTCACCGGCGCGCAGAACCGCTCCATTGGCCGCTTCGAGCAGGCCGAGGGCGGAACGCTGTTTCTTGATGAAATCGGCGACATGCCGCTCGAAGCGCAGACGCGGCTGTTGCGTGTGCTGCAGCAGGGCGAATACACGACGGTCGGCGGCCGCACTGCGATCAAAACCAACGTGCGCATCATTGCGGCCACCCACCGCGACCTCAAAAGCCAGATCGCGCTCGGCCAGTTCCGCGAGGATCTGTTCTACCGGCTCAACGTGGTACCGATGCGCCTGCCGCCGTTGCGCGAGCGCATTGAAGACGTTGGCGATCTCGTACGCCACTTCCTGCGTCAAGCCGCGCGCGAGGGCCTCGGCCAGAAGGCGATCGAGACCGCTGCGATCGAGCGCATGAAAACCTACTCCTGGCCGGGCAACGTGCGCGAGCTGGAAAATTTCGTCCGCCGACTGGCCGCGCTCAACCCGGAAGACACGTTGACCGTGCCGATGGTCGAGCAACATCTCGTCGAAACCGGGCCGCCGGCACCTACCGAGTCCGCGTCCTCGCCCAAGGACCTCGCCGAACAGGTCGAGCGCTATCTGGCGACCTATTTCGCAACGTTCGGGCGTGAACTGCCACCGCCCGGTCTCTATGACCGGATCATCCGACAGGTCGAACAGCCGTTGTTGTCGGCGGCCCTGACGGCGACCCGTGGCAATCAGATCCGCGCCGCCGAGTTGCTTGGCCTCAATCGCAATACGTTGCGCTCGCGCATTCGCGAACTTGACATAAAGGTGTACCGCACACCGATGCAGTGAGGCACACTCGCTGATCAAGCCGCCACGATCAAAGCTCCGTTCGGGTCAAAACCACCATGTCCGCTAAGAGTAAGCAGGGGCGAACCCAGAGCCAGTCGCAGGGCAACGGGCAATCGCAAGGGCAATCACAGTCCCTCGACAACGGCCAGACGAAGGGTCAGGCCAAGTCGCAAGGCCATCAGATGTCTCAGGGTCAAGCCCAGTCGCAAGTTCAAGTGCAGTCGTTGGGCAAAGGCTACGCGCAGGGCCAGATGCAGGGTCAGCACTCTGGCGCTCCGTCGATGTTCTTCGACGAGATGAGCGGGACCGACGGCAACCTGCGGCAAGGTTACGAGATGCTTTCCCGCTGGATGGCCGAAGCGCCGCCCGAGCAATTCGCCAATCGCCAGCGCGAGGCGGAACACTTCTTTCGCCGGGTCGGCATCACGTTCAATGTCTACGGCGAGGACGAGGGGGCCGAGCGGCTGATCCCGTTCGACATCGTTCCACGCATCTTGATGGCGCATGAATGGCGCAAGCTCGAACGTGGGCTCACCCAGCGCGTGACGGCGCTGAACCGGTTTATCGCTGACGTATACGGCGCCCAGGAGTGCCTCAAGGCTGGGATCGTCCCGCGCGATTTGGTGTTCCAGAACCCGGCTTTCGAACCCGAGATGAGCCGGTTCGAACCGCCGGGCGGCGTTTATGTCCATATCGCGGGTGTCGACATCGTCAGGGTCGGGCCCGATCAGTTTTACGTCCTGGAGGACAATGCCCGCACGCCGTCGGGTGTCTCCTACATGCTCGAAAACCGCGAGGCGATGATCCGCCTGTTTCCGGACCTGTTCCGCGCCCATCGCGTCGCCCCGGTCGAGAACTATCCCGACCTGCTGCTGAAGACGCTGCGCGACAGTGCGCCGAAGTCGGCCTCGCGCGATCCCACGATCGTATTGCTGACCCCTGGCCCCTACAACTCAGCTTACTACGAGCACTCGTTCCTTGCCGACAAAATGGGCGTTGAACTGGTCGAGGGGCGCGATCTCCTGGTCCGTGACGCCATCGTCTACATGCGCACGACGCGCGGGCTGCAACGGGTCGACGTCATCTACCGGCGGGTCGACGACGCGTTCCTCGATCCGCTGTCGTTCAACCCGCACTCGGTGTTGGGCGTGCCGGGATTGCTGGCCGCTTACAAGGCCGGCAACGTCACGCTCGCCAACGCGGTTGGAACCGGCATCTCCGACGATAAAGCCATCTATTCCTATATGCCAGAAATCGTCCGCTTCTTCTGCGGCGAGGCCCCGATCCTCGACAACGTACCGACCTGGCGCTGCCGCGATCCCGACAGCCTCAAGTATGTGC
>JAWXCP010000256.1:0-27037 GCA_034408685.1 Hyphomicrobium aestuarii | reverse complement strand
GTGCGCGGCTGACGTTGGGCATGGCCACAACACCAGCGGTGGCAACGGAGGCGGCGACCGCGCCACCCTTAAGGAATTTGCGGCGGTTGACGTTGCTTGTTTCGGTCATGCGGATGTACTTTCCCTGAAGGCGCCGGACGGCGGCCGATAACGTTTCGCTTCCCTAATGTCTCGCCGATCAACGGGCATACGCCCTTATTGTCGAGTGTCGGCTTGGGCCCATCCGTATCGTCGCAGCCTCCAGAACGCAAGCCACGCCGTGACGGAAGTGCCGTGCTTGGCCCGGTAAACTGTCTCGCAGTTTTGACCGATCTGGATGAAACCCGCGAATCTCGAACGCCGTCAATTACTTGTGGCGTTGCAGCACGCAAGCGTTAGACCTTCGTCGGGTGGATGCTATTCGCGGTTACAACATTTGCTTCAACGCTGGCCGCAGAAGCGGGCCGAGGTCGGGCCGCTCCAACGCATAGGCGACGTTGGCCATCAAGAACCCGATCTTCGAGCCGCAGTCGTAGATCGTCCCATCGAAACGAACGGCGTGGAAGCTCTGACCCTCGGCACCCTGAAGTTTGATCATGCTGTCGGTGAGCTGGATTTCGCCGCCAGCACCGCGTTCTTGCGCGCTCAGGAGAGCAAAGATGTCGGGCTGCAGGATATAACGCCCGGTAATGTGCAGGTTCGACGGTGCCGTTCCCTGCGGCGGCTTCTCGACCATCTGTGTGATCGGCGAAACTTTGGCCTTCGGGTCCGTAACGCCGACGATACCATACTGATGCGTCTGGTCCTCCGGCACCGGCGCGACGGCGACGTGGTTGCCACCATGCTCCCGGTACGCCTCCATCATTTCGGCAAGGCATGGAGACGTGCCGTGGTGCAGCATGTCGGGCAACAGCAGCGCGAACGGTTCGTTGCCAACGAGTTCCCGTGCGCACCACACCGCGTGGCCAAGACCGAGTGGCGCCTGCTGGCGGGTGAAGCTGGTCTGGCCAGCGCTTGGCAGTTCGCGCATCAGCGTTTCGAGTTCAGATTTTTTCCCGCGCGTCTGCAAGGTGTGCTCGAGTTCGTATTGTCGGTCGAAATGGTCTTCGATGACCCCCTTGTTTCGACCGGTCACGAAAATGAAATGCTCGATACCGGCTTCGCGCGCCTCGTCGACGACGTGCTGAATGACCGGGCGATCGACGATCGTCAGCATTTCCTTCGGCATCGCCTTGGTGGCGGGCAGGAAGCGTGTGCCGAGACCGGCCACTGGAAAAACAGCTTTGCGGATGGGTTTGATCGCTTTGGCCATTGTCGCGTCCTTGGTCGGCGGTGGGATCGGCGCGCCTTGTCGTAACTTTTAATGCTATACGCAAGGCCACATAGACATGCGGTGCGGTCGAGAGCATGTGCTCCCGCCACCATAACGATACAACGGGCAAGTCATGGCAATTCTGGTAACCGGCGGCGCGGGCTATATTGGCAGCCATATGGTTCATGAACTGGTCGATGCTGGCGAGACCGTCGTCGTACTCGACAACTTGGTGACGGGCTTCCGCTTCGCTGTGCCGGAGGCAGCGACACTCATCGTCGGCGACATCGACGACGAAGCGCTCGTCGGCCTCCTGATAGAGCGCCATGACATCGCTGAGATCATCCACTTCGCCGGCTCGGTCGTCGTGCCCGACAGCGTGTCCGACCCGCTTGGCTATTATCTCAACAACACGGTTCGCTCGCGCAGTCTGATGGCAGCCGCCGTCGCTGGCGGCGTCAAATCGTTCATTTTTTCCTCGACCGCCGCCGTTTACGGCAACCCGGTGTCGGTTCCCGTGAGCGAAGATGCGGTCCCCGCACCCCTGTCGCCCTACGGCACGTCGAAACTGATGACCGAGTTGATGCTTGCCGACACCGCCCGCGCGCACGACTTCCGCTACACCGCGTTGCGCTATTTCAACGTCGCTGGCGCCGATCCCAAGGGCCGCACCGGTCAGTCGACACGCGGCGCGACGCATCTGATCAAGGTCGCGTGTGAAACCGCCTCGGGCAAGCGGGCGCATATGGATGTGTTCGGTACCGACTATCCGACGCCCGATGGGACGTGCGTGCGAGATTATATCCACGTCACCGATTTGGTCCGCGCCCACATATCGGCGTTGAACTACCTGCGCGCTGGCGGGGCGAGCAACGTGTTTAATGTCGGCTACTCGCGCGGATATTCTGTGCTCGAGGTGATCGACGCGGTCAAGCGTGTCTCGGGCCGCGATTTCGACGTGCGGATGAGCGGCCGCCGCCCGGGCGACCCGGCGCAGATCGTGGCCGCATCGGATAAACTGCGCAGCCGGTTGGAGTGGACACCTGGGCTCGACGATCTCGACGGTATCGTCCGTGACGCGCTTCAGTGGGAGCAGAAACTCGCCGAGCGCAATGCGCCGCTGGTTTGACGCGGCCCCACCGGAAACCGTATCGTTATAAGGACAGCCCGCTCGCCAGCTTCTTTAGAATGCCGAGCGGAAGAGGCGGTTCACGGTCGCGAACGGTGACGAGGCTGATCGTGCGCGAAACCTCAGGCTCGATCAGCGGCCGGTATATGAGTTCTGAACGCAGATCCAACGATTGCGGAACGATAGCAATGCCGACGCCGGATGCGAGGAGGGCTTGCACGCAGTCTTCGCGGTCGCTCCGGAAACGGACATCGAGCGTTATTGGCCACGGCCCGTGGGCATCCTCGAAGTAGGCGTCGAATTCGCAGCGAATACGATCGACATAACATTGGCCGTCGAGATCTTTCAGTCGGATCATTTCCGAGCTCGCCAGCGGGTGCTCACGCGACAGGGCAACGCCGTAGCCTTCCGTATACAATGGCATCACGTCGAGCGCTGGCACGTAGCGCGGCTGGCCCACGATCGCCGCATCGATTTCGTCCATCAACAACTGTGTCACGACTGCCGATCCGCGACCTTCGGTGAGTGCAATCTCGACGTCAGGGGCCGCTTCGGCGAGCGCCGTGATAATCATCGCCATCGTCGAGGCTCCGACTGTGCACATCATGCCGATCCGCAGCCGTTGGCGGCGTTCAGACAGCACGACCCGCGCGTAAGCCTTGGCTTCCGTTACCGTCGCAATCGCCTTCTCGAAACGCGGCAGCATGGCCCGGCCAAGCTCCGTCAGCGCTACATTGCCGGGCCGTCGTTCAAACAACGGTCCGCGCAATTCCTCTTCGAGCCGCTGAATGGCCCGCGTCAGTGCGGGCTGCGTGATGTTGCAGCTCTCCGCAGCGCGGGTAAAATTGCGCTCCCGCTCGACGGCAAGAAAATACCGGATCTGGTGAATTTCCATCGCGTTGCTCCGGCACGTTGAGGGCTCGGACAGGCTGGCCGACGGACGCGTGTGCCCTAGGCGCGGGTCTGCCACTGCTGAGACTGCCGTGTAGCATCGCAGTTTGATTTGACCCATGCCATTAAAGCATCTGTTCAATAAACAGACGGCATTCCAGCAGCGATGCTATCGGCCCTCACGCCACCAAGCGAGCGCGAGCAGGGCAATGATCGTCAGCAAAGCCGGAAACCCGGTATAAACCGGTGTCAACTTGACCCCTTTGGTGACAAAGGCTTGACGGTCTTTGAGCCCGAGCCAGCCCGATCCGGCCATCACCTTTGCCCCCGACAACATCGTCACGCGCGGAACGTCGATCGACGAGGTTCCAGGCACCAGACCCGCCGTCTTGGCCCAGAACAGGCCGCCGCCGGTCGCGTCCGCCAGCGGCTTCATCTTGTCCTCGGTTGCGACGACCTCGCTCATCTCACGCACGTCCAGCGTACCAGCGTGCGCGACCGCGGTGAGGGTTTCCGTGCCGTTGGGCGTCTGGACCTTGTAGAGCCCAGGCAACTTGACATCGACAGTGGTTCGCCAAATTCCCGGCGCGGCGGCCTCGAGCGATAGTTCGCTCTCCTCGCCAGCAGGTGCCGAGAGCTTCACGGTGTCGACCTTCTCGCCCATCGTGCGCCGCTCAATCGAAAGCTTCATGCCGCGCGCCGTTGCAATCAGACGTTCTTCCTCGAGATCTGGCTCCTTCATCAGCCAGTGCGACAGGCGGCGGAGCAGATCGGTATGCGGCCCGCCTCCCTCATAACCGCGCGCCCAAAGCCAAGCGTGGTCTGATGTCAGTAACGCGACGCGGCCCTTGCCCCTGCGCTCGACGATCAACAGCGGCGCTTTTTCAGCGCCTTCCAGTACCGTATAGCCACGCGTGTTGCGCACTTCGGCCTGCCTGAACCACCGGCCCCAGGTTGGCGTCTCGCCAGACCCGCCTGGCAAACCGATCGTAACAGGATGTTTGTGGCCATCGCCGCTCAACATCGGCTTGAACGGCGCCTCGATGACACGTCCCGTCGGGCTCGCCGGAAGGGCCGGGGCCAGCGGCGTGCGAGCAAGGCTCGTCGAGGCCGCGAGGTCGTCGCCGCCAGCTACCAGCAGCGCACCGCCGCCTTGCACATAGCGAGCGATGTTGTCGTAGTAGAGCAACTGAAGAATGCCGCGATGCTGATAGCGGTCGAAGATGATCAGGTCGAAGTCCTTGATGCGCTCCGAAAACAGCTCGCGCGTCGGGAACGCGATCAGCGACAACTGGTTGATCGGCGTGCCGTCTTGTTTCTCCGGCGGACGCAAAATCGTGAAGTGGACGAGATCGACGGCGGCGTCGGACTTCAACAGGTTGCGCCACGTGCGCTCACCGGCATGCGGCTCGCCCGATACGAGCAGCACCCGCAGATTTTCGCGAACGCCCTCCGCCTCGATCACGACGCGGTTGTTGGCCGCCGTCAGTTCGCCGGGAGCGCTTTCAATTTCGATTTCGACGAGATTGGTCCCCGAATGCGGGAACGGCATATCGAACTTGACGGTGGCCCCGGCTTGAGCCCGCCGCGTCTCGTCCGGCCGGCCCTCGCGCCGGATGGTGACTTTGACGGTATCGCCGCCGCGACCCGCCTTTCCGCTCTCGCGGATTGCAACCTCGACATCGCGAGATTGCCCGACGATGCCGAACTTCGGCGCCTTCAACACCTCGACGCGGCGATCGAACTCATCGCGCGAACCCGATACGATCGCATGCACAGGGGCATCGAAGCCGAGCATCGCGGCCGCCTTCGGCACGTCGTGGACTTGGCCGTCGGTGATCGCGATGACGCCAGAGATACGGTCCGGAGCGACGTCGGCCATGGCCGCGTTGAGGCCAGAGAACAAATTTGTACCTGCGGCACCGCCATCGCCCGGACGGCCCGCTGGCACCATCTTGACGGTCAAGTTCGGGATTTTGGCAAGTTTGCTTTCGATGTCCGCTCTGATGGCCGCGCTATCTGAAACGCGCGTGCCGAGTTGTTGGCTGGTGCTCTCGTCGACCACGACGAGGGCGACGTTCGACAGTCCTTCGCGCTGCTCCTCGCGCAGCATCGGGTTCATCAATGCGATCAGGACCGCTGCGAGTGCGAGCGCGCGGAATGGTGCGCCGCGCTGGCGCCGCCACACCATAACGCCGACAAGTCCACACGCGACGAGGGCCGCCACGACAATGGCGGTCCACGGCACGAGGGGGGCAAAGTCAATCGACCAATTCATGGCAACTCCGCTACTGGCCAAGCCGTTCGAGGAGGGCTGGGACATGGACTTGGTCGGCCTTGTAGTTTCCAGTCAGCGCGTGCATCGCGATGTTGACGCCGGTTCGAAACGCCATCTCGCGCTGAGCTTCGCCACCGGGCACCGTCGGGTAGATCGGTCGTCCCCGATCATCGAGTGCCCAGGCGGACGCGAAATCGTTCGACGTGATCAGGATCGAGGTGACGCCATCAGAGCGCCGCGCCTTACGGCCCTGCGCTGGGTCCTGGTCGCCGCCATCGGAAGCTTCGATCCACAATTGCCCGCCGTCCCAACGACCAGGGAACGATTTCAGCAGATAGAACGATTTGGTCAGCACGTGGCCAACCGGCACCGGCTCGAGGCGGGGCACATCGAGGCGCGCGAGCAGTCGCTGCAAGGGCGTGTTGTTGCCCCCGCCAGGTGACAGTCCGGTTGGCGCGCCATAGCCATAATCGCGCGTGTCGAAAATGATCAGCCCGCCCTCCTTCATGTACGCATCGATGCGGGCCAGCGCGGCATCGGGCAAAGCCTGGGGGTTTGGCACCACCGGCCAATAGAGAACGGGGTAGAAAGCGATCTCATCTTTGGCGATGTCGACTGCGATCGGCTCGCCCGGCTCGATCGAGGTCCGCAGCGTGAGGATGCGATTGAGGCCCTCGAGGCCAGCGCGGCTGACCTGATCGGCGTTGGTGTCGCCGGTCAGCACGTAGCCAAAGGTGACTTTGCTGGTCGCCTTCATCGCCGTGCCGTCAGCCCCTGTCGCCGCCGGAACGACGCGCGCTTTCGGCGCCGTAGCAGGCCCGCGATCGGGGCGTTGCTGGGCGGATGCCGCGTCGCTGAACAGCCCAGCGTAAACAAAGCCAGCGGCGGCGATGATCATGACCGCCGAGGCGGTAGCAGCCGACCGTCTGAACACGGACGCCAAGCCAAGCCCTCCCATTGCCAGCGCAAGCACAGCGAGCACGTCGAGCAGCACGAGCGACAGGGCCGCCGCCATCATCGATGGCTTGAGCGGCGTCGCGCTGGTGCCGTCATAGCCGCGCCGTTCGACGCCCGCTGGCAGGGCTGGCAGTGGCTTCAACTCAGGCTTGGGACCAAGTGCATTGAGCGCGCGAGCAGCCGACGCCGCGCCGTAATAGCCAGGAGGATGATCAAGGCTCGCGGCCTGCTCGGTCGCAGCGCTTGCCTTGATCGGCTGAGCGGTCGGCGGCGGCGCTTTGAGCACGCCATATCCGTCGAGAGTTTGCACCGGCGGCAACAATTGCTCCGGCCGTGCTGCCGATGAATCGGGGCCACCAGCATCTGTCACGGTATCACCCGACTTGTTTCCGGTGCCATCGGCGGGTCCCACACCTTTGCCGAGCGTCGAGATCCGCCGCAGCATGTCGACAAACAGGCCCGATAACGGCAGGTTTGACCAGTCCGAATTGGCAGTGACATGAAACAGAACGATCTGGCCATCGCCTGATTTTCGCGCCGTCACCAACGGCGTGCCGTCGTTGAGGCGCGCAAGAATGTTGATGTCAGGCGTCAGCTTGGCCGGGTCGGCAAGCACCTGCCGGTTGATCGTCACGTCAGGTGGGATGGTGAGGCCAGCAAACAGGCTGCCATCGTCGAACTTGGCGAGCGCCTGTGGCGTCGACCACGACAGGGCGCCGCCGAGCGTCCGGCCGCCGATTCGCAATGGCACGGGCAGTAGGTCGTCGCCGCCTTTCTCGAGCCGTGGACCGGAAAACCGGACAAGCACCCCACCGCGCGTGACCCAATCCTGGATGCGGTCGTGAAGGTCGCCCGATAACGTTCCGATGTCGGCCATGACCAGCACGGTCGATTGTTCTTTCAAAGCGGTTTCGACGCTCTGCTGAACGTTCGAGGCCTTGGGCGCGACGAGTTCGGCGAACGGCGCCAATGCCTTCTCGATGTAGTAGAGCGGCGCCAGCAACGGCTGCGCCTGTTCGCGGCTCTCACCGGAGACAAGACCGACCCGGTGCCACTGCGAGCGGGCATCGAGCAGGCTGACAGCTCCGGCAGACCGCTCGCCCGGAAGGTCGATCCGCGCCACCTGGTTGCGCAACTCGAGCGGAAGATCGAACGAAATCGTCGTGCTGCCAGCCCCGGGCGCAAGCCGGAACGTCGCCTCGGCCAATCGCTGGCCACGTGCCGCAAGGGCATGGGCGACGCCTTCGCGCTGGCCGCGCGTGTCCGCCCGCAAGATCGTCGCTTCAAGCTTGCCCTTCTGGCCGACCTCACCGCTCACTGCCAACGCTGCCATACTGGCGTCGGCTTCGACGACCGACACCGGGCCGAGCAAAACGAGACGTTGCGTAAACGCGGCGGCCTTGCCGCCGTGGTCGATGCCATCCGACAGCCAAAGGATACTGGCCTGTGACGCGCCCGACGGTGCGCCGAGCACGCGTTCGATAGCCGTGGCGGCTTGGTCCCGGTCGGGGGCGAACGGCTGCGGCGCAATCGCAGCAGCAGTGGTCCGGGCATCGCCGGGCGCTTCGATTTTGAACGTGACCGTGCGGGCAGCAGCCGCCGTCGGGGCAACGACCACGCTGCGCCGCTGGGTCTCGGCTTCGGTAATCAGGCGTTCGACTAGGTTCATGCGGGCCGCGAATTGCGATGCGGAAGCCCAACTGTTGTCGATCGCGATCACCACCGGGCCGGTTCCCGACAGCCCCTTTTCGCGGCTCGGATTGAAGATCGGCTCGGACAGCGCCAGGATCACGAGCGCCGCAGCGAGGAGGCGCAGCAGCAGCAGCCACCACGGCGTACGCGCCGGAGTGCGCTCCATGCTTTCCAGGCCGACGAGGATACGCGTTGCCGGGAACGCGACCTCTTTGGGCCGTGGCGGAACGGTACGCAGCAGCCAGTAAATTGCGGGCAAGGCGATCAGCGCCGTCAGCAGCCAGGGTGATAAGAACGTCAGCGCGGCGATACTCATGCGCGCGACTCCATTTGGTCCGGGCTCGGTGCCAAGCCAGCACCGAGTTCCTTGCCCTGCATGTGGACGACGAGCGACAACAAGGGCTCGGCTGCCGGACGGTCGGTATGATGAAGCAGGAACGACCAGCCAAGTCGGGTCGCGATCTCGCGTAGCTGCGCGCGGTGGGCTTGGAGTTTCTCGATGTAGGCCTCGCGCAGCGTTTCCGCCCGCTCTGCGATCCAGCGCTCGCCGCCTTCGAGCCCGACGAACTCGGTCCGGCCGGAATACGGGAGCGTCTCTTCGGCGGGATCGAGCACCTGCAGGATGTGGCCCTGGATTCCGTGGCCAGCCAGCGCCTCCAGGCGCGCGCGAATGTCGTCGATCGGATCGAGGAAGTCAGAGATCAAAATCGTGCCACAGAACCGCGACAGCTGCGCTGCTGGCGGCAGGCTCGCCTCGAGACCGGGAGTTCCCGCAGCACGCGCGATCGCTTCGGCGAGTTTGCGGGCGGCATGGCGGGTGGCCGTCGGCTGCGAGAGGCCGATCAACGCCACGCGTTCGCCGCCACGGACCAGCAACTCGGCAGCCGCGAGCGTCAATACCAGCACGCGGTCACGCTTGGTGGTCGTCGACAGATGGCTTTTGAACCGCATCGAGGCCGAAAGGTCTGGCCACAACCAGATGGTATGCGCCGCCTCCCATTCGCGTTCGCGCACATACAGTTGGTCTGAACTCGCCGAACGGCGCCAATCGATCATTTGCGCGGGATCGTTCTGGCCGTATTGCCGAAATTGCCAGAATGTCTCGCCTGGACCGGCACGGCGCCGACCGTGGATGCCGTGGGAGACCGTCGCGGCGATGCGCTCCGCCTCCAGCATCAGGTCCGGCAATCTATCGGCCAAGCCATGAGCGTCGGTTTCGACCGCGCCGAGTTCACGCCGTAACGCCGCCGCTGCGGCCGCGTTGACGGGGCGTGCGTGAGAGGAAGCATCCGCCATACGCAGTGCTACTCCAACTGCCCGGACAGCCGGGTGATGATCTGGCCGAGATCGCGACCCTCTGCGCGGGCTGCGAAATTCAGCGCCATACGGTGGCGCAGGATCGGATCTGCCAGGGCCACGACATCGTCCACCGACGGCGCGAGGCGGCCGTCGATCAACGCCTTGGCGCGAACAGCAAGCGTCAACGATTGACTGGCGCGCGGTCCTGGTCCCCAGGAGACATACCGGTCGGTCTCGACGTTGGCCCCTGTCCCAGGCCGGGCCGAGCGGACGAGCTTCAAAATCGCCTCGACGACTTTGTCGGGAACCGGGATTTGGCGAACCAGACGCTGCGTCGCCATCAGCTCTTGGGCTGTGAACACCGTCTCGACCGCGCTCCGGTCAGTGCCGGTGGTGGCATACAACATGCGGCGTTCGGCAACGAGATCGGGGTACGTTACTTCGATCTGCAACAAAAACCGGTCGAGCTGAGCTTCGGGAAGCGGGTACGTGCCTTCCTGCTCGAGCGGGTTCTGCGTCGCGAGAACATGGAAAGGCGCTGGCGTATCGTGCCGTTGACCCGCCACTGTCACGTGGTGCTCCTGCATCGCCTGCAGCAGCGCGGACTGCGTCTTGGGGCTGGCGCGGTTGATCTCGTCGGCCATCAGCAGCTGAGTGAAGATCGGGCCGGGGATGAACCGGAACGAACGCCGCTGGCCAGGATTATCCTCGAGTACTTCCGAGCCGATGATGTCGGATGGCATCAAGTCTGGCGTGAATTGAATGCGCTTGGCATCGAGGCCGAGCACGCGACCCAGCGTCTCCACGAGCAGCGTTTTGGCAAGTCCGGGCACGCCGATCAGCAGGCCATGGCCACCGGACAAAATCGTGATCAACGCACGTTCGATCACTTGGTCCTGGCCGAAGATGACGGCTGACGCCGCTTTGTGCGCGCGCTGCACCCGCTCGCTCGCAGCTTCCAGACGGTTAACGATGTTGGCCTCGGTTTCGGCGAGGTTCGTCATGGGGAGCGGTTCCGTTGCTACGTTGCCTAGCGTCGTGATCAGTGGGACGATCCGGGTGGAGCCCCGGTGGGTCAAGTGAATGTTACGTAAGTGCCACAGGCGAAACGGCAGCGGCCTGCCGCACGATTGCGGTAAAACAAGCGACATTTGGCGGCCAATGCGGACACGCAGAACATGACGGAAAACCCCGACAATCCGAAGCCTGCCGATACGAAGCTGGTCAATACCAAACCTATTGGCGAGCCGGATTTATCCGCCAGCAGCACACCGTCAGCGCTCGATGCCATCGCGCATGCAGCCGACCAGGCGGCCAGCGCTCCCCGATCAGGCGGCGGGATACGCGGTCCAGCTCCGGTGCACCTGTGGGATCCGCCATACTGCGGCGACATTGGTCTCGAAATCCGCGTCGACGGCTCGTGGTGGTATAAGGGCAGTATTATCGGCCGGCCGGCGATGGTCGGCTTGTTTGCCTCCGTCCTGCGCAAGGACGCTGACGGGCAAACGTATCTCGTCACGCCCGTCGAGAAGATACTGGTGCAGGTGGCGGATGCGCCGTTCCTCGGGGTCGACCTGACGGCGGCTGGATGCGGCGAGAGCCAGACGTTGACCCTCTCGACAAACCTCGGCGACAGCGTCGTGATCGGGACCAAACATCCGCTGCGCTTTGAATTAGAAGCCGGGACGGGCGGACTGAAACCCTACGTGCTCATCCGTGGCCGCCTCGAAGCCAGGCTGACCCGCGCAATGACACACGAGCTAATGCAGGTCGCATTATCCGCGAGCGGAGCTGTCGCGTCGCTTGAATCGGGGCAGTCCGCCTTAGGCGCGTGGAGTGGCGGCATATTCTGGCCAGTGCCGGGATGATCAAGGTCGGCCCGGCCACAATGGACCTATGTAACCAGGCGCCCTCGATCGGTTCACCACTCCCGCTCCTGCCGGCGATCGAGTTCGTCGATCGTTGGTTGACGCGGGCGGCGGCCGCTCAGCCTCGGTAGAAACGCGAGAATGATGACCATAGGCGGGAGCAGGAACGACCAGCCCATCCAGAACGAATAATCGCGATTTTTCAGGGACGACAGCACGCCAGCGATTGTTGCTGCAACCAGCGTTGTGATGCCCCAGATCGTGATGGCGTGGACAAGTGTCATTGTGAACCTGCATGAGACGGCGGGAACGCGATCGGATGATGACCCGCAACTGGTCTGTGGAACCACATAGACGTAAATCTTGTTCTAAAACAGAAACGTGGCGCTATGGTTGACGAGGCTGATCGCGCATGTCTGGGCCTTCGTTAGGATCAGCCCTGGGTGCGCGACGCCCATAATATGGCCTCCGCCATTCGCCAGACAACCCCATCGGCTTGGCATTTCCTGGAACAGTAAAGTGGCTTGGACTTGAGCGCAGTGATGCGAAAGCCTTACTGTAGGTTGGTCACCCCGAGGGAAAAACGGAGATGCGACGGCACGAACGTGCCGCCGCTGGAGCTGACCTTGCGCCCGTCAGGCCTTCCGCTGCTGCCACCACCCACGGCGCGGCGCAGGCTGCTCGACCGCTGCCACCGCCTCGCTGGTGCCAACCACCACGCGCTCGATGACGGGCTCGGATGAAACGGTCGTACGGCGTGGTTTTGGCGGCTCGACGTGGACCGGTTCGATAATGATCGGCTCGACGTGAACAGCCGCGACGTGAACAGGCTCGACGTGAACAGCCTCGACCATAGTGTCCTGGGATGATGCTTCCGCTCCGCTGACGGGATGTCCTTCGACTGCGTCAGGCGGCAACGGCGTGCTCACGAACGCTGGATCATTGCGGACCGGTTCGGCGTCCGCCCTGGCGGCGGCGGCCGTATCAATTGTGCGTTCGCGGTGCTTGCGGGGCTCGCGATGATCACGGCGACCGGATCCCTCGCGGCGATCGCTGCCAGAACCGGCCACGTCGCCCGAAGGCTCCGCTCCGGAATCGACCGCAACTGCCTCCGCAACATGCCTGTCGCCCGCCGAGGCTGGCGCTAACGAGCCATCCTCCAGATACGCGAGCAGGGTACCGTTGGCGGCAGCGTCGGCAGCCTCCATCGCCGAGCCAGCATCGCGCTCACCGCGCTCACTGCCCTGACCGCGTCGTCCGCCGCGACGTCCCCTGCGCCTTCCGCGACGCGAGCGACCGTCGCCGTCGGCATCCTTGACCGAAGCGCCGTCAAGATCACCTTCGTCGTCTCCGTCACCGTCCACATCATCGACGCCACCAACTTCGATGATGCCGCCAGTCTGTTCCTCGCCCTGTTCCTCGCCGTCGTAGCCGCCGACCGGCTGCGAGCCGTAATCGTCCTCACCGGCAACGGCTTGCACATCGCCCTCTGCGCCGTGCTCGTCACGACGGCCGCGGCGTCCGCGACGGCGACGGCGGCGGCGGCTGCCATCGGCAGATTGCTCCTCGTCGCTGCTTTCGGCTTCGCCGCGCGAATTGGCAACCCGCGCGCCACTGCCAGCATCTCTGTTCCCGTCCCGGCTTCTGTCGAGACGGACATCGCGGTCCTCGTCGTCGGGTTCGGCATTGCGCGGCGAGACATCGATCGTAGCGGCATCCTCCTCGCTGTCGTCAAAGCCCCACTCCATGTTGATCGGCGTTGCCGTCGTCCGGCGACGGACCGGCTCGATGGCGGCGGCGACTTTTTCGATGGTGAAATTCGCACCCTGCAGCTTGTCGCTACCCTGCACCGCGATCGGCAAGCCGTGGCGCGCCTCCATGTCGATGATGTAACCGCGCTTGGAGTTCAAAATGTATAGAGCGACCTGCGGCGTCGCATGGGCGATCAGCGCCATTCGTGTCCCAGCCATCAGCGCGTCTTCGATCCCGCGCAACACGGCGAGCGCGATGCTCTCGATCGAGCGGATGATGCCGCTACCCTGACAATGCGGACACTGCGAGGTCGAGCCCTCGACGACGCCGGTGCGCAGACGCTGGCGGCTCATTTCCATCAGGCCGAAATGCGAGATCCGGCCGAGCTGGATGCGGGCGCGATCATGGCGCAAGCTGTCCTTTAGCCGACGCTCGACCGCGCGGTTGTTGCGCTTCTCCTCCATGTCGATGAAGTCGATCACGATCAGCCCGGCGAGATCGCGCAGCTTGACCTGACGGGCAACTTCCTCGGCCGCTTCGAGGTTGGTGTTGAGCGCGGTATCTTCGATCGAATATTCGCGGGTCGACTTGCCCGAATTGACGTCGATCGCGACCAGCGCCTCGGTCTGGTTGATGACGAGGTAGCCGCCGGATTTCAGCGTCACTTGCGGCGAGAACAGCGCGGCGAGTTGCTGCTCGACCCGGTAACGCGCAAGCAGGGGTTCATGGCCCTGATAATGGACCACGCTTTTGGCTTGGCTTGGCGACAGCATCCGCATGAAGTCGTGGGCTTCGCGATACCCCGCTTCGCCAGCGACGATGATGTCCTCGATGTCCTTGTTGTAAAGATCGCGGATCGATCGCTTGACGAGGTTGCCCTCCTCGTAGACGAGCGTCGGCGCGGTCGATTGCAACGTCAGCTCGCGGACGCTTTCCCACAGCCGCAGCAGGTATTCGAAGTCGCGCTTGATCTCTTGGCCCTCACGCGCTGCACCCGCCGTGCGCACGATCAGCCCCATGCCTTCGGGCACATCGAGTTCTTGCGTCGCGGTCTTCAGGCGCTTGCGGTCGGCAGTGTTGGTGATCTTGCGAGAAATGCCGCCACCGCGCGCCGTGTTGGGCATCAGGACAGTGTAGCGGCCAGCAAGCGACAGATAGGTGGTCAGCGCCGCGCCTTTGTTGCCGCGCTCTTCTTTCACGACCTGTACCAGAACGACCTGACGGCGCTTGATGACCTCTTGGATCTTGTAGCTGCGCATCCGGCGGCGCGGACGCTGCGCCACTTCTTCGACGAGATCTTCCGCACCTTCGGGCTCGATTACGTCGATTTCAACCGGCTCGGACCTCACCTGAACAAGGCCATCTCCGTCATTTTGCGCCTCGTCTTCGGCGTCATCAGCCTCGTCGTCCTCGTCGCTGTCGTCGTCGTCCTGCTCACTATCCGCCCGTGCGTCGCTGCGGTCATCGCGCATGTCGTCATCGCGGGCCGGCATTTGACCATGCCCGTCGCCGGGATCGGCCGCATGTGCTGTCGCATCCGAAGCTGAGTGGGGTGCCTCGGGTTGATCGGTGACACCAGCGGCGCCGTCGGCATCCCGATCCGGTGCGTCTTCGCGTATGGCATCCTCGTGACGATCGATGCGCGCCGCCCGCGATCCCCGAGGCGGGGCCGACCCGGTGGTGTCGACGTCGTCGGCCGGTTCGCCCAACTGGTCGGGCTGGCTATCGGCCTGTGGCCGATCCGCGGTCAAACCGTCACCGGTATGGTCACCATCACGCGATGCAGACGGCTCATCGTCGATGATATGAGAGGCCTCTGCAGCCGATTGATCGGTGTGCGCATGATCGGCCTGCGACGTCTGGTCGACGCCAGACGACTGCCCGCCGTTATCGATACCACCATCATGGGCGCCAGCATCTATGCCGCCAGCTTCAACGAGCGGCTGCTCGGAAACGCCGGTCTCCATGACCGACGCTTCAAGGTTGCGCCCATCGATTGCACCCGTCGCGATCGGATTGGCGTTGTCGTCGGCAACCCCATCGTTAGAATTTCTCGGGCCGCGTGCGCGACCGCCGCGATCGCCGCGCTGACGGCGCCCATTGCGCCGACCATCCCTGCCACCGTTACGATTGTCACCGTCACGCCCGCCGCCATCCCGTCCGCCAGCTTGGCGTCCATCACGAGAGGCCCCATCACGAGAGCTACCGTCACGCGAGCTCACTTCGGCGTCACGATCCTCAACCGCTTCACCCGCCGGCCGACCGTTGCGACGGCGCGCCAGCCGTTCGGCATGGGCGTCGGCTTCGGCCTCCTCGGCGGCTTCCTGCGCGGCCTCTTCCTCGAGTAGCGCGACGCGGTCAGCCATCGGGATCTGGTAATAATCCGGATGGATCTCGTTGAATGCGAGGAAGCCATGACGGTTCCCGCCGTACTCGACGAACGCGGCCTGGAGCGAAGGCTCGACGCGGGTAATTTTGGCGAGATAGATATTGCCGCGAAGCGGTTTGCGCGATGCGCTTTCGAAATCGAATTCCTCTACGCGGCCATCGCGGACGACGACCACCCGCGTTTCCTCGGGGTGGGAGGCATCGATAAGCATTTTGTTGGATTTAGACATGGGTTCAATTCCTGGGCGCGCCACGAGGCAGCCGCGCCAGTGCCGGTAGTTCGGCCGCTGGCGGTGCCGGACAGCCGTCCGGCGCGCGGGTTGTGAGGTAAAGGGGTGCGAGCTGCCGGGTCCGCCGCAACACGCGGGCGAACCGTGGTCGAGCCAGCTATGCGCGCGCACGATGCCCGTGCCTGTGCGGCCGGGAGGGTCATGTTGGCGAATGAGCGGGCGTCGTTCGGCATCTTGGTCGTTCTGTATCGTTGGCGACGAGAAGTGCCCCGGAAGCGGCCGAGAACTTGGCCTAGAGCGTACCCGTCCCACACGCGATGGGAGTTCCAGGAGCGTCAGGCCGCCGGTGGCATCACGCGCGGGCGCTTCGGCCGGTATCGGCCAGACGTGCCATGGCGAGGCCGGGCAGCGCAGATACCACTGCGTTGATCGGTTCGTCGCGGTCGGGACACGGCGGCTGAGGAATGCTGCTAAATAGGGGCGGGCCCAATTTCGCGCGGTTCCGTCGACGCGGCCCTGACCGGTCGTCCGCCATCCATCCATGCCGCCAAACAATGCTTGGCATCACGGCGTCACGGGGGAGGCGTACTTACGTGTTGATCAGCCGGGTGAGAGCACCCGCCGAAAGCTCGGCTCTGCACGTTGTCACGCGCGAACATCAAGCTGTGGTGCCGCACCATAAAAAAGGGCGCGGGCCGATCACTGCATAACTGTCACAGTACGCTGTGTCGCCTTACGAAGCAAGAAATTAAGCACGGAGCGACACGGAGCGACGCACGCGGATGAGTGCGGGATGGAGCGCGAGGGCGGGTTTCGACGTGTGTTGCGCTGAAAGCTCGCTGATTGGGCTGTCGTGTTGAGCTATCAACCGTTTGCGGGCGATAGCCGGTTGCGCCGGGGGGCTGTTTGGGGCACCGGTAACCACTGGGGTGGCGCAAGTTCGAACGAGCCGCGCGGACAGGGACATGGTGGGGATTGCCACGCGACGTGATGGATTGCAGCTGATCCGCCGCGCTGTTGCGCGGTTGCCCGTCTTAGCGCGTTTGTTGGGCGCTGGCCCAATGTCCCCGACAGTGTCCCTGACGCTGTGCTTGGTAGCCGCCACACTGGGACCGGCTTACGGAGCGGGGGCCTCCACTGAAGTCAAAGTAACCGCTTCGGCCGTAGTTGCCGATGGCGACCGGTCGGTCGTGAAAATCAACATGACGGCGGGGGTGCCGGCTGAGATTTTTACGCTTGCCGATCCGTACCGCGTGGTGATCGAACTCCCCGGAGTGGCCTTTGAGTTGCCCGCTGGAACCGGTGATCCTACGTCCATCGCGAAAGTGTCAGCGGCTGAAGCCGGATCCGCCAGCGGCGGCTCGCAGCATCATGTTCAGGCGTTCCGGTACGGCGCGTTTGCCGATGGCCGCTCCCGCATGGTGTTCGATACCCCGGTGCCGGTGGCGGTATTGGATGCAACATTTCGCAAATCGGGAACTGGCGTTCAACTCCAGTTTGCGCTGAAGGAAATCGATGCCCAAACATTTGGCGTTGGAACCGGCGCTACCCGTTCCGCGCGCCCGCCCGAAGGGCGTTCTGACAATCCGCCCGAAGGGCGTTCTGACAATCCGCCGAATGCCCTGCCGAACGCGTTGTTTCCGGGTCCCCAGCCCCGCGACGGCACCAGGAAGGCGGTCGAAACCAGCTCCTTGCCGGGCCAATCGCCAGTTCGCGCCAAGCCCTTGATAATGATCGATCCGGGCCATGGCGGTGTCGACCCTGGCGCAATTGGCGTGGCCAACAAGACCACTGAGAAATCCGTCGTGCTGGCCGTGGCGTGGCAGCTGAAACGCGTACTCGACGGGACCGGCCGCTTCGAGACCCGCCTGACGCGTTCGACCGACGTCTTCATCGCGCTCGATAAGCGCGTTCAGATTTCCGACGAGGCCCGCCCCGACCTGTTCATATCGCTGCATGCCGACGCGATCGACGACAACTCGGCTCGAGGCGTGACGGGTGCGAGCATTTACACGCTGTCCGACAAAGCCTCCGACGAACAAGCTCGCAAAATGGCCGAGAAGGAGAACGCAGCCGATCTCGTCGCCGGCATCGGCCGCCGCAACACCGAGCCGCCCGATGAAGTTCGCGGCATCCTGTCGGACCTGTGGGCCCGGGAAAACTCGGCGTTCGCCCATTTGTTGCAAAAATCGCTGGTCGGATCCCTTGCGCGGATGAAGGCGCTGGGCCGCACGCCAGAGCGCTCCGCCGCGTTCCGTGTCCTACGCCAATCGCATGCTCCCGCCGTCCTGATCGAGCTTGGATTTCTGTCGAATCCGGTCGAGGAGGCCAAGCTCGCTTCACCCGCGTGGCAGAAACAGATAGCCGGATCCGTTGCTAATGCCGTCGAGACTTATTTCGAACGCCGGAAATTGAGCGCAAATTCGGGTCCGGGCCTGCCATCGGCTGGCGGACTGCCGCCATAATCCGCATTAAAGTGGTGTTTATGAAACGCGACTTGCCCGTTCGGGGTTGCAGGCGTGGCCACAGTGTTGCAAGCGATATTACGGCCGCCTATCGCACTGCAAAACCACGCCATGGTAGCGCCACAAAATACGAGCCGTTCGTCTTCCGACGTCCTGCCGCCGCCGTGTCACAGCCCGCCGTCATTCGCCTAAGGACCTGCTGACCTCACGATGCGACCGCCCGGCCTTCCACCATCCGTCCTTCAGCCTAAGGCCAAGCGCAAAAAGCGCCGAAGCCGCAGCCTGTTGTTAAGTGTCTTGGGCTACGGCGTGGCCGCCATGATGGCCCTGTTCATCGTTGGCTCGGCAGCCGTTGGCTACCTGCTCTACACCAATTCGCGCGACCTCCCCGACTATGAAAGCCTCGCGAAGTACGAGCCGCCGGTGATGACGCGCATTCATGCGCACGACGGGCTGCTGATCTCGGAATACGCGCGGGAACGTCGGATTTTCGTACCGATCAATACCATTCCGAAATCCGTCATCAACGCCTTCCTCTCGGCCGAGGATCGGCGGTTCTACGAACACGGCGGGCTTGATTTTACCGGTATGATCCGCGCCGTGGTCAACAACGCCGCAAAGGGCTTCCGGGGCGGTCTCCAAGGCGCGTCGACGATCACCCAGCAGGTCGCGAAGAACTTCCTGCTCTCGAGCGAACAAAAGCTCGAGCGCAAGATCAAAGAGGCGATCCTGGCCGTCCGCATCGAGCGCGCCTACACCAAGGATCGCATTCTCGAACTCTATCTCAACGAGATCTTTTTCGGCCTCAACTCCTATGGCGTGGCCGCCGCCGCACTGAACTATTTCAACAAAGAGTTGCGCGATTTGGAACCGCACGAGGCGGCCTATCTCGCCGCGCTGCCCAAGGCGCCGAATAACTACCACCCCTTCCGCTATACCAAGCGCGCACTCGAGCGGCGCAATTGGATCCTCGACCAGATGGTCTCCAATGGTCAGCTGGAAAAGGCCGTCGCTGAGGCCTCGAAAAAGAAGGACCTCGGCGTCAACCCGCGCCAGTTCGGTACATTCATCTCGACCGCCGAGTTCTTTGCCGAAGAAGTGCGCCGCTCGTTGCTTGGCCAATACGGCGAAGACAAGCTCTACACCGGGGGGATGTCCGTCCGCACCACGCTGGAGCCTCGGCTCCAGTCGATCGGGAAACAGGCACTGATCGACGGCCTCGTCCGCTTCGACCGGCAGCATGGATGGCGTGGCCCCGTCAGCCGCATCGATGTGGCTGGCGACTGGGGCGTGCCGCTTGCAGCCATCGATGTCCCCAACGACATCCAGCCGTGGCGGATGGGCGTCGCACTGTCGGTCGAACGCAACAAGGCAGTGATCGGGCTACGGCCGAACAAGTTGCCAGACGGCAAGTTGGTGGAGGCACGCGAGGCCGTCGAGATTGGCGTCGATGAGGTGAAGTGGGCCAAGAACCCTGCCAAGAAAGTCGATATTAAAGCCGTCACCGAAGTTCTCGCAGTCGGAGACGTGGTCTATGTCGCGCCGAAAGACCGCGCTAATCTCGCCGGTGTCTGGTCGTTGATGCAAATCCCCGAGGTCGGCGGCGGGCTCGTTGCGATGGATCCCCACACCGGTCGCGTGCTGGCCGTCGTCGGCGGTTTTTCGTTTGCAATCAGCCAATTCGACCGCGCGACCCAGGCCCGTCGCCAGCCGGGATCGTCGTTCAAGCCACTGGTTTACGCGGCTGCCATCGACAACGGCTATAAGCCGACTTCGATCGTGCTCGACGCACCGATCGAGATCGATCAAGGGCCGGGTAAAGAGGCGTGGAACCCCAAGAACTACGAGGAAGGCAAGTTCGGCGGGCCCTCGACGCTGCGCATCGGCATCGAGAAATCGCGCAACCAGATGACCGTGCGCCTCGCCCAAGATATGGGCATGCCGCTGATCACGGAATATTCGCGCCGGTTCGGGGTCTACGATGACCTCTTGCCGGTGTTGTCGATGTCGCTCGGTGCCGGCGAGACCACGCTCCTGCGCATGACGACCGCCTACGCGATGATAGCCAACGGTGGCAAACACGTCCGCGCCACGTTGATCGATCGCATCCAGGACCGCTGGGGGCGCTCGATCTGGCGCCACGACGACCGCGAGTGCCGCGACTGTAAGGCTGAAGCCTGGGATAATCAGCCCGAGCCGGAAATCCCCGACGAGCGCAAGCAGGTCGTCGACCCTCATACCGCTTACCAGGTGACGTCAATCATGGAGGGTGTCGTCCAGCGCGGCACGGCGACCGTGATCCGTGAGAAGTTCCTACCCAACGTGCCCGTCGCTGGCAAAACCGGCACCACGAACGATGAGAAAGACGCCTGGTTTATCGGCTATACGCCCGACCTCGTGGTCGGCGTCTACATCGGTTACGACACGCCTCGCCCGATGGGCAAAGGCATGACCGGTGGAGCCCTTGCTGCTCCGATCTTCGGCGATTTCGTCAAGCAAGCGCTGGCCGATAAGCCGCCTGTGCCGTTCCGCGTGCCGCCGGGACTGAAATTCGTGCGCGTCGATCTCAAGACCGGCCTGCGTGTCACCCCTGGCGAAGGCGCCCAGCAGACCATGCAAGAGGCATTCAAGCCCGGGGAGGAGCCCGACGACCCCTCGTCAGCCATGGGCGTTTCCGCGGCCCAATCCGGCGCCGCTGGCGGCCCAGCCGCACCGACCCAGATCGGCCGAAGCGGCGTGTTTTAAGCCCGACCGACAACGGACCGTAGCCGTCGATGTCTCAGCTTAGTCGGATGTGGTTCCAAATCAGGCCAAGGCCGAAGTAAGCCGCGAACAGAAGCCCAATCACCACGAAGCCTAACGACTTGAGGGCCGCCCCAGAGATGCCCGTCTTGCCGTCGGGCATTTTCGATAATGGGCTCCAGCCTTCGCCGTCACGCTCGTCGTAGGCAATCTGACCAAACGACAGCCCCCGGACGGCAACGTAGCCGACAACAAAACACAACGAAGCAAACAGATAGACACTGGGGCTCTGGGCGCCATTCCATCGTGGTAACTTCATCGCTCAACCCAACGACATTTGTGCCTCAACGACAGTGCGCACCCGCGGACACGTGATGCGTCAGCGACGGTGCGCGCCAGCCGACACGTGATGCGCCAGAGAAGACGTAGCGCGTCAACTGAGACGAAGCGCATCGACGAAAACATCTTGTAGAGATCGACGCACCGGCGGTGGCCAAGCGCAGCACGTCCCGACCGCCAGCACTAAAAACCAATAGCAATGTGAAAAGGCTGTCAATGCCCGGCCCGACCACAGGTTTACACCTCCCCACGACGCGCCTATATCTGGCGTCGATCCCCGAAATTCCGGAGCCTGCCATGCGCGCCGAACCGCAAAAACTCGTCGATTCCATCAACGAATCCTTGGCGCTCCTGCGGAGGCATCTTTGACTGGGACAACGCCCAGATGCGCCTCGCCGAGTTGAACGCGAAGGCCGAAGACCCGAGCCTGTGGAATGATCCCAAGAAGGCGCAAAAGCTCATGCGCCAGCGCCAGATGCTCGAAAGCGCGATCGCGCTTTATCTGCGTCTCGAACGCGACCGCGACGACGGGATCACGTTGATCGAGATGGGCGAGGCCGAGGGCGACGAGGCGACGGTCACCGAAGGTGAGACGACCTTGCGGACGCTCGAAGGCGCCGCCCAGAAGAAAATGGTCGAGGCGCTGCTGTCGGGCGAGGCCGACGGCAACGACACCTATGTCGAGGTCCACGCTGGCGCTGGCGGCACCGAAAGCCAGGACTGGGCGGAAAAGCTGACGCGCATGTATATGCGATTTGCCGAAAAGCGCGGCTACAAAGTCTCGCTGGTGGAGGAGAGCCCGGGCGAAGAAGCTGGTGTCAAATCCGCAACGTTGGAAATCAAGGGCGAGAACGCCTACGGCTGGCTCAAGACGGAGTCAGGCGTGCACCGTCTCGTGCGCATATCGCCCTACGACAGCAATGCCCGGCGGCACACGTCGTTCGCGTCGGTCTGGGTGTTCCCCGTGATCGATGACGACATCGAAATCGACATCAACGAGAGCGACTGCCGCATCGATACCTATCGTGCGTCGGGCGCTGGCGGCCAGCACGTCAACCGGACCGACTCTGCGGTTCGCATCACCCACATCCCGACCGGCATCGTGGTCGCCTCGCAGCAGGATCGCTCGCAGATCAAGAACCGCGCGATCTGTTGGGCAATGCTCAAATCGCGCCTTTACGAACGCGAACTGAAAATCCGCGAAGACAAGGTCAACGCCGAAAACGCCAACAAAAAGGAGATCGGCTGGGGTCACCAGATCCGGTCTTACGTGCTCCAGCCATATCAGCTGGTGAAGGACCTGCGGACCGGCGTGTCGAGCACCGATCCCGACGCGGTGCTCGATGGCGCCCTTGACCTGTTTATCGAAGCTTCGCTCGCCAAGAAAATCAAAGGCGACACCGGCGAAGTCGTGGAAGACCTGAGCTGATATCAAGACAAACGGCCGCCCAAGGTGTCAAGGGCGGCCGTTCGATGTCTGCCAGTCACTTCACGTAGGACCAGTCACTTAGGATCAGGCACGAGTGTATCGATCAGCGCGTCGACACCAACACGGGTTGCGACGATCGCCCGAAGCCATAAAGTGGCTGAACCGGGGCGCCAGCGTCGTCGAAGTGCGGCAGGCGACGCGGATCGCTAAACACGATGGATTGGCCAGTCACGGCATTCTTGGCGACGATCCGGTTGCCCGTCGTGACGATCGCATGGCTGGCGCCAGCGCCGAGCAGCAGCGAAACCGTCACGATGGCGGCAACGGCTTTCATGCCGAAAAGAGACTGGATGTTTGAAATGTTTCTCATAATTTCACCAGTAGTGATCTGCGGCGCGCATGTCCGCACAGCTTCGATTGACGTCACACGCCTGCGCTGAAAGCATAGGCGCAACTTGGTTAATATTAGCAGAGCCGCGCTCTGATTGCGCGTTTAAATGCCCGTTTCCACATCGTTTTTTCGGCGAGCCGTCACGGAAAAGCCGAATTCAGCGCGGGCACCGCATATATGCAATCTGAAGTTGCGCAAGTGATCATATTCTCAGCAGGTTTTCGTAGGGCGACGGTCCGGGTTGGCACCCTTCAAAATTTGGCCGAATTGTCGCCGCCGCCGTTGTATGATTGGTAAAGCCACAGGCTGGCCACGCGAGGCGAGATGACCCAAATTCCAGATTTCACGACGATCCCCCTTGATCGAGCGGCGGCGTCAGGCCCGTTGACCGCAGCAGCCCTCGCCCCCTGCAGCAATGTCGACCGCGTTGTGACGCCCGAGGGTATTGCGCTCAAACAGGTTTACACAGCAACGGATACGGCGGCTCTCGACCACCTCGGCGGCATGCCTGGCATCGCCCCGTTCGTTCGTGGGCCATACCCCGCCATGTATGCGCTCCAGCCGTGGACCATCCGGCAATACGCAGGCTTTTCAACAGCGGAGGACAGCAACGCATTCTACCGCCGCAACATAGCGGCTGGCCAAAAGGGCCTCTCGGTTGCCTTCGATCTCGCCACCCACCGCGGCTACGATAGCGACCATCCGAGGGTTCGCGGCGATGTCGGCATGGCGGGCGTGGCGATCGACAGCATCTACGATATGCGAACCCTGTTTTCAGGGATCGACCTGTCTGAAATGACCGTGTCGATGACCATGAACGGCGCGGTGCTACCCGTGCTCGCACTGTTCATTGTCGCGGGCGAAGAGCAGGGCGTGCCATCTGAAAAGCTCGCCGGGACCATTCAGAACGACATTCTGAAAGAGTTCATGGTCCGCAATACGTACATCTATCCGCCAGCACCGTCGATGCGGATCATTTCCGACATCTTCGCCTACACGGCGCAGCGGATGCCGAAGTTCAATTCGATCTCGATCTCCGGCTACCACATGCAAGAGGCCGGCGCGACCGCCGACCTGGAGCTTGCCTACACGCTAGCCGACGGCATCGAATACGCCCGCGCCGGTGTCGCCTGCGGCCTGGATATCGACGCGTTCGCGCCGCGCCTGTCGTTCTTCTGGGCGATCGGCATGAACACCTACATGGAAATCGCCAAGATGCGCGCCGCCCGCCTGATGTGGGCCGCCCTCATCAAGCGCGAGTTCGCGCCAAAGTCTGACAAGTCCCTGGCGCTGCGCACCCACTCGCAAACCTCCGGCTGGAGCCTGACCGCTCAGGACGTGTTCAACAACGTCACGCGCACGTGCCTCGAAGCCATGGCGGCAACGCAAGGCGCGACGCAGTCTCTCCACACCAACGCGCTCGATGAAGCCATCGCGCTGCCGACCGATTTCTCTGCCCGAATCGCGCGCAATACGCAGCTCCTGCTCCAGCAAGAAACCGGCTCCTGCCGCGTCATCGACCCATGGGGCGGCAGCTTTTTTCTTGAGCGCCTGACGCACGAACTGGCCGAGAAAGCGTTTGCCCACATTCGCGAGGTCGAAAACCTAGGCGGTATGGCCAAGGCGATCGCCGAGGGCATCCCAAAACTGCGCATCGAGGAGGCCGCCGCCCGCACCCAGGCCCGCATCGACAGCGCGCGCCAGACGATTGTCGGAATCAACAAATTCAAGGTCGACGGGCAAGCTAAGATCGATATCCTGAAAGTCGATAATCGCAGCGTCCGCGACCAGCAGTTGGCCAAGCTCGCCCGCCTGCGTGCCGAGCGCGTTGAGGCCGACGTGCAATCCGCCCTCACCGCCCTGACCAACGGCGCGCGTGGCAACGGCAACTTGCTCGAACTGTCGGTCGCTGCCGCCCGCGCCAAGGCCACCGTCGGCGAGATCTCGTCCGCGCTCGAGATCGTGTTCGACCGCCACCGGGCCGAAATCCGCGCGATATCGAACGTCTACCGTGTGGAGGCTGGACCGATGAACACCACGATCAACCGCGTCCTCGCCCTGGTCGAAACGTTTGGCCACAACGAGGGTCGCCGCCCGCGCATCCTGATCGCCAAGATGGGCCAAGACGGCCACGATCGCGGCCAGAAGGTGATCGCAACCGCCTTCGCCGACCTCGGCTTCGACGTCGACATCGGGCCGCTGTTCGCAACTCCCGGTGAGGTTGCCCGCCAGGCCGTCGAGAACGACGTCCATGTCGTCGGCGTGTCGTCGCTCGCAGCTGGCCACCTGACGCTGGTGCCGGAATTGAAAGCAGCCCTCGCCACCGAAGGCCGCCCGGACATCATGGTCGTCGTTGGTGGCGTTATCCCGCCCGGCGACTACGACGAACTCTACTCAGCCGGTGCCGCCGCGATCTTCGGCCCCGGCACCAATATCCCCGACGCCGCCGTCGACCTCGTCACCCGGCTGTCGATATCGCTAGGCCACCCTGTAGCTCCAGGTGGGCAGCAGGCGGCAGAGTAATCTTGTGCCGCCAAAAATCCGCGAATTGATCGAAGACTTGTAGCGCTACGGATTTATCAATCGTGGCGGAAGAGGAAGCCACCGCAACTTCGTGCACCCGCAGCTGACGAAACCCGTCACAATCTCAGGCCAGCTTGGCAATGATGCCAAGCCCTACCAAGTCGAGGCGATCAGGCAGGCAATTCAGGAATCTAAAAAATGAACCCGAGCACACGCTACGTCAAAATCGTCGAATGGTCGCCAGAGGACGACTGTTATGTCGGCAGCGCGCCTGGTCTCGTCTACGGCGGCTGCCATGGTGACGACGAGCGGCAGGTATTCGACCAGTTATGTCGGATCGTCGACGACGCCATCGCGCTCTATCAGTCCGACGGTAAGCCGCTCCCGCCACCGACCGCCGGCCGCGACCTGGTCAACCGCCTGCAGCACGTAGCGTAACCAATCGCGACGATACGGCGCCGAGTATCACTCGACCGGTTCGCCACGCGCCGGGACGCTTCAAGTCCCCTTCAGCCACCGCCAGGCGCGGCCGTCAAGGATCACGAGACCAGCCGTGATGATCGCCGCGCCGAGCAGTTTCTGCGCCGTCAGAGGCTCGTCGAGTACCATCGTTCCGAGCGCAATCGCCGACACCGGCACCAGCAGCGTGACGAGCATAGCGTTGATCGCGCCGGCTTCGGCCATCACCTTGAAAAAGATCACGAACGCCAAAGCCGTCGACAGCACGGCAGCACCGGTCAGCGCGGCGATGGTGGCGGCACCGGGCACGGGGAGTGTCCACGGCCGCTCGGCGATCAGCATCACCGGCAAGAGCATGGCGGCCGAGAACCCCAGCTGCAGCGTCGATGTCACGAGCGAGGGCACTTCGCGGAACCGCCGCCCCCACAGCGAGGCGAACGCGTAGCTGACTGTACCGGCAATAATCGCGGCCATGCCGAATACCGTCGTCGTCTCGCCCGCGAACGCGGTCGGCCCGATCAGCACGGTGACACCGGCGATGCCGACCGCAACGCCGAACAGCCGGGCAGGCGTTGCCGTTTCGGCTCCAGCCGCGTGCGCGACGAGCACGGTCCACACCGGCGTTGAGGCATTGAGCACCGACGCGAGCCCGCTGGTGATCTGCGTCTGCGCCGAGACGATCAACGCGAACGGCAGCGCGTTGGCGAGCAGGCCCATCACCGCGAAGTCGCGCCAGCGGGTCCCCGGTGGCACGCGCTGGCCGATCGCCATCATCACCAGAGCGAGCACCAGCGCGCCGCCCGCGATGCGCACCCACACGATCGTCAGCGGCGGCAATTCCTTGAGCGCGACGGCGTTGAAGAAGAACGATGCGCCCCATAGCGTCGAAACCGCCACGATCAGCGTCCAGTGAT
>JAWXCP010000255.1:0-23872 GCA_034408685.1 Hyphomicrobium aestuarii | reverse complement strand
GGCACACGGGGGCACACGGGGCACACGGGGCACACGGGGGTCGTTGCCACACAGACGTGAGACGGCGGAGATGTGAGACGGCGATTGACGGAGCGGCGACCGCATAGCTATAAGGCGCCCCTTGGCAGGCGACTGCCGTCAACGGTCGGGCGGAGCGTAGCGCAGCCTGGTAGCGCACTTGCTTCGGGAGCAAGGGGTCGGGAGTTCGAATCTCCCCGCTCCGACCAATACTTAGCTGGTTAATACACTCTCAGTTGAGCGGTCTCCCGGCACAACCCCGGCACAAGTCGATCAGGATCATCCGCGCTTATGTGCGGGTCGCGGAGGCCGCCCAGCCGCAGATTTTCGGTTGGCGAGCGGGATCGGAGCGATCGCCTCCAGAACTTGAACCATCTCGGGTCGGGCAAGCATCAACTTCACGATCACGGCCACAGCTCCGGGAACGCGAGCTTCGCCGGACGCCCAACGCTGCCCGGCACGCTCTGAATAACCGAGCGATCGAGCGAAGCCCTCCTGAGTAAACCCGAACTTCTCCAGCGCAGCCCTGTAGGCATCGGAATTCACGACGATCCGTCCTGTTCTTAGGGTGTTTGACACCACTTAGTACGTCGGAACGTCGTGTATCAAGCGGAAAGAGATGGAGGTATCACTTGCATAATACGTCGTTTCGACGTATTATGCGCTGAGAAGAGGCGGCAAGCCGACCCCATGGCCAATTCTAAGTGGCCCCAAATGGCCCGCATACCGAAGCAGCAGACGCGTGTCCTATTGGGCCGCGCCTCCTGCTCCGGCAGGGCGACGGAACGGGCTAGGCACCCGCACCCCGTCGTAAACATCGGACCTTATGGAGAGTCCCGATGAATACTCACACTAGCATTGGAGCGCGCGCCCTCGCAATCGCGGCCGGCGTCATTCTCCTTGGTGGCACGCTCGCGATACTGTTCGAGGACGTCGTCACCAAGTCGACCCCGTTCGGCCTCAAGCACTGGCTGACGCTCGTGGTCCTGTTCGGCACGTTGCTGACCGGCCACCTCGTCGCTTCAGCCTGGTCCCGTTGGCACTGGCTCTCGGCGATCGGGTTCACGCTCGTGTTCCTGGTTGGCACCGCGCTCGTCGTTTACTCAAGCGTCGGTCGCCAAGCCGAAACCACGATACAGACCACCGCCCAGATTGAGGAAGCAGCCGGACGCCGCGTTGGCATGCATAAGGCCCGCAATGCTTCGATTGCCATGCTCGCCGAGGCCCAGCAACAGCTTCAGAGCAAGTGCGTGATGGGCAACGCCAGCAAGGGCACCTGCGACGGAATCCGCGCGACGATCGCCGTTTATCAGGCGGCCGTTCGCGGCCATGACGCCGACCTCGCCGCCCTCGGGCCAGTCAAGGTCGCAACGCCCGAGGCCGAACAGCTGGCCGAGATTGCCGCCCAGTTCGGCGCCGACAAGGCCAAGGTCAAGGCCGGTGCGGTACTTGTCGTACCTTTCCTACTAACGCTGTTCTTGGAGTTCGGGACCATCGTCTGCCTCGGTTACGGTTTTTGCCACACCCAGCGTCCGGCGGCAATCGTGAACCACACGACGGTCACGCAGGCTAAGACGCTGCTCGGTGCCCCGGATAGCGCCCCTGTCGACCCGCGAGGCGGTATCGCCGTAGCCACCAAGGCCGAAGCGCTGGACGACCTCCGAAGCCTGCTCAAGCGTGGCACACCGATCGACAGCCAGGATATTCTGGTCGAAAGGTGGGGGGTTTCCAAGGGCTGCGTGTCGAAGTGGCTGGCCGACTGGGAAGCCGATCGCCACGTCATCCGACAACAGAGCGGCAAGCACAAACAGGTCGCTGCGGCCTGATAGTTTCCGTGAACCGTGGAAACTGAACGAACTGATCGAGCGCGTCGGTGGCCGAGGCGCTCGATCCCGTTCAGTGGTCCATTCGCCGACTGTCGTCTACTTTCCTCAGAACAATTTCTCCCGACGGTTGTCGCGAAGCCGCTGCAATCTCGACTGCATACCCTGCGGCTTCGAGCTGCCCAATGCATCGATCTTTTATGGCGAGGCCGTGCGGCACTCCACACATTGGTACTCGATCCGGTCCGCGAAACGTGACGACGATACCGAGGACTTCCGCGGCGATAACGGCATCGGAGCCGAAGAACTCGATGAAGCTGCCCGTCACGACGCCTAGCAGCGCGTCCGGCGTTTCTTGCTGCCCCTTCCAACACTTCAATTGTTCGGAGAGTGATGGCAAAGGTCGAACGGCGGCCCCGTGTTGAGATAGCCGGTTAGGCGCATCCTGGACCCGAGATAGTTCGTTGCTCAGCTCACACTCGCGAGCAACCAGGGCTGCCATTTGCTCGGAAACTTCGGCGGATAAAACACACATCGATTTTTACTCCCAAGTCCACTTTTTGGTTGATGCATTGATCACACACCATGCTTCCCGAATCAACTATAAAGTGGAGTTCGTACACACTGTCCGTGCGGAGGAAACTCATATTACTCTCGTCCGCACAATGCCGCGCAGCGCGCGGTCTCCTGTCGTGGTCGCAAGCTTGTCTCGCCGAGCGGGCTGGCGTAAACGTGTCGACCGTGAAGGACTTCGAATTGTCGCGGCGGGTCGTATCGAGCCGCAAGGTCTCTCAATTGTGCGCGGCGATCGCGGCCGCCGGGGTCTCGCTCATTCCAGAAGATCGTCGCGGCGGGGTGGGTGTGCGGTTCACGTCCATATAATAGACTTGCGGCGTCATAGGCCGAGAACGGTGCGCAGGTTGCGTCCACGCCGCAGTCTGACAAACATATTGGCGACGGCGGGCCGGAAAAACGGGTAGGCGCGGCGGGCGGGGACACCCCGGCTCACCTTGCGGAACCTCTGTTTGCCGCGCTTATCCTTGCCTGCGCGGCGGTTCACGCCGGGGACATACGCCTTGGTGCCGAACTCGACAAACTTGAGGTAGTAGGCACCGCTCGGGGCGGCAAACACGACCCGTGCGGATGCTCCCTTGCCAACGCGGCGGACGGCAGACGGCGCCGCAAGCAGCGACCGCGCCTTGCCAGTGTGAACCGGGCACAAGTCGACCGCCTCGGCTTGGCAAGCGACCACCTCGTCCACGACCCACTGGTCGACGCGACTTGTGATGCGGACGCCGAGACTCTCCAATCTGGCTTCGATCCCGCTCAAACCTTCGATCCTGCTCATGGGGTAACTCCAAGATTCAGTTCAGTTTTTTGGAGGCAAGCAACCCTATTGGGTTCGGGGGCTGGTTCGAAGGTTCGCCCTGTTCGCCGATTGGGATTGGCCGATCAGAGAGGTTAGCAAGCCGCGTCGCCAATGAGGCACGACTCGATGGGCTTAGCCCCAATGCCGCTTCGTCGGCACGCATATCCGTAGCGAGCATACGCTGTATCGTGAACTCGTGCCGTATCCGCGTGACAGTCCCGGTTTTTCGCCGATGCGTCTCGATCAGCCTGATGCCGGATTTGGTTCGCTCGTCTCGCAGCGCAGAGCGCATCTCCAGCCAGAGGGCGGCATTGCTGCACCACCTTGCGAGCACGAACGTATCCGTCGATTTGAGTACGCCTCGAGCGACAAGGTACGGGGTCACCGCATCCCAGATGCGGCGCTCCGCAGAAGTCGTTAGATAGGCGGGCGGCTCTATAAGCGGGCGCGAGGTTTCGGTTGTGCGGCCATCTTGTGGTCGACAGTCTTCAACGGTTAGCGCCTGAGCAGCGGCTTTCAGTCCCGCCAGCTTCCGCTTACCTGGGTTGCCCTTTTTCAGTTGGACATCTGCGGGTTTTTTGGGCCGTCCGCCGGGCATCTGAATTCTCCATTTTTATTCGATGAATGGGTCACAGTCGCTTGTTTGGATGTAAAAATCGAAGGGCGAGTTTCGCGGCCAAAAACAAGATGCTAAAAGCGCGGTAGTCGGCACGGGGGCATCGTAAAAAAAATACCCCCCTCCCCCCAACCATTCACTGATCGATAGTGACCAAGCATCGCGTCCGGCGGGTGCCAATCTCAGCCGTCGATCCTGGCGTCGGCTCCAGACAGTCCGCTAGCAAAAAGCCGTCCAGCCTCGCAACTTCGGCTACACCGGGCCGAAGAGCGTCGAGCCAATCATCCCACTCGGGATCAAGGTTTGTGATTCGATACCATGTATCATCGGCGATTGATCCGGCCTGAGGATACTCGGTGGAGGTTGCCTCAAAACCCGCCCCGCCCGGGCCACAGATGCTAGACGAGCCCCTCGCCTGTTGGACGTCCATCGGGTCGCCGGTTAGGGGCAGCGCGAAGCGGGCGCAGAGGTTGGGGCTTAACGCTTGCGTCGCGATGAAGTGTCGGCAATTCGTGCATGGCTGCTGCGATGCCACCATCGATCCACGGGGCCTTGCGAACAGTGGTCGCCGGTCCCGCTTCGAAGCTGGCTCGATCTCAACGAAACTCTCGCCCATCGGGCCGCACGCGGCAGTGTCTCGCCTTAGGTCCGCAGCTTGGAACAGCACGCCCGTCTGAGCATCGTGGTAAAGACCGCAAAGATAGCCGTCGCGGCGGTCGGCGGGTCGTTGGAGGTGGGCGCATTTGAGGCACGGCCGATCGCCTGCGCCCAGGTCGAATGCACCGCCGCTCTTAGCGGCGACTGGCAGAGTATACATGGCTATTCCCTCTCGATCATGGGCGAACGAAAAATGTAGACGCGCTTTCGAATGCGTTCGCCCGTGTGCGGGTCGCGCTCGTAGCGGTATGTTTTCAATGGCTTCCCGCTCAGATGCAGGCGCTGGTTCAACAGTTTGGCGACCGGGTTCCACGGCCTCGCAACGAACCGCTGCTCGCGGCACACGAGGCGATACACGCGCTGCATTTCGAGATGGCCTAACGTAGCGACTCCGCCGCTGCGGGCTGCAATCTCCAAACCCTTGAGAAGAAGGGCCTCAGCGTGCATTTGAACCGGCCTTCGACTGCGTTTCGAATCCCGACTTCGGCGTGCCCGATCGGTGTCCGGCGTCGCGCCGACGCGGGCGTCGACGACACCAGACTCCGGGGCCGATGCATTGCTGATGCTTCGCGCCCAGCGCGGAAAGTGCTTGAGCGCGATCATTCCAAAATCCCGCGTTGCCTGGCTTCCGCCACGTGTGCGACTACGCGCCCGGGTAGGGTCTGCTCTAGGCCGACGACGGCCGCTCGTATCTCCGCGATGCTTTCCGGGTAGGCACCTTGCGCATTGATCACGACCGTAATTGAAGCTGAGATTCCACCACCGCCCGCCGGAATACCTCCCGACGACAGCGTGGTGCCGTTGGGCAAGATCGTGCCCGACGCGTTTGGTACGAATAGCTCAGGGCCGCGCTCGCCGACGACATAGGGCACGCCGCCTTTGACCGGGCCGCCTTCGGCGCGGAAGCCACCAAACAGGCTGCCCAGCGCCCCAATAAACCCACCACCGCCTTCACTCCCGCCAGAACCGAGAAGGCCGCCAACACCCTGAATAACGGCATTGCCAGCTGGCTCAATTACACCTTTGCGGAAGGCGATCATCGCCAGGTCAGCAAGTATCGACCTGGCCATTTGCCGGCTGTCGATCACGGCGCCACGAGTCCAGTCCGAAAAGGCCTTTTCCATGCTACGGCCGACCACGTTTGTCGTGTCCTTCAGCAAGGCTAAATTTGATCGCATCGTCTCGAACGCGGCTGTCGATTCGCCGATTGCCACAGCGTGCCCCCGGATCGATTCGCGTTCTGCGTCCGTGGCCTCTCGACCAGATTGCTTGATACCGGTAAGCGCGCGAGCCGTCGCATTGTCGGCGGCGGACGCCGCCGCGCTTTGGGTCAAGGCTGTTGTTCGACGCTCAATTGCAACGATTTCATTTTCCATCGCCGACACGGTTCGCTCAGCTTGCTGGTCCTGTCGCTGCGCCTCAAGTCGGCGTTTCTCAGCGGCGGAGTAAGCGTCAATGGACACCTGTGCAGCTTTGTAGCGTTCTATGAGGCCATCCAACGCGGCAACGACGTTTGGATTTTCGGATAACCCGTCTTTCTGAAGCGCGGCGAGTCCTTCCTCGTGGGCAGAGAGTGCAGCAGCGGCGGCGGCCGTCATGCCCAACGTACCCGCCTTGCGCTCCAATGCAGCAACCTGTCGCTCGATCTGAGCGAGCGACTTTTCGCCGGCGTCAAGATCAGCCTGGTTAGATGCCTCGTCGGCGTCTCGCTTTTTGGCGGCGGCATAATATTCCTCGAGGCCGATCATCATCCGGGTCAGCCCCATCCGATTTTCAAGCTGATCCGCCTCCCTCTTCAAAGCCTCCGCCGACTTGTCGATGCGGTCCGCTAAGCTTCCGTATGGACCCATTAACGTCAAATCGCTGCCGCCAGCGTCAGCTGCGGCGCGGAGCTTTGCGACTTGCACTTCGGCGCGGCGCAGCGACTCGGTCAGTACGTCCAGGCCTTGCGCTGACTCGGGGCCGAGCGACCGTATTTGGAACGAGACCTCTTTGATGCCAGTTGCCGCCAGATTCAGCGCCGCATCCGCCAGCGACGTGATAGAGGTCTGAGTGTCGCCTAGATCGCCGCCGAGGCCGAGTAAGTTTTGCGCCAACAGCGTGACTTCAGAGCTTGCTTGCTCGAGCGATGCAGTGAAGGTCGTTGAGAACGCGCTCTGCAGATCGGCGAAGGCGGTATCGACCTGAGCTAGGCCCTCCTCAGCACCCAGCGCTGCAAAGACCTGCCGTGTGGCTTGAAGCACGGTCTGAAGTGTGCCGAGCCTCCCGCCGAGCGTCGAGACACCGCTGGACAGAGTGGCGAAGACCTCGCTCCCAACGCCCAGGCCTTTCATCGCCTGATCGAAACCGCCGATGAATCCGGCCCCTTCGGTAGCCCAGCCTTTGATGAGTTCTGAGGTCGAGGCCAGCCCCTTTGTGAGGCCCTCGTTTTCGAGCCCGACCACGACCTTCAAGTCTGCGATGGACGTGAAATCGCTCACAGGCTGGCCTCGCTTTCAAATCGGTTTGGCAGCAGGCGTTGGAGCCGGGCACGGAGCGGTGCCTCGGCGCCGATTGCCAGAAGGTGGCGGACGTCGGCTTCAATTCGGTCCAAGACTGCGTTGGCCGCGTTATCCGGTTCGATAGGCTCATGCCGTGGTGGCCATGACAACCGCCGCTGGTGATTGTGGAGTGTTCGGGTCATGAAGCCGGACCCCCGATCGAGCCTGATGCCCAGCGCTGGTCTGGAGACGCGGACCGGTCACGCTTGATCTCATCCGTTGCGCATGCCCCCGGTGGCCAGCGTGACGGCACGATCGCGCCGAAGCCTTTTCCGAGCATGCTGGCGATCTTTGCCAGGCTCGGGTCGATTTTGGCCAGCGGTTCAGCGTAGGCCAACCAAGCCGCGCACTCCGGGTCGGAGGGCGAAAGCGCCACGCGACCTTCGGCGTTCCCGGCATTCTTTGCTGCGATCTGAGCCCGCACCGCGTCCTCGATGTCAGCCGGTTTCACGGTGGCGCGCCTCGCGGATCGCACCGCGTCGACGATCGCAGCAGCATCCGATGCGGACGGGCTGTGCTTCGCCACGAAGTCGGCGACCGTGCCCAGCGCGAAGACTGGATCGGGAGCTGTCAGGGTCCTAGTGCGAACGATTGGGCCGATCACCTCTTCGACCGCTCGCGCTCGGTCCGGCGTTGTGGCAACGGCTGCCAGCAGCGCGTCGATCTCCGATGGAGCACGAGACGCATCGTGGTGGGGCTGGCCCTTCACCAAACCGGAACGATTGGCGAAGCCTCGCCCGCTCCCTCCCCCGTTTGCGGGGGTAGGGGGTGAGGGTGTTGAAGAAGCCGTTAAAGCAAGTGTTTTATCGCTGTCATCGCTGTAACGGACAGCTGGTGTCAGCTCATGCACGCGACACCTGGTGTCAGCTGTGGCTGGTGTCATCCGTAGGCGACACTGGTCGCTAGACTCGATGTCGTTATGCGTTTCTGGAATGGCACCGTCGAGGGCTTCGGCGTGAAGAAGCTCGTCGATGCCGTCGTCGAACGCCTGGTCCGCAGTCGGGTTATCTAGCAAAACGCGATAAAAAATCGACCGGCCAGCGCATTTGCTGGTGTGGCGCTCGACATAGCTCCACTCGACTAAGTCCCCAAGGCGAGCGTTCACGGTCTGTCGTGCAATCCCGATCGCGTTGCCCAAGACAGCCTGTTTGACCCGGCACCAGCCATTTCGGTCTGTGTGGCTCGCCAAGCAGCCGAGCACTCTAAGGTGGGTCATCGTGAAGCGTTCATCGCTGAACGCGCGCATCGGGACGACAGCGAACCGGCGGCTGTCTGCACCCTTTGCTGCCTTCGCTGGCGATGGTCTTTGAGGTTTCATTCGGCATGGTTCCCCTACGCCCGCTGGCGACTGGCCAGCGGGCTGCACTAACTCAAGCGCGGCTACCGGGGATCATCCCGTCAGTTCGGCTGGCGGCCGTACATGCGGGAAATTTCAAGCTCAATACTGGCGATGATGGATCGCATCACACCCTCAAGCGCTGTCCTAGTCATCAATGCCGCATCGAGCCGCAGTGCAGCTTCGTTGCGCGCTATCTCGATTTGGCGTCGCTCATCGGGGTCAAGCTCCGCTTCGAACGCGGCCTGGAGCCGTTTGTTTTCAGCGTCAAAATAGCTGCAGGCATTGGCAATGAAGCTTAAGTCGGTCATGTTGGCACGCTCCCAGCGCGAAGCTCGTCAGCCTTCGAAGGCGCGATCGTGCCATCGATGTTTGCTTGAAGGCGCTGCAGGTGGCGCTCGCGCGCAGCGGTCCCAAGGGTCAACGCTGCCAAGAGAAAGGCCAGCCGTTTGTGGGCGTGCAAGCCTTGCTCAAACACATGCGCGGTAAGTTCGGCCATCGTCGGTGGGTCCGGATAGCCCCGAAACAAAACGCCGTAAATTTGGGCGACGTCCTGGTGGGTCAATTCAGCTCTCTCAAGGCGGCCCGCGAATGGGTAGAGCGCTCCCAGAACGGCCTCAAGGCGCTTGGTTGTCTCAAGATCGGCAGTGATGTGAAGATCGCGCCCGGCCACGGGTAGCGTGATGACCTGGATCATTGCGGGCCTGCGGCCGAGGTGGTCGTGGGTGTAATCCGGGGGCGGCTGATCAGCCAGTCGCGGACCTCGCTTTCGAGCCAGCCGACCTTATTAATTCCCAGCCGGTACCGGCGGGGGAACTCACCGTTTTGCTCCAGGCGATACAGGGAAGTCCGCTTGTATCCACAGAGTTCGGAACACTCGCGCGGTGTCAGATAGCGCGGGAGGTCTGGACGGGCAGGAAGAGTCATCAGGAAGTTGCCTCAGCGTTGCAATGACTGAGTGGGACACTGGCCTGAGTCGGGGTAGTGCTTCAGGTGCGATAAATGACGGACATAACGTGAACATCAGCGAGTGTGATGACTGGCATCAGAAACAGGAGGGAGACCGTAGACTTTTCCGACAAGCCGGGCGGTCTCGTGCCAATCGCCTGTGGCACGACCTTGATTTAACGCCGAATTTGGCGTCCATCCGGCGGTTGCAAGGTCGGAACATAGGTTCTTGAGGGCAAGCCCTGCCCAACTTGGAGGACGTCCACGTGCGGCCGTCGCGATCCCGCGTCGTCTGTTAATCGACAATCGTAGCCCTATCGGCATGTCGAGCCACACGTCTCGAAGCACTCCATCGACTAGATCGGCACCGCCGATGTATTCTAGCCAATCCCGAGCCTCATCGGCAAAAGTGCAATCGGACTTGGCAACGACTTCGAGCAACTGTTCCAGTTCGTTAGAATTCGGCGCCCGATCACCTTCTACGGTCTGAAGACTCGCGACACTCCGGAGGGGCAAGTCATCCCATTCGATGGCAAGCCCAGCGCGTTGTCGATCGCGGAGGCGTCGTAAATCGGTATTGTCCCGCTGCACGAAAGCGAGCCGCGATTGCTCGAACGAAGCATGGTGTCGTCCTGCAATTTCAAATCGAACTTGAGGATTGACGCATGAACAACGCGTCCCGAGTAGTGCGAACAACGGCACAGGCGAAAGGGACGTCGCGAGCGTTCCAGTAATCAACAGGTTCGCGAGATGATCCGTTCCGTAAATTTTGGCCAGCGCGGCTTCAACGGCAGCGGTGGACCCGAGCACCGTTTTCACATGGTCGGATCGTGAAACCTCGACCAACAGTGACCGCACCACTTCCGGATCGCCTAGTTCGCACGCCGAAGTGCCTAGCCTCTTGCAGGCGAGAGCCCACACCTCATCTAACCCACCTTCCGATGCAGCGCGCTCAAAACTGCCCTTTGGAAAATCGTTGATGCTCACAACTGACCGGCCTCAAGCGCCGCGACGTGAAGCGCCCAGCGCTCTAAGGCGTCTCGCTTTTCGGGTTCGGCAACGTGGTGGTCATAGACCTTGCCGGTGATGTCCTGCCGCGTGTGATTCAGCACTTGGCTCACCACGTCGGCGGGCACGCCTATCCGACGCATGCCAGTGGCGACGGTGCGCCGCAGATCGTGAGGTGTGAAATGCTCAAGCCCGGATCGCGTTACCAGCCGACGCGTGGCTCGCTGTATCGAATGGCCATCAACGACACCGGCCGCCGCACCGTGGCTGGCAAACACCCAATCGGCGTGGCCGGTGATCCGCATCGCGCCGCCGAAGAGGTCAACGCAGTCCGGCGCAAGCGGAACGACATGGACCCGCCTGTTTTTCGTTCGCGACGCCGGAATGACCCATTTCGGATTGGCAACCGCCAAGTGCAGCTCGTTTGGCTGTGCCCCGAGCACCTCGCCGCGCCGCTGACCCGTCAAGACCAAGATCCGAATGACAGTCACGGTCAGCGGGTCAAGGCGGCTGCTGCGCAGCGCAGCGAGGAAGCACACGATTTCTTCGTCCGTGAGATACCTTGCGCGAGGCGTGTATCGCCCGTACCGACCGCCCTGGCCCCGTCGCGCCCGGCCCACGCGTGTCGCTGGGTTGTGTTCAAGCCGGTACTTGGCGGCCAATTGCGCGCTGTCCAGGATGCCGTTGAAGGCATGCTTGATGTGCTTCACCAGATGGCGCGCCATCCCTGGGCTTCCGCGATCACGGACGGCGTCGACGGCAGCCTCAGTCTCCGCAGCCGTAATCGTGCGCGGCTCACGCTTGCCCAGCGCTGGCAACGCGTCCACCGCCAGCGCGCGCTCGATCTGTGCGATCGTCACTGATGAGACGCCTGAGCGCGCCTGTTCGGCTAGGTGGTCGGCGACCATCTCGCTGAAGGAAAGCGCAGAGCGCGCCCGATCGACTGCCCTCCGCTTTTCATCGGCAACCGGATCATGGCCACGCTTGACCTCCGACATCAGATCAAGGGCTTGCCGCCGAGCTTCCGCAAGCGACACGGCGGGGTAGTTGCCGAGCCGCTGCTTGCGCTGTTGCCGTCCCCCATCCGGGCGCCGTGCCGAGTAATAGCAGCGCCACACGCGCTTCGCCGCTACATCCCCGGCCGCGCTCGCCAGGACTGCCAGCACCAACCCGTCGTTGCCCTCGACCCGGTACTCGGTCTCACGGCCGACGCCAAGGTGGCGCGCCGCGGCAATTGCTCGATCCTTCGCCGCCACAGTCCGCCGTGCTGATTTCGGCATGTGCGTTCCCCCTGATTTTGTGCCGGGGCCTGCGCGACCCAGATCCCCGGCACACCTCCCGGCACAAAACTAGGATACAGCATGGAACAGAATGGACGGCATAGTCCATCCGGCAGATAAGTTAACCCCGGTTTTTGTGGGATTTTACAGCGGTTGAGCTGTCCGTGGCGTTCCAAGGCGTATCAAGTGGAACGCGATTGCGGATGCTTCGGGAGCAAGGGGTCGGGAGTTCGAATCTCCCCGCTCCGACCAGTACTTTCAATGGGTTAGCATATGAGCGAGAACATCGCGCCCATGATATGCCCAAGATACCTACACGGATCATCTTCTTTGGCGTTCAGCGCGATATGTTTTGTTAGGTCTTGATCGTAAGGCACACCCGTCGCGTCTGAGGCGACACCAGCGACGAGCACATCGTCAGCGAGCGCCTGGCTAAGGCGTTACTGCGGGGCTTGGGTTTGCCTCGCGACAGCGGTTAGCTTCATCGCATGATTGCCGAGACCAAGATCGCCCGACTCAAGGCTCGCTCGCACCCAATGTTCTGACCCAGGTTCAGGCTGGCCTCCTTGAATTCGGTCGGGATGGCAACGGCCATAGCAGTCCCCGTTCATCGGCCAGGCGGTTTCGACGACATTGCCCTCATCGAGGCAAAGCTGGCGGGGTCAGACGTAGAGCGCACACGACTCCTGAAAATCTCCATGGCCAATCGCGTTGACAGCTGCCCACCAAAAAAGATAGTGAGTGGTTACTATCCTTTAATCGGGCGAGCGATGCCGTCATCAAATATGTCTGCTGAACAGCGGCGCTCCCACACAGTCGAGACGGTCATCGCGCTGGCTGGACAACAGAACCCGAGCGAAATTACCACGGCCGTGATCGCCGCGCAGATGGGCGTCACCCAAGGGGCATTGTTCCGCCACTTCCCGTCCAAGGACGCGATCTGGCAGCGGGCGATGGAGTGGGTAGCTGACCGTTTGCTCGACCGGATTGACCATGCCGCCGGGTCAGCGAACACACCGCCCGAGGCCTTACGCGCCATCTTCATGAGCCATCTCGCTTTCGTAATCGAGAATCCTGGCGTCCCGCGCCTGATGTTTGGTGAACTCCAGCATGCACGTGAAACGGCGGCGAAGCTGGCTGCGCGCTCACTGCTGCAACGCTATGCCGACCGGGTCGCAACCCAACTTGAGGCCGGCAAATTGTCCAACGAGATTGCGACTGACATCGAAACTCGAGCCGCCGCGATTCTATTCATCGGCACCATCCAGGGCCTCGTCATGCAGTCGATGATTTCCGGCGATCCGGCATTGGCCCAGTCGAACGCCGAACAAGTTTTCAAGATCTATCTCCGAGCACTGCGACCTGGCCTCGGCGCAACGGCAACCAAAAAGCAGCAGCGCTCGAAAACCCCGAACGGCGGACAGCAGATATGACCGGCGCGACACTTTTACAGAACCCTATCGTCAAGTATGGCCTAATCGCCGCTGGCATCGCCGCCGCCGGTTGGGTGGCTGTAATGATCGCATCAAACCGCCCGCTTCAGGTCACGGTCGCATCAGAGGCGCAAAACGTGCCGATCCGCGTTTTCGGCCTCGGCACGGTCGAAGCGCGCGTACTTTCCAAGATTGGCTTCGAGGTCGGTGCCACACTCGTCCAGCTGAACGTCGACCATGGTGACCGCGTCACGAAGGGGCAGGCGCTCGCCAGCCTCGCAACCGCAGAACAGGAAGCAAAAGTTGCCAAAGCAGGTGCCGCACTTGCGATTGCCAAAGTCACTATCCTGCGGGCGGCCGCAAATATCGAGAAGGCGCAGGCGATCTTTGATCAAAAGCGCGATGCCAATCGCCGCAAGCAGACGCTAGCTGGTCGCGACATTGTCTCCCAGCAGTCCGCCCAGGAAACGCTGCGCGACGAAGCCGTCGCCAAAGCCGACGTGTCGGTGGCGACGAGCGAAGCGGAGAGTGCCAAGGCACAACTTTCAGACGCGCAGGCCCAACTTCGATTCGAGGAGACGATGCTAAGCCACCGCACGTTGCTGGCGCCGTATGATGGGCTGGTTATCGAGCGGCACAAGGAGCTTGGCACTGTCATCAAAGCCGGCGATCCGATCTTCACACTGATCGCCGCCGACAGTCACTGGGGCCTCGCCTACGTCGACGAGGCGCGCGCCGGATTCATCCAGGAAGGCCAAAAAGTCGAGGCTCGCTTGCGCTCTCGCCCGCTTGACACATTCAGGGGGCAAGTCGTTCGCATCGGGCTTGAAAGCGATCGTGTCAGCGAGGAGCGGCGTGTCTACATCAGGGGCGACAAGCCGCCGTCGCAGTTGCATCTCGGCGAGCAGGCCGAGTTCCAGATCACGGTCGCCGTCCTCGACAAGGCCTTGCTGGTGCCCGAAGCCGCTGTGCACGGCTACGATGGACGGAAGGGAACCGTGTGGACTGTCGAGGAGGGACGTCTCCGACAGCGCGAAGTCAAGTTCCGCCATCGCACCGCGGACTCGCGGCTCGAGATCATCTCCGGTCTGCCGTCCGCAGCTCAAGTCATCACGGCCGTCGGATCTGGCTTTAAGGACGGTCGCGCGGCGCGCGTGAGCATGGAGCGGATCGCACCAACTTCGGTGGCGGAGCCCGCGAAATGAACCTTGCCTATCGCGATATCCGCCACAACCTGTTCCGTTTTCTCCTGACCTGCGTCGGGCTCGGATTGCTGCTTGGCGTGGTGCTGGCGATGATCGGCATTTACAAGGGCCTCGTCGTCGACGCCCTCACCACCGCGCGCTCGCCAGCCGTCGACGTGTGGGTCGTGGAGGCCAATACACGCGGTCCCTTCGCCGAGGCCTCTCGCATTCCAGGTGATACCCGCGAGGCCATCGCTCGCATCGCTGGCGTGACGTCTGCTGGCAGCCTCACCTACCAGACTGTGGAAGCCGATCATGTTGGTGGCAAGCCGCGGCTGTATGTAATCGGCTTCGAACCCGGGCGCCCCGGCGGTCCGCCCGTGATCGTCGAAGGCCGACACATTGGCCAGAGCCATTTTGAAATCGTTGCCGACAGAACCAGTGGCCTAGCGCTTGGCGCGACCCTGAAGCTCGGCCGGAATACCTTTGTGGTTGTCGGCAGCACCCAGCACCAGGTCGCATCCGGCGGCGACCCGGCCGTGTTCATGACGTTGCTCGATGCCCAAAAGCTACAGTTCGAGCTGTCCCCCGCAGCGGCCCGGGTGCAGATCGCACGCGGCGCTGGCGGGGCTAGCCGGGACACCGTGAACGCCGTCGTCGCGCGGCTGCAGACAGACGCCTCGCCGACCGCTGTCGCCGATACGATCCACCGCTGGAAACACCTCTCTGCCATCACGCAGGAGGCACAGGAACTGATCCTAACCCGCTCGCTCGTTGACCGTGCGCGCCGCCAGATCGGACTGTTTACGACGCTTTTGCTGATCGTCTCAGCCGTCATCATCGCGCTGATCATCTATACGATGACCATGGAGAAAATGAAGCAGATCGCGACGTTGAAGCTGATCGGCGCGCCAGACCGCACCATCGTCAGTATGATTGTCCAGCAGGCCATCGCGCTCGGCGTCATCGGTTTTGCGATCGGCGCACTGCTTATCGTCAACATCAAAGACTTTTTCCCGCGCCGCGTTGTTCTCGAAGCCGACAACGTAATGATGCTGGGCCTCATCGTCTTTATCGTGTGCTTGCTATCGAGTGGGCTCGGCGTGCGGGCAGCCTTGAAGGTCGATCCCGCAACCGCACTGGGAGGCTGACATGGGACAATTACAGGGATCCCACCCGCTGGTGCGCGTCGAGCATGTGTCGAAGCACTTCGGCGAGGGGCCATCGCGCGTCGATGCGCTGCGCGATGTTTCGATCGACATCTTTCCCGGCCAGGTGGTCGCCCTGCTTGGGCCATCTGGCTCCGGCAAAACGACGCTTCTAAACGTGATCGGCTGCATTCTCGACCCGAATTCTGGATCGATGGAACTTGACGGGGAGCGGGTGCTCGAAAATGGGAAATGGCTACGCTCGAACTTACGTCAGCTCCGGCTCGACAAGATCGGCTTCATCTTCCAGTTCCACAACCTGATCCCGTTTCTCGACGCGAGCGACAACGTCGCGCTCGTCCTGCAACTGGCTGGCGCAGATGCCGTCACCGCGCGTGCGCGCGCGCTAGAGCTGCTCGACTATCTGGAGGTTGGCCATCGCACGTCGTCAATGCCGGCTCAGCTCTCGGGCGGTGAAGCACAGCGCGTCGCCATCGCCCGGGCGCTCGCCAACCGCCCTCGCATCATCTTGGCCGACGAGCCAACGGCCGCACTCGACTCCAAGCGCGCCGGCATCGTCATGGACCTGCTGCGCAAGGTGGCCGTTGAGCAGGACGCCGCCATTATCGCGGTCACCCACGACGATAAGATCTTCGACCGCTTCGACCATATTTTTAATCTGCGCGACGGCCGATTGGAACTCAACGCGGCCGGGCTTTCGTCCTCTCGTTCGGCCGGTTGATCAAAACGAGCGCCTAGCACCGTCCGAGCCGGTTGGAGCGGCCATCAAGTCAACGGATCGTCGATCGTTGGGCTCGGTTTGGCCAAGCGTAGCAGGGCCTCGCGATCATGTAAGGTCACGTGACGTCCAGCCACTTCCACGTTGTAGCCAGCCAAGGCCGAAAACGAGCGTGACAAGACTTCGGGCGCCATACCAAGGCGAGAGGCAAGAATCTTTTTGTCATAGGGGAGGTCAAACTTACATTCCGAACCGACTTCCCGGTCTCTGGCGATTAGCCAGTTGGCAAGCCGTTCCAGCCCGGACCGCAGTTTCTGATTTTTGATTTCTTTGACGACGGCCCGATAGGCCAACGCCAGTTCCTCAGCAATCGCGCGCGCGAACGCCGCATCGGTTCCAAAGACGTGGCGCACCGCCTCGGCTGGAATCATAAGCATGCGCGACGGTGCCAGGGTCCGCGCCGACTTGAGATAAACACGGTCCAACACGACGGCTGCCACGATAAAGCTTTGACCCGGTTCGAGCACTGCGACCGTCGTCTCGCGATCACGAAAGGCCGCGTACAATTCGATCTGGCCATCAACAATCACATACAAGAAGTCGGCAGGCTCATTCTCACGAATGAGTTCCACGTGCGCTGGAAACCGCTGCAAAAATGCGTTCTTCAGCAAAAATGTTATGTGGGTCTCGGCGACGCCAGTGAGTAGAGGCAGCCGACGAACCTCGTCCTCATCTTCGCGCCGCAAGCGATCCTCCTCAATGCAAAGGGTCGTGATTTGCAACGCTAGCACAGTGGATCTTCGCCGACTTGACTTATGTTAATTCTTAAATTGCGCTGCGGATGTTTGCAGCCTGATCTTCAGCAGCGACTGTCCTGAAAATGTGTCTCGACACTCTTGAAACTTACCGTGAAGCGTAAGCGCTTGATCACAATCAATTCGCAGCGGCGGTTTTGAATGAACTCTTGTCCCGGGTCATTGAGATCGACCATTGAGGACTGGGGACCAACATGTCGGTAGGGATCGATATCAACGCTGGTGACCAACAACGCGCGCTCTGGTTATCGACGTTCGCCTTCACGATCTGTTTCGCTGTCTGGACGATCTTTGCCATCATCGGCATCCAGATCAAAAAAGATCTCGGCCTCAACGACACGCAGTTCGGCCTGCTCGTCGGAACGCCAATCCTCACTGGCTCGTTGATACGCTTGATGCTTGGCATCTGGGCCGACCAATATGGTGGGCGTATCGTCTACACGTTTACGATGCTGTCAGCTGCCGTCATGACCGCACTCCTGACGTTTGCCTACGACTACCCGACGTTCCTGCTTGCCGCACTCGGTGTTGGCATCGCCGGCGGGTCGTTCTCGGTCGGCATCGCCTACGTGTCGAAATGGTTCCCCAAAGAAAAGCAGGGGACCGCACTGGGTATCTTCGGCGCCGGCAATGTTGGTGCCGCCGTCACCAAGTTTGCAGCTCCCGTCATCATGGTGGCCTACGGCTGGAAAACCGTCGCTTTGGTGTGGGCCGTTGCCCTGGCGGTCACGGCGGTCATCTTCTTCCTGTTCACGAAGGATGACCCCGACCTCGCCCGCCGCCGCGAAACTGGCCAAAAGCCCGAACCGCTTTCAGCGATGATGGAGCCGCTGAAGAACGTCCAGGTCTGGCGTTTTTCGCTCTACTATTTCTTCGTGTTCGGCGCGTTCGTTGCCCTGGCTCTATGGCTGCCGCGCTATCTGATCGGTGTCTACGGGCTCGACATCACCACCGCTGGCATGATCGCTGCGGCCTATTCCATCCCGGCGTCGATCTTCCGCGCCTATGGCGGGCATCTATCAGACAAGTTCGGCGCGCGCCGGATCATGTACTGGACTTTTACCGTCTCGGTCATCTGCGCGTTCATTCTGTCCTATCCGCCAACGCAATATGTTGTCGAAGGCATTCGCGGGCCGGTGACGTTCTCGACCAGTATGAGCCTTACGGGCTTTGTCATCGTCACGTTTGTGCTCGGCTTCTTCATGAGCCTCGGTAAAGCGGCCGTCTACAAACACATCCCGGTCTACTATCCCGATCGCGTCGGATCGGTTGGCGGTGTCGTTGGCCTCGTCGGTGGCCTTGGCGGCTTCATCTTGCCAATCGCATTCGGCGCTTTGAACGATCTCACAGGTGTCTGGCAGAGTTGCTTCTGGCTCCTGTTCCTAATCGCGTCGATTTCGCTGCTGTGGATGCACACCGCGGTTCGGCAGATGGAAAAAGAAGCAGCATTGTCGGGCATTGCCCCTCATGCGCTGCCCGAACTTCCCGAAATGCGACCCATCCATGGTCCAGTCCAGCATGGCGCGCTAGCAGCCACCGGAGCAATCAAAGACTGGCGCCCGGAAGACAAGACGTTCTGGGATACCGAAGGCCGCGCCATCGCGCGACGGAACCTTTGGATCTCGGTGCCGTGTCTGCTGTTGTCATTCTCGGTCTGGATGGTGTGGTCGGTCGTCGTTGCCAAATTGCCGTCCGTAGGCTTCGCCTTCACCAACGAGCAGTTGTTTTGGCTCGCCTCGCTTCCCGGGCTGTCGGGCGCAACGCTGCGCATCTTTTATAGTTTCATGCCTGCGATCGTCGGCGGCAGGTTGTGGACGACACTGGCCACCTGGTCGCTGCTGATACCAGCACTCGGCATGGGCTATGCGGTCCAAAACCCCCAGACGCCCTATTGGATCTTCCTGGTCCTCGCCCTGTTGTGCGGATTTGGCGGCGGCAATTTCGCCTCGTCGATGGCCAACATCTCGTTCTTCTTCCCGAAGGCTGAAAAGGGCAACGCGCTCGCCATCAACGCGGGCCTTGGCAACCTCGGCGTCAGCGTCGTCCAGTTCGTGGTGCCGCTTGCCATCACCGTTGGCGTATTCGGGTGGCTCGGTGGCGAGCCGCAAACTGCCACCATCGGCGGTGTGAAGACTACGTTGTGGCTCCAGAATGCCGGCTACGTGTTCGTTGCATTTATTATCGCGTCGGCATTCGCGGCGTGGTTCGGCATGAACGACATCGCGACGATGAAGGCGTCATTCGCCGACCAGTCGGTCATCTTCAGCCGGACCCACAACTGGATCATGTGCTGGCTCTACACCGGTACTTTCGGCTCGTTCATCGGCTTCTCGGCAGCGTTCCCGCTGTTAGCAAAGATCCTATTTCCTGACATCAACGTGCTACAATACGCATTCCTTGGCCCACTGGTGGGCGCGCTGGCGCGGGCGGCATCTGGCAAGGCCTGCGACCGGATCGGCGGCGGGCGGATCACGTTTTGGGTCTTCATCGCCATGAGCATTGGCGTACTCGGCGTGCTGTATGCGATCGGTATGAAGGGCAGTCCATCGGCATTCCCGGTGTTCTTCGCAAGCTTCCTGTTCCTGTTTGCCGCCACCGGCGTCGGCAATGCCTCCACCTTCCAGATGATCCCGGCCATCATGCGCAAAGAAGTGGCGCGCCTTGAGCCCGGCCTCTCGACCGCTGACCGCGTTCGCCAGTCGGACAAAGAGGCTGCCGCGATCATTGGTTTCACGTCTGCCATCGCAGCTTACGGCGCTTTCTTTATTCCAAAAAGTTTCGGTACATCGATCGCGGCGACCGGCGGCCCGGAGGCAGCCCTGTATGCCTTCCTCGCGTTCTACGTAAGCTGCATCGCGATCACCTGGTGGTTCTACACGCGCCCGGGCGGTCTGCTGTTTGATGTCGAACATGGCGGCTCGAACTCGCCGTTGCAGTCCCCGCCAATGACACCTGCCCAATAGATTTGAGCCAAGTGACATCCCGCTGACATCCCGCACAATTGAGGGCCAGTTATGAGCCACTTTCTCGACCGACTGACGTTCTTTAACAAAGTCTCCGAGCCGTTCTCGAATGGTCACGGAACGACCACGAGCGAAGATCGCTCCTGGGAGGATGGCTATCGCTCGCGCTGGCAGCACGACAAGATCGTGCGCTCGACTCATGGCGCCAATTGCACCGGCTCATGTTCGTGGAAAATCTACGTCAAAGGCGGCATCGTCACATGGGAGACGCAGCAGACCGACTACCCGCGCACGCGCCCGGACCTGCCAAACCACGAGCCGCGCGGATGCTCGCGTGGCGCCAGCTACAGCTGGTATCTCTACTCTGGCAACCGCGTAAAGTACCCGCTGGTGCGCTCACGGCTCGTCAAGTTGTGGCGCGAGGCGCGCATAACGATGACGCCGGTTGCGGCGTGGAAATCGATCGTCGAAGACCCCGCCAAGCGCGCAAGCTACACCAGCAAGCGCGGTCACGGCGGCTTTGTCCGGGCGGGCTGGGATGAAGTCACCGAAATCGTCGCCGCCGCAAACGCCTACACCGCCAAAGTCTACGGCCCCGATCGCATTTTCGGGTTCTCGCCGATCCCCGCGATGTCGATGGTCTCGTATGCGGCCGGATCGCGCTACCTGTCACTGATCGGCGGCGTGTCGATGTCGTTTTACGACTGGTACTGCGACCTTCCGCCAGCCAGCCCGCAAACCTGGGGCGAGCAGACCGACGTGCCCGAAAGTGCCGATTGGTACAACGCCGGGTTCATTATCCTGTGGGGCTCTAACGTCCCCCAGACCCGCACGCCAGACGCGCATTTCTATACGGAAGCCCGCTATCGCGGCATGAAGAGCGCCGTCATCTGCCCCGACTATTCGGAGGCGTCAAAATTTGGCGACATCTGGCTCAGCGTTAAGCAGGGCACAGACTCAGCGCTCGCTATGGCCATGGGCCACGTGATCTTGAAAGAGTATCACGTCGACCGGCAGGTGACGTACTTCCGCGACTATGTCCGCCAGTACTCCGACATGCCGATGCTGGTGCGCCTCGTTCGCCAAGGCGACAACCTCGTGCCAGACCGGTTTGTACGAGCATCCGATCTCGACGGCAGTCTTGGCGAAACTAACAATCCAGAATGGAAGACAGTCGCATTTGACGAGACCTCTGGCACCATTATCGCGCCGCGCGGCACCATTGGTTTCCGCTGGGGCGAGACCGGTAAGTGGAACCTCGAGGAAAAGAACGCCTCCGGTGTACCAACGAAGCTTCGACTGTCATTGGCCGACATCAAGGATGAGTTCGCAGACGTCGCCTTCCCGTACTTTGGCAACATCGAGCACGCGCATTTCACCTCCACCAATCACGCCAGCGTTCTCCAGCGCCGTATCCCGGTAAAGAGGCTCAAGCTGGCTGACGGCGACACGCTTGTCGCCACCGTGCACGACCTGTTTTTAGCCAACTACGGAGTCGATTGCGGTTACGGCGGCGATAATGTCGCCACGTCGCTCGACGACGACGTCCCATATACTCCGGCATGGGCTGAGAAAATCACCGGCGTTTCGCGCGATAAGATCGTCCAGGTTGCGCGCGAATTTGCAACCAACGCCGAAAAGACCAAAGGCCGCTCGATGATCATCATCGGCGCTGCCATGAACCACTGGTACCACGCCGACATGAACTATCGCGGCGTGATCAACATGCTCGTCATGTGTGGTTGCGTAGGCCAATCGGGCGGCGGCTGGGCACACTATGTCGGCCAGGAAAAACTGCGACCACAGGCCGGTTGGGCGCCGCTCGCCTTCGCACTCGATTGGGGCCGCCCGCCGCGCCAACAGAACTCGACTTCGTCGTTTTATGCCCACTCCGACCAGTGGCGCTATGAGACGATGCAGGTCTCGGATTTGCTGTCGCCAACAGCGCCTCCAGGACCATGGGATGGCGCGATCATCGACTACAACATCCGTGCCGAGCGCATGGGCTGGCTGCCGTCTGCGCCCCAACTTGAGACCAACCCGCTACAAATCGGAAAAGATGCTGCCGCTGCCGGAATGGAGCCCAAGGACTACGTTGCAAAGGGCCTAAAGGATGGCAGCTTGAAGATGAGCTGCGAGGATCCCGATAATCCCAAGAACTGGCCGCGCAACCTATTTGTCTGGCGCTCTAACCTGCTGGGTTCGTCAGGCAAAGGGCATGAATACTTTTTGAAACATCTGCTCGGCACGTCGCATGGCGTGCTGGGTAAGGACCTGGGTGCTGAGGGCCGCGCTCGCGCCAAAGAAGTCGTCTGGCACGAGAACGCGCCGGAAGGAAAACTCGACCTGCTCGTGACGCTCGATTTTCGTATGTCGACGACGTGCGTCTACTCCGACATCGTGCTGCCCACTGCCACCTGGTACGAGAAGAACGACCTCAATACATCGGACATGCACCCCTTTATCCATCCGCTGACGAGCGCGGTTGATCCAGCCTGGGAAGCGCGTTCGGATTGGGAAGTCTACAAGGGCATCGCTAAGGCGTTCTCGGCCGTAGCGCCCGAAGTTCTGGGCATCGAAACCGATGTCGTCTTGAACCCAATCAAGCACGACAGCGCTAACGAGATCGCCCAGCCGTTCGACCCTAAGGACTGGAAAACGGGCGAATGCGAGCCCATCCCAGGCAAAACCATGCCTGTCGTCGTCGCTGTCGAGCGCGACTACCCACACACCTACGAGCGGTTCACTGCGCTCGGTCCGCTGATGGAAAAGATCGGCAACGGCATCAAGGGTATGGCCTGGAAAACCGGGCACGAGGTTGAGCATCTCAAGGCGCTCAACGGTGTCCATACCGACGGTGCCAACAAGGGATTGGCCCGGATCGTCAGCGATATCGACGCCACGGAAGTCATCTTGATGATGGCGCCCGAGACCAACGGCGAAGTCGCGGTGAAGGCGTGGGAAGCCCTCACCAAAGCCACCGGGCGCGAACACGCCCATCTCGCTTTGCCAAAGGAAGACGAGAAGATCCGCTTTCGCGATGTCGTCGCCCAGCCGCGCAAGATCATCTCGGCACCGACATGGTCGGGTCTTGAAAGCGAGAAGGTTTGCTACAACGCCGGCTACACCAACGTCCACGAGTTGATTCCCTGGCGCACGCTTACCGGTCGCCAGCAGCTGTATCAGGACCACCTGTGGATGCGCGCCTTCGGAGCATCCCTGTGCGTCTACCGCTCACCGGTCGATCTTAAAACAACCGGACCGGTGATGAACTTGAAGCCGAATGGTCACAAGCAGATCGTGCTTAACTTTATTACGCCGCACCAGAAATGGGGCATCCATTCGACCTACACCGACAACTTGTTGATGCTGACGCTGTCGCGCGGCGGGCCGATCGTCTGGCTCAGCGAAACCGATGCGGCCAAGGTCGGCATCGTCGATAACGATTGGGTCGAAGCCTACAATTCCAACGGCGCGTTGGTTGCGCGCGCGGTGGTTTCTCAGCGCATGAAGGAGGGCACCCTCTTCATGTACCATGCCCAGGAAAAGATTGTGAACGTGCCCGGCTCCGAGATGACCGGCAATCGCGGCGGCATCCACAATTCCGTGACCCGTGTTGTGCTCAACCCAACGCATATGATCGGTGGTTACGCCCAGCTTGCCTACGACTTCAACTATTACGGAACCATCGGCACCAATCGCGACGAGTTTGTCATCATCCGCAAGGTGAAAACAGTCGACTGGCTCGAACGGCCCTACAGCGAAAAACGTGGCACCCCAGTCCCAGCGGCTGAGTAAGGACAGATCTCATGAAAATCCGCGCTCAAATAGCAATGGTTTTGAACCTCGATAAATGCATTGGCTGCCATACCTGCTCGGTCACCTGTAAAAACGTACCTGATTACCCCGACTGATCCGCTGCGCAAGGGCGGATCGCGATGATGGATTTGTGGGGCACCGGCGGGATGGACGCCGCGACGCGGCCGAGGCGGTCG